>JAFAEL010000157.1 GCA_023423995.1 Pseudomonadota bacterium | reverse complement strand
CACCTACTCCGCCGCGTCGACATAAAGCTTCCCGCCGGTCGCCAAGAACTCCGCGCTCTTCGCCGCCATGCCGGCGCGCGCCGCCTCGGCTTCGGCGGCCGCCCCCTCCAGCGCGCGGCGCTCGTTGTCTCCCATCGCCTGCACCTCGGCGCGCAGATCCTGCGTGATCTTCATCGAGCAGAATTTTGGGCCGCACATGGAGCAGAAATGGGCGACCTTGTGCGCGTCCTTCGGCAGCGTCTCGTCGTGGAAGGACCTCGCCGTGTCGGGGTCGAGCGAGAGGTTGAACTGGTCCTCCCAGCGGAAGTCGAAGCGGGCGCGGGAGAGGGCGTCGTCGCGCAGGAGCGCGGCCGGGTGGCCCTTGGCAAGGTCCGCCGCATGGGCGGCGATCTTGTAGGTGATGACGCCCGTCTTGACGTCGTCGCGGTTCGGCAGGCCGAGGTGTTCCTTCGGCGTGACGTAGCAGAGCATCGCCGTGCCGTACCAGCCGATCTGCGCCGCGCCGATCGCCGAGGTGATGTGGTCGTAGCCGGGCGCGATGTCGGTGGTGAGCGGGCCGAGCGTGTAGAACGGCGCCTCGCCGCATTCGCGCAGCTGCTTCTCCATGTTGACCTTGATCTTGTGCATCGGCACGTGGCCGGGGCCCTCGATCATCACCTGGCAGCCTTTGTCCCACGCGATTTTTGTGAGTTCACCCAGCGTCTCCAGTTCCGCGAACTGCGCCCGGTCGTTGGCGTCCGCGCGGCTCCCTGGACGAAGTCCATCGCCGAGCGAGAACGAGACGTCGTAGGCCCGCATGATGTCGCAGATCTCGTCGAAGCGCTCGTAGAGGAAGCTCTCGCGGTGCCCGGCGAGGCACCAGCGCGCCATGATCGAGCCGCCGCGCGACACGATGCCGGTGACCCGGTTGGCGGTGAGCGGGACGTGCGCGAGCCTGACGCCCGCATGGATGGTGAAGTAGTCGACGCCCTGCTCGGCCTGCTCGATCAGGGTGTCCTTGAACACCTCCCAGTCGAGCTTGAGCGGGTCGCCGTCGACCTTCTCCAGCGCCTGGTAGATCGGCACGGTGCCGATCGGCACGGGCGAGTTCCGCAGGATCCAGCCGCGAATGTTGTGGATGTTGCGGCCGGTGGAGAGGTCCATGACCGTGTCGGCGCCCCAGCGGGTCGCCCAGACCATCTTCTCCACTTCCTCGGCGACGCCGGACGTCACCGCGGAATTACCGATATTCGCGTTGATCTTGACCAGGAAGTTGCGGCCGATCGCCATCGGCTCGACTTCGGGGTGGTTGATGTTGGCCGGGATGATGGCGCGGCCGCGCGCCACCTCCGACCGCACGAATTCGGGCGTGACGAAATCCGGGATGGCGGCGCCAAAGCTCTCGCCGTCCGCGATCGTCTCGACCGCGCTCGCGAGCGCCGCCTCGCGGGCGAGGTTTTCGCGGTGCGCGACATAGATCATCTCGTCCGTGACGATGCCGGCCTTCGCGAATTCGTATTGCGTGACCATCTGGCCGGGTTTTCCGCGCAGGATCGTGCGCTCCGCCGGGCATTCGGGGACGAGTTTTTCCGCCGAGACGTTGCCGTTGTCCTCCGGCTTCACGGCGCGGCCCGGAACGGCCTCGAAGCCGCGCGCATCGATCCAGGCGCGGCGGGTCTGCTTCAGCCCGGCCGCGAGGTCGATGCCGGCGTCGGTTTCCGTGTAGGGCCCCGAAGGATCATAGACGCGGACGGCCGGCTCGTTCGGATCGGTGAGCTGGATCTCGCGGAAGGGAACGCGGATGTCGGGCCGCCCCTTCGGCGACGCGTAGACCTTGCGCGAGCCCTGGATCGGGCCGGTCGTCACCGTCTCGGGCGTGCCGACCGGCAGCTTGGCGCTCTTCGGATCGATGTGAACCGTCATAAGTCTCGCTCCCTCGGGCACCATGGTGCCGCCGTTGTGGGATGCTGCGAGAGATGGAGGGCGCTTGGGGGAACTCTGACGCGCGCCGGTTCCAGTCCCTTCGCCGGCATGACCCGGATCAGGTTCAAGGGTCACGGCGCAACCAGCCGTATCTCAGCCCCTTGCGGGACCCCCCTCGGAACGGCCGCGAGTGTCCTCGCGGCCGGGGCGCTTGTCAAATGGCGGTCACGCGAGGTGGCCGCGCAGCGTGGCGCTCTGCAGGCAGCCGCGGACCCGGAGCGCGTGCTCCCGGACGGCGAGCGCCAGTTCGAGCCGTTGCGCCTCGTCGGCGCGGCCGATCCAGCGCAGCTTGCGGATCTGCTTGGTGAGGTCGCGCCGCACGATCTCGGCGGGCTCGACCTCGGGGCGGGCATGGCCTTGAGCCTGGGCCGGCATAACGTCGGCCACTCTTGTGCGGGCTGAGTTGGGCATGGTCGCGCGCTCGCCGGATCAGGCGTTGCCTGCGCCGCTGCGCGCCGCCTCCCCGCGCTGCTCGGAGAGGAGCCGCAGCGTCGTGTGGAGATAGTCAGGCACGTAGGCGCCGAGCGTGTCGCCGCGCAGCCGGATCAGCTTCAGCATGAAATCAGCCGTCAGGAGGTTCTCCTGCGTGCGGCTCTCCTGGGCGAGGAGGATCTGCGCGAGGGTCGCGTGGGTGATGTCCTCCTGGGTCCGCGTGTCGACCACCACGAAGTCCCGGCCCGCGCGGGCCATCTCGGCCAGGTCCTCCAGGTTCACGTAGGCTCCCGCCTGTATGCTGTAGAGCCGCCTGTTCGCGTGCTTCTTGATGAGATCGGGCGTGTTTGCGTGTGCGTTCATCCGGCAGGTCTCGATTCCGGCACAACTCTCCCGTCGCCGCGACACGGCGCGGCCGGGCGGAAAGGCAATGCGATGGTCTGGCTGCTTGGAAGGCCGGTCCGCTGGGCGCGCCCGGCCCGGTATGGGGATCACTGGGTCAGCACGACCCGGGTGAGTTCGCGAAGGTAGGGCTCGCGTCTCGCGCGATGCAGCTCGCGCAGCCGGTTCAGTACGTGCTTTTTCGTGGTGGAGCCCGACCCGCTGCGGCCGATCCGCTCGCATTCGCAGGCATGGGCAAAATCAAGCTCGATCAGGTCCGTCATCAGGCCGTCGAAACTGACCTGTCTGAGTTCTATCCTCTTCCCCGCTCCTTCCCCTGTACCGACTGCATTCAAGGCCTTTGCTTTTGTCTCGACCACCAGGCTGCCTCCCCCAATCCGGTAGAGATCAGCAATCGATAACGCGTTCGTGATCGAGATCAGTTCGACGCCTAACACAACGCCGAACCGTACGGAAAAGTACTTCGGCCTGTGCTGCTCCTACCTGAAGGCACCCGGCAGGAGGCGCTCGAGATTGGCGCGGTTGAGCCGGTAGCAGCAGCAGGCGCTCTCCTCGAGCCTTTCGGGGTCCACCACGCGGATCACGCCGCGGCCCTGCTCGATGAGACCGGCGGCCTGGAGCGTGCGGGCGATGAGGCTGACCGTGGGACGCTGCACGCCCAGCATCTCCGACAGGAAATCGTGCGTCAGGGGGAGATCGTCCCGCCCCGCCCGGTCGCGCGTCGCCAGGAGCCAGCGGCAGAAGCGCCGCTCGACGGAGTGGAGGGCGTTGCAGGCGACCGTCTGGAAGCTCTGGAACAGGATCGCCTGGAGATAGCGGGAGAACACGTCCTGCATCGTCGGGCTGGAATGGACCGCCTGCACCAGACGGGCGGTGCTGATTTTGGACGCGGTGCCGGAGATCTGCACGATATAGCGTCCGAAGGAATTCTCGGCGACGAGCGAGCTCAGGTAGCCCGCGACGCCCTCGCGGCCGTAGACGGCCACCTCCGCCGTCTCGCCCTCCTCGAGCACCGCCACCAGCGAGATCATGCTCCCATGCGGGAAATACGCGGAGGTGATCGGCTGGCCGGGCTCGTAGAGTCCCTCCCCCTGCCGCAGGTCGACGACGCGCAGATCGGGCCTGAGTATCTCGAAGTCGCTCGGCTGGAGAGCGGAGAGAAGGCGATTCCCGAAATGGGCATCGCCGATCTCGTCCGCCGCGCCCGTCGCGGGCGAGGCGCGCCTGGAGAGCGGCGGGTCCTTGCCCGGCGCTTCGCCCGCTAATCCCAGACGGGCCAAGATTCCGCTCCCTGAAAAGATTCTCGATCAACTGGCGATTGCGGCGCCAGTTTCGGCTGCCGAACACGACGAGCGATCCGACGGCCGGACCCCAAGCCTACAACGGGTCGGAGGCCCTGTTCAGGGATATGGCATCAACCCAAAGTAGTACCTCGTGGAAACCGGCCGCAGGCCGTCGTGCTGCGCCGCGCTCAGCCGGGCGACGCACCCTGGGTGCCGACATGGACGGCGTAGATCGACTGGCTCGCCGCCATGAACAGGCGATTCCGCTTCGGCCCGCCGAAACAGACATTGCCGCAGACCTCCGGCAGCCGGATCCGGCCGATCAGCTTGCCTTCCGGATTCCAGACCGTGACCCCGCTGTAGCCGACGTTCCGGCCGGCATTGGAGGCCGACCAGACGTTCCCATCCACGTCGCATCGCAGCCCGTCGGAATTGCAGTTCACCCCATCGACGACGCAATCCGTGAAGCGGCGGCCGTTGGACAGCTTGTTGTCGGGCCCGACATCGAAGACGTGGATATCGCCCTTTCCGCCCGGCCCGCGGTCGCCGGGGCCCTTCCCGGTCGAGGCCACGTAGAGCCGCTTGTGGTCCGGCGAGAAGGCGAGACCGTTCGGATCGGGCACCTGCTCCTCGGTGATCACCACGTCGAGGCGGCCGGAGGGATCGAGACGGTAGACGTTGGTCGGCAGCTCGCGCCGCCAGCGGCCGATCTCGGGAGGCTGGCCGAGGCGCGGATTGATCCGGCCCGACGCGTTGGACGGCCCGCCCGCCTCGTCCGGCGCGCCCTCGTAGAGCTGCCCGCCATAGGGAGGGTCCGTGAACCAGACCGACCCGTCGGGATGCGGCACCGCGTCGTTCGGCGAGTTCAGCCGCTTGCCCTGGTAGTTGTCGGCCAGGATCGTGGCCGAGCCGTCCAGCTCGTAGCGCACGACGCGGCGGTTCAGGTGCTCGCAGGAGATCTGCCGGCCCTGGTAGTCGAAGGTGTTGCCGTTGGAATTTCCGGAGGGCGCGCGGAAGACCGAGACGCGCCCGTCATCCTCGATCCAGCGCAGCTGCCGGTTGTTCGGAATGTCGCTCCAGACGAGATAGCGGCCCTGCGAATTCCAGGCCGGCCCTTCCGCCCAGAGAGCGCCCGTCCAGATCCGCTGGATCGCGGCGTTCGGCTGCACGAGGTTGTCGAAGCTCGGATCGACCGTGAGGATGTCGGGATCTGAGAAATAGGTCGTCGGCGCGCCGCGCCGGCTGAAGTCGCGAGGCGGATTGCTGATGACGGTCGGCGGCCCCTGTCGCTGCGCCGGCGCCTGCCCGAGCGCGGCGCCCGATGCCGCGGCTGCGGCTCCCGCACCCAGAATGCCCGTGAATGCGCGGCGCGACAGGGCGCCGCCGCCCGCTTTGCTCGACATGGCACGTCCTCCCGGCGGCGCTCTCGGGAGGCCGACGGCCTTCGGGCGACGCTCGCCGGAAAGGCTAGGCGGGGACGGATTGCACGGTCAAGGAGGTGTCCGGGATCCGATCACACGGCCACGTTGTCGAGGAGACGGACCGAGCCGAGCCGGGCCGCGACGAGGAGGCGGGCGGGTTTTCCGGGCTCCAAGGCATCGAGCGGCTTCAGCGTCTCCGGATCGGCGACCGCGAGGTAGTCGATCGGCCCGAAGCCGAGTGCCTCCAGCTCGGCCCGCCCCTTCGCCAGCACCTCGGCCACGGGCCTTGCGCGCAGCTCGCCCGCCGTGCGCGAAAGGATGACGTTGAGCTTGCGGGCGGTCTCGATCTCGTCCGGCGACAGGTACGCGTTGCGCGAGGAGAGCGCGAGACCGGCCTCGTCCCGCACGGTCGGATGCGGCACGATCTCGAGGGGCAGGTCGAGGTCGCGCGCCATGCGGGTCACGACCTGGAGCTGCTGCCAGTCCTTCTCGCCGAAGATCGCGTAATCCGGACCGCATTGCGTGAAGAGCTTGGCCACGACGGTGGCGACGCCGGCGAAATGGCCCGGTCGCGCCGCGCCCTCGAAGCCTTCGCTCGGGCCCGCGACCGTGATCTCGGTCGCGAAGCCCGGCGGGTACATGTCGTTCACGCCGGGCGCGAAGATCACGTCGGCGAGCCCGACGAGCGCCGCCCGGTCGCGGTCGGCGACGCGCGGATAGGCCTCGAAATCCTCGTTCGGGGCGAATTGCTTCGGGTTGACGAAGATGGAGACGACGACCCGCTCGGCGCGCTCCCGCCCGGCCCGGACGAGCGCGAGATGCCCCTCGTGCAGAGCTCCCATCGTGGGCACGAGTGCGACACGCTCGCCCGCCTGACGCCACGCGGCGACGCGGGCGCGAAGCTCGGCAACACTCCGAACGGTCTCAGGCGCCTGCATGATCTCCCCTGTGCTGGCTTCGGCCGACGGGCCGCTTGTCGGAAGCTTGGCCGGCCCGGTCAACCCGCGGGAACTCGCCCGGCTTTGTCAAAAACCGGCCCCAAGGTGGGCTGCGGTTGTATCGCAGAGTGATCGGGATTATGTGGTGTGCGTCGACTTTGGCCGGACAACTGGGCCGTTTCGCCTCTACCGGGCGCACGCTTCAGACTTTTCTACCCAATATCGCGAAGCCGAAATCGAGGCGGGCAACCGCTCGCTTCCGATTTCAACGTGCACGATCGAGACGAAAGGATCCCCGTCATGACTTCGGGAACCGTGAAGTTCTACAACGAAACCAAGGGCTACGGGTTTATCGCCCCCGATGACGGCAGCAAGGACGTTTTCGTCCATGCGACCGCTCTCGAGCGCGCCGGCATCCGCAGCCTGGCAGAAGGCCAGAAGGTGTCGTTCGACACCGAGCAGGATCGCCGCTCCGGCAAGGTCGCCGTGGCGAACCTTCAGGTCGCCTGATTTCTTAAACCCGGAGGAAGCCGCGCGCTTCCTCCACCCCCCCTCCAACATTGCGCCTCCCTGTCGGGCGCAGAAAGCGAGATCCCTTGCAGGTCCTGGTTCGCGACAATAACGTCGATCAAGCTCTCCGCGTGCTCAAGAAGAAGATGCAGCGCGAGGGCATTTTCCGCGAGCTGAAGAAGCGCAAGGCGTTCGAGAAGCCGTCCGAGCGGAAGGCTCGCGAGCGTGGTGAGGCCGTCCGCCGCGCCCGGAAGCTCGCCCGCAAGCAGATGCAGCGCGAAGGCCTGCTGCCGAAGCCGAAGCCGAGGCAGTTCGACGCGCGCCGCCGCCCGGCACAGGCTCCGCTTCCGAGCGCGACGCAGGCCCCGAGCGCCTAAGCTCGGAGCCGTCTCTTGGCGGATCCGTCGCTCCCCGTCGCGATCTATCTGGCCGAGCTGCCGGACGCGGCGTGGTCAGACCTGGAAGCCGTGGCGGAGGATCTTCTGTCGCGGTTCCGCGGCCTGTCCCGGGCCGAGCTCGAGCGCGGCATCGCGATCTCGCTGGAGATCGCGCGCGCCCGCACGGCCGAGACCAGGACGGGTCGCCAGCAGGTGATCGCGAAGGTGCTCGCCGAATCCGGCGTGGCCGCCGCCGCGACGCATGTCGCGTCCGAATGGACCGAGCACGCGGCCTTCTTCCCCGGCGCGGGGCGCGCGCCGGCCTGAGATCCGGCTAGCCGACCCCGCGCACGCGCGCGAAAAACTCCCCGACACCCTTCTGGAGATCGCCTGAGCCTACCGCCAGGCGGTCGGTCCATTGGACGATCGCCTCGACGGCGGCGAGATGCCGCCCCGTCGCGGCATCGACGGCGCTCATTTCCTCGCTCGCCCGCGTGGTCGTGCTGGCAACCGCCCGGATCCCCTCCGAGATGGACCGCGTTGCGGCCGCCTGCTCCTCCACCGAGGCCGCGATCGCGGTCGCGGAGACGGAGATTCCGGCCACGGCCTCCATCACGGCCCCGATCTGAGCCAGCGAGCGCTGCGCCGCCCCGCGGATCGCGGCCGTCTGGCGCGAGATTTCGTGGGTCGCCTGCGCGGTCTCGTTGGCCAGCGCCTTGACCTCCTGCGCCACGACCGAGAAGCCGCGACCGGCCTCGCCCGCCCGCGCCGCCTCGATCGTCGCATTGAGGGCGAGCAGGTTCGTCTGGGCCGCCACCTTGGAGATGAGCTCCACGACCGAGCCGATCTGGTCCGCCGCCTGCGCGAGTTCCTCCAGGCCGTTCATGGACGTGCGGGCGTCGCCCGCCGCGTTGCGGGCCCGCACGAGGCTGTCGCCGCTCTGCTGCCCGATCTCCCCGATGGCGATCGCGAGCTGGTCGGTCGCCGCCGCGGCCGCCACGACCGTCTCCTGCGTCTCCGCCGCCGAGCGCGAGGCCGAGCTCATGCGGGCCGAGGTCTCGTTCGCGACCTCCCGCATCTCGGCCGAGTTCGAGCGCAGCGCCTCGGCGGCCGAGGCGACCGCCATCACGACCTCGCGGATCGCCGGCTCGAACTCCCCGATCGCCCGCTCGACCGTCTCGCGGCGCAGCTCGGAGGCCTGGAGCGCCGCATCCTGCTGCAGCGCCATCGTCATGGCGACGTCGAAATCGAGGGCCGCCCCGACGAGGCGCGCCGCCCGGCCGAGCCTTGCGCCGCTGAACCGATGCCGTGCCTCGAGCACGCGGAGCATCGCCCCATAGACGATGTGGCGGGCGAAGAGGCGCGTGCGCGCGGAAACCTCCAGGCGCTCGTGCTCCGCCGTCATCCGGCGGCAGGATTCGACATAGGCCGCGTCGAGCCGGCCGGACAGGACCAGCGCGAGATGATCCTGCTCCAGGCGCCGGATCGTCGGCCCGTGCCGCTCGAAAAGCGCCCGGGTCGGCGGGTTGGCGAGTTCCAGCGCGACGAATTCATCGAGGGAGGAGGCGAGAGCCGGCTCGAGCCGCGGCCAGAGGCCGGCGAGCGTGCGGAATTCGGCCTCCCCGAGCCGATAGAGCTTCAGCCGCGCGGCGAAGCTGGCAGGGAGCTCGCGCTTCTTGGCAACGTCCATGGGCAATAGGCTGCTCTCTTCGGACGACGGGGCCGCAGGGGCCCCGTCCAGGTTAGTGGCAGGGAATGGTTAATTCCGGGTGAGAGACCTCGCGCGCACGCCGCGGTTGTGCCGGGCGCGCGCGCCTGCCAAACGGAAGCCATGCGGTTCCTCGGCATCGGCGACACCTGCGACCTCGGCGCCCTCTATGGCCGTCTGGTCGAGGACGGCCACGATGTTCGGGTCTCGATCGCGGAGCCGCTCGCGCGCGGCACCATGGCGGGGCTCGTGCCGCAGACGGAGGATTGGCGCGCCGAACTCGACTGGGTGCGCGAGGCCGGCCCGGACGGGATCATTCTGTTCGAGAACGTCGCCAAGGGCCGCGGCGCCGTTCAGGACGAGCTGCGCGCGAAAGGGTTCAACGTCATCGGGGGTTCGGCCTTCGGCGACCGGCTCGAGAAGGACCGCGCCTATGCCCAGGGTGTGCTCGCCCGGATCGGCCTGAAGGTCGCGGGCGTCTGGGATTTCGAGGCCGCCGAACCTGCCCTCGCCTTCCTGGCCGAGCGGCCGGGCCGCTACGTGCTGAAGTTTTCCGGCGAGGGTTTCGGCGCCTCGGACAACTATGTCGGGCGTCTCCCCGACGGCCGCGACGTCGCCGCCATGATCCGGGCGAGGCTGCTCGGGCGCAGCGAGGGCGCGCGCTTCATCCTCATGGAATATCTCGAGGGCGTGGAGATGGGCGTCGGCGCCTATTTCGACGGGGAGCGCTTCCTCGAGCCCGCCTGCCTCGACTGGGAGCACAAGCGCTTCTTCCCTGGCGACATGGGCGAGCTCACGGGCGAGATGGGCACGGTGGTCACCTATGACCGGACCGGGAGGTTCTTCGAGCGGACGCTCGCCCGCATGGCGCCGATCCTGCGGGAGAACGGCTATCTCGGCTACATCAACCTCAACACGATCGTGAACGACCGGGGCATCTGGCCGCTCGAATTCACCTGCCGGTTCGGCTATCCGGGCTTTGCCATCCTCGATCCGCTGCAGGAAACCTCCTGGGCCGAGCTCTTCCGCGCCATGGTGACCCGCTCCGGCACGCCGTTCCGGACGCGGCGGGGCTTTGCCGTCGGGATCGTCCTGACGACGCCCCCCTTCCCGTATACGCGCCGCGAGGTGGAGGCGCCCGTCGGCCTCCCCGTCCTGTTCGACGGCGAGCTGACGGATGCCGACCGGCGCCACTTCCACCATGGCGAGATCGGGCTCGATCCCTCGGGCAACCTCGTGACCAGCGGCATCTACGGCTGGACGGCCGTGGTGACGGGAGCGGGCGCGACGATCGCGGAAGCACGCGTCGAGGCCTACCGGCTGGCCGACCGCGTCCTGGTCCCGGACATGCGCTACCGGCGCGACATCGGCGAGAAGCTCATCGCGGGCCAGCTCGCGCAGGTGGAGGCGCTCGGCCTCCTCGATCCACCTGCCGCATAAACGGGCAGAATCGGGCGGAACCGAGTTCGCCCGGCCCGCTTATCTGGGCCGGCGCACCTGGCCCCGTGCCTTCCAGCCTCGACAGGCGCCGTCTCCTCCGGCCGGCGGCTCCGCCCGGCCTTCTGCAGGTCGAGCCAGCATGAATGCTCCTTTCGAGGCCATCGGCGTCCGGTCGAGCCAGCGGCTGCCGCTTCGCATCTCGCAGATGGGCCGGAGGGGCCGCGGCGTGATCGCGGAGACCGACATACCGGCCGGCGCGCTCATCGAGCGCTCGCCCGTCCTCGTCATCCCGCCGGAGGACCGGAAGGCGGTCGATCCCACGATCGTGTTCACCTACGTGTTCATGTGGGAGCACGGCACGGTGGAGGAGGATCTCTACCGGCACGAGGGGCGGTCGGCCATCGCGCTCGGCTTCACGAGCCTGCTCAACCACTCCTACACGCCCAATTGCGACTTCGTCCGGCACATCGACGAACTCGCCATCGACCTCGTCGCCGCCCGGGACATCGCGGCCGGCGAGGAGCTGACGATCGACTACCAGATGACCCTCTGGTTCACGCCGGAATAGTCCCGCTCGTCACTGTCAGGACTGCGCCGTCGGCCGGACGACGATGTCGCCGACATCGACCTCCGCGGGCTGCTCGATCGCGAACGCGATGGCCCGGGCGATCGCCTCCGGGGGGATCGCGATCTCCTCCATCCGGGCGCGGACCTGCGCCTTCAGTGCCGGGTCGCTCATGCTGTCCGCAAAGTCGGTACGCACGAAGCCGGGCGAGATCCCCGTCACGCGCAGGGCGCCGCCGGCCTCCTGGCGCAGCCCCTCGCAGATCGTCCGGACGGCGTTCTTGGTCCCGGCATAGACCGCCTGCTGCGGCACGATCTTCAGCCCGGCGGTCGAGATCACGGTCACGAAATGGCCCGAGGCCTGGCGGCGGAACACCGGCAGGGCCGCCGCGATCCCGTAGAGGAAGCCCTTGATGTTGACGTCGATCATCGCGTCCCAGTCCTCGACCCGCAGATCGTCGAGCGGCGAGATGGGGCCGATGCCGGCATTGCCGACGAGCACGTCCAGCCTGCCGAAGCGCTCGCAGGCCAGGTCGACGAGGCCGACCAGATCCTCGCGCCGCGTCACGTCGACGATCCTGTAGGCGGCCTCGCCGCCCGCTTCCACGATGGCGGAGGCGAGCGCCGCCAGGCGCTCCTCGCGCCGTGCCCCGAGCACCACCTTGGCGCCGCCTGCCGCGAGCATCCGCGCGGTCGCCTCCCCGATCCCGCTGCTCGCGCCCGTGATGGCGACCACCTTGCCTTCGATGCCCGCCATCGCCGCCTCCGTTTCGTTCGTCATGGCCGGGATCTTGCGCCGCCATGGCCGGACGATCTATGCGCCGGACGCCAGTTCGTCTGCGCGTTCGTCCATGATCGGCCATGGATCCTCTGTCCCAGGTCTTTTCCCTCCTCGATGTGCAGAGCCTCGCCACGGCGCGCCTCGAGGCCGGCGGAAGCTGGGCGCTCCGTTTCGCGGCCAAGCCCTATCTGAAGTTCAACGCGGTCCTGCGGGGATGCTGCTGGATCGAGCTGCCGGGCGTGGCGCCATGCCGGCTGGAGGAAGGGGATACGTTTCTCCTGGCGAACGCTCCGCCCTTCGTCCTCTCGACGGCGCCCGGCCTGCCGGCGAGCGACGGAACGGCGCTCTTCGCCGGCACCACGTCCGGCATCGTCCATCACGGCGGCGAGGACACGGTGCTGATCGGAGGCGGGTTCGTGTTCGGAAGCGAGGATGCGCGGCTCCTGCTCGATGCGCTGCCGCCCTTTCTCCACGTCCCGGCGCGGGAGCCCGCCGCCGCCATCCTGCGCCGCACGCTACAGCTTCTCGACGACGAGCTCGACAGCGGCCGGATGGGCGAATCCCTGATGACGGGCCGCCTCGCCGACATCCTCCTCGTCCAGGCGCTCCGGGCGCATGTGGCCGTGAACGGACCGGATGCGGCCGGGTGGATCGGGGCCCTGAGCGACCGGCGGATCGGCCGCGCGATCAGGCTGATGCACGACGAGATCGGCCGGCGCTGGACGGTGGACGCCCTGGCGAAGGCCGTCGGGATGTCCCGGTCCGGCTTCGCTCTCCGCTTCACGGCCCTGGTGGGTGTTCCGCCGCTCGAACACCTCCTGCGCTGGCGCATGCAGGTCGCGCGCGCCGCCTTGAAGCGGGGCGACCAGTCTATCGCCGAGCTCGCGGCCAGCCTCGGCTACGCGTCCGAGAGCGCCTTCGGAAACGCCTTCAGGCGCGTGGTGGGCCACGCTCCTCGCCGCTACGGAGCGATGCGCCGCGCGGCGGCCGCACCGGGCGTATCGACGAGCGCCGGATCGGCTGAGCTGCCGCATCCGGGGTCGGGCCCAGCCGGCAGCTGAAGCGCCGGGGACGCAAGCGCCTCGTTAAAAAAGCCGGGAGAGCGCCCCTCCCGGCCCGTCCGTCGGGCTGCCCGCGGCAGCCGATCCGATCAGTCGTTGTCGCGATCGCCGCGGTAATCGCCGCCGCCACCGCCCCGATAGCCGCCGCGATCCCGATCCCAGTCCCGCCGGCGGTCGCCATGCATGCTGCGGGTCCGCTCCAGGAGTTGCACCACGACATCCATGCAGGCCCGGGTGGATTCGCCGTCGGCGCAACGGACCGCGATCTCCGCACCTCCGGGCGCTTCCAGCTTGATGAAGGCGCCGCGACCGGGACGCCCGTCGCGTGGTCCCGGCGGGGGACCCTGGTTGTCCCCCGGCGGCGGCGGAGGCGCGCCCGGCCCTGGAGGAGGAGGCGCGGGCTGCGCCTGGGCGGCACCGGCCAGCAGGGCTGCGACCAACGCGGCGGCGAGGGTCTTCATGGGCGTCCTCCTCGAAGATGATGGCACGTCCATCAATCCCGCCGGGAGCCGGTCGTTCCGCCGGCGGATCGTCGCCCTCAGCGCATGCCGACGCGCTTCTCGCGGCGGCGGTCGACCGACGATGGGATGCGCAGCGACTCCCGGTACTTCGCGACGGTGCGGCGCGCGATGTCGATGCCTTCGCGCTGCAGGCGCTTCACGAGCGCGTCGTCCGACAGGATGTCCTCGGGGTTCTCGGCATCGACCAGCTGCCGGATCCGGTGTCGCACGGCCTCGGAGGAATGCGCCTCCGCGCCCGACGCGCTCGGGATGGAGGCGGTGAAGAAGTACTTCATCTCGAAGGTGCCGCGGGCGGTGCCGATCGCCTTGTTCGACGTGACCCGCGAGACGGTCGATTCATGCATCCCGATCGCATCGGCGACCGTCTTCAGGTTCAGCGGCCGCAGGTGGGAGACGCCATGCGCGAAGAATCCGTCCTGCTGCCGGACGATCTCGGTCGCCACCTTGAGGATGGTCTTGGAGCGCTGCTCCAGCGAGCGGGTCAGCCAGTTCGCGCTCTGCAGGCACTCGCTGATGAAGCTCTTCTCTGCCTCCCCCTTCGCCTGGCGCGAGACCCGGGCATGGTAGGCCTGGTTCACCAGCACCTTCGGCAGCGTGTCGGGATTGAGCTCGACGATCCAACTTCCGTCCGGCGCGGCGCGGACGAACACGTCGGGCACGAGGGTCTGGACGGGGCCGCCGCCGAAGGCCCGCCCCGGCTTCGGATCGAGCTGGCGGATCTCGCCCAGCATTTCGGCGAGGTCGTCGTCATCGACGCCGCAGATGCGCCGGAGCGCGGCCATGTCGCGCTTGGCGACGAGGTCGAGCCGGCCGACCAGCGCCTCCATGGCCGGATCGAAACGGTTCCGCTCGCGCAGCTGGATCGCGAGGCACTCGGCAAGGTTCCGGGCCGCGATGCCCGAAGGAGAGAAGCCCTGGACGAGGCGAAGAACGCGCTCGACGTCTGCCGTCCTCACGCCGAGGTTGTTCGCCAGCTGCTCGCAGGTCTCGCCCAGATAACCGGCTTCGTCGACGGCATCGATGACGTGGCGGCCGATGAAGCGGTCGACGGCATTTGCCGTCGCAAGGTCGAGCTGGCCGACGAGGTGCTCGTGCAGCGAGGGTTCGCTGGCGAGTCTCGTCGCAAAGTCCGTATCCTCGCCGTCGAAGGATCCGCCCGATTTCTGCCAGGCCGGGGTGGACAGCGTGAAGGCGTCGAGCTGTTGCTCCTGCCCTTCCGGGGCAACGGGCTCGTCGAACACGTTGTCGAGGGCCGGAGCGTGATCGCCCTCGATCTCGCCGCGGGCGAGGTCGATGTCGCCGGACCGGATGGTCTCGGCAACCTGCTGTCCCAGCTCGGCAAGGGCGAGATCGCCGCCTCCCTCGCCATCCCGCTCGCCGGCCTCCAGGAGTGGATTGCGCTCCAGTTCGGCCTCGACATAGCTGACAAGATCGAGATGGGAGAGCTGCAGCAGCTTGATCGCCTGCAGAAGCTGAGGCGTCATGACCAGGGATTGACCCTGGCGCATTTCGAGTCGCTGCATCAACGCCATACGTTGCCCCGACGCGCCTTTTCGGCACGGTTTTTGCTTACCTCGTTCGGTCTACTTCACGACAAACCCCAGGTCAAAGGGTCTGGAGCCCTGCCCGGCATGCGGCCCGCAGCCGCGGGCGAGCTTGCGGCGCCTCCGCCCCTCAACTAGCGCTGCGTTCCGGAAGCGGGAGGGAACGCGGACAATGCCTGAGAACATCCTTGTCGAGCGGGACGACCGGGTCGGCCGCATCACGCTGAACCGGCCGAAGGCCCTGAACGCCCTCAACTCGGCGCTGATCGCCGAACTGGTCGAGGCGCTGACCGCCTTCGATGCCGATCCGAAGATCGGCTGCATGATGATCACGGGTTCCGAGCGCGCCTTCGCGGCCGGCGCGGACATCGCCGAGATGTCCTCCCTCTCCTATCCGGGGACCTATCTGGACGACCTGTTCCGGCTGGCCGACCGGGTGGCCGAGCGCCGCAAGCCGATCGTCGCGGCGGTCGCGGGCTTCGCGCTCGGGGGCGGCTGCGAACTCGCCATGATGTGCGACGTCATCATCGCGGCCGACACGGCGAAATTCGGCCAGCCCGAGATCAAGCTCGGCGTCATGCCGGGCATCGGCGGCACGCAGCGCCTCACCCGCCTCGTGGGCCGCGCGAAGGCGATGGACCTCTGCCTCACGGGCCGCATGATGGATGCCACCGAGGCCGAGCGCTCGGGCCTCGTCTCGCGCGTCGTCCCGGCCGCCGAGCTCCTCGACGAAGCCATGAAGGCGGCCCGCACGATCGCCTCCATGTCCGTCCCCGTCGCCATGATGACCAAGGAGGCCATCAACCGGGCGGAGGAGACGAGCCTCGCGGAAGGCATCCGGTTCGAACGGCGCGTGTTCCACGCCATGTTCGCCACCGCCGACCAGAAGGAAGGCATGGCAGCCTTCCTCGACAAGCGCCCGCCCGCCTTCAAGCACGGATGAACGCCATGAGCGCCGCCATGTCCCAGCCCGCACCCGAGATCGCGCTCCCGACCTTCGCCGATGTCGAGACCGCCGCAACGCGTATCGCGGGTGTCGCCCACCGCACGCCCGTCATGACCTCCCGGATCGCGGACGGGAGGACCGGAGCGCAGCTCTTCTTCAAATGCGAGAACCTGCAGCGCTCGGGCGCCTTCAAGTTCCGCGGCGCCTACAACTCCATTTCCGCCCTGCCGGACGAGCAGAAGTCGCGCGGCGTCGTCGCCTTCTCGTCCGGCAACCACGCCCAGGCGATCGCCTATGCGGGCAGCCTCATGGGCGTGAAGACGGTCATCGTCATGCCGTCGGACGCGCCCGCCCTGAAGCTCGCGGCGACGAAGGGCTATGGCGGCGAGGTCGTCACCTACGACCGCTACAAGGACGACCGGGAGGCGATCGGGCGGCAACTGGCCGCCGAGCGCGGCCTCACCATGATCCCGCCCTACGACCATTCCGACGTCATTGCCGGGCAAGGGACCGCGGCCCTGGAGCTGATCGAGGAGACGGGGCCACTCGACCTCCTCTTCGTCTGCCTCGGCGGGGGCGGCCTCCTGTCCGGCTGCGCGCTCGCGGCGGCCGCGCGCTCGCCGGATTGCAAGGTCTACGGCGTTGAGCCCGAAGCCGGGAATGACGGCCAGCGCTCGTTCCGGGAGGGGCGCATCGTGACGATCCCCGTTCCGGTCTCGATCGCGGACGGCGCGCTCACGACCCATCTCGGCCAGCGCACCTTCCCGATCATCCGCGAGCGCGTCACCGACATCCTCACGGTCTCCGACGAGATGCTCGTCGAGACGATGCGCTTTCTCATGGAGCGCCTGAAGATCGTCGTGGAGCCGACCGGCTGCCTCGCGGCCGCCGCGGCCCTGAACGGCCTCGTGCCCGTCGAGGGCAAGCGCGTGGGCATCATCCTGTCGGGCGGAAACGTGGATTCGCGCGTGCTGGCGCGGCTGCTGGGGTAGATCAGGCCGGGAGGGCGGAAGATGGGAAGTCCTAAGCGGAAGAATGTATCCGGAGGGCGAACCGAACTCGGCCTCTCGCTGGAGCAAGGCCTGCGCGAAGCGATCGCCCATGCCCGCGGGGAGATGCCGGCCATGCAGGTCGAGTATCCGCCCATGACGCCGACCACATCAAGCGCATCCGGCGGAGGCTCGCGCGTTCATCGAGGCCAACCCCGACGCGGTGGAGGCCGCCCTGAGCCAGTCGCGCCACGCGGCCTGAACGATCAAAGCGCCGTCCGTCCTTGACGCTCCGCGCCGGCTTTCGTATATGGCCGGCCTTCACACCGAGATTGTGTCGATCCAGGCGCCGGGCTCGTCGGCTCGCGCGGGCTCGGCTTGAGACCATAGGATCAATCCCATGTCCCGTCGCTGCGAACTGACCGGCAAGGCCGTTCTCGTGGGCAACCTCGTCAGCCACTCGAACCGCAAGACGAAGACGCGGTTCCTGCCGAACCTCGTGAACGTCACGCTCATCTCCGACCGTCTCGGCCGCTCGGTGCGCCTGCGCATCACCGCGCATGCGCTGCGTTCGGTCGAGCATCGCGGCGGCCTCGATTCGTTCCTGGCCAAGGCGTCCGACAACGAGCTGTCGCTGCGCGCCCGCCGCCTGAAGCGCGAGATCTCCGAGAAGGCGGCCGCGGCGGCGTAACTCCGCTGCCCGATTCCGGCGCGGCGGCCAGTTTAGGCCTCGCCCGAGCGTCCCTCCAGCATCCGGCCGAATGGGCCGGCTTCCGGCTTCCGGCCTCGCGTGACTTCGAGGCCCTGAGGGCCGGGTTCCGCTGGGAGATCCCTGCCCGCTACAATATGGGCGTCGACGTCGCCGACCGCTGGGCGGCGGCCGATCCCGATCGCCCGGCCGTGATCGAGGTCCGGCCCAACGACTCGACCGACATCCTGACCTTCGGGCAGCTGCGCGAGCGATCCAATCGGCTCGCCAATGCCCTGCGCGCCCGCGGCATCGGCCCCGGCGACCGTGTTGCTGTCCTTCTGCAGCAGGGCGTCGCCGTCCCGGTCGCGCATGTCGCGATCTACAAGCTCGGCGCGATCGCGCTGCCCCTCGCTTCCCTCTTCGGCGCGGACGCCCTCGCCTACCGGCTGGCGGATGCCGGCGCCAAGGCGCTGATCACGGGCAGCACGGGCGCCGCCAAGGTCGCCACCATCCGGGACCGGCTGCCGGATCTCGACACGACGCTCTCCATCCACGGCCCCGACGGCGCAATCGAGGGGTTCTGGGAGGCGATCGCGGCCGCCTCGCCCGATTTCGCGCCGCGCGACACCGGCGCCGACGACCCGGCGCTCATGATCTACACCTCCGGCACGACCGGGCCGCCTAAGGGCGCGCTGCACGGCCACCGGGTGCTGCTCGGCCATCTGCCCGGCATCGTCTTCACGCACGGCCTCTTCCCACGCCCGGAAGACCGGTTCTGGACGCCGGCCGACTGGGCCTGGGCGGGCGGCCTCCTCAACTGCCTCCTGCCGAGCCTGCGCTACGGCGTGCCCGTGGTGGCCCGGAAGGTGGAGAAGTTCGACCCGGAACAGGCTTTCCGGCTGATCGCCGACCAGGGCATCCGCAACGCCTTCATCCCGCCGACGGCCCTGCGCATGCTGCGCGCCGTGCAGCGCCCGCGCGAGCGCTTCGCGCTGGAGATGCGCTCGGTCATGTCGGCCGGCGAGGCGCTGGGCGCGGAGACGGCCGCCTGGGGCCAGGAGGCCTTCGGGATCCCGATCGACGAGGCCTATGGCCAGACGGAGTGCAATCTCGTCATCGGCACCTGCTCGGCGCTCGCCATCGGCAAGGGCGGCGCGACCGGAAAGCCGGTCCCCGGCCACGACGTCGCGATCATCCGGCCGGACGGGACGCCCTGCGAGCCGGGCGAGATCGGCCAGATCGCCGTGCGCCGGCCGAACCCGGTCATGTTCCTGCGCTACTGGAACAACGACGAGGCGACCGAACGGAAGTTCGTCGGCGACTGGATGACCACGGGCGACCAGGCGACCGTCGACCCGGAGGGCTACATCTCCTTCGTCGGGCGCGACGACGACGTCATCACGTCGGCCGGCTACCGCATCGGGCCCGGCGAGATCGAGGATTGCCTCCTGCGCCATCCCGCTGTGTCGCTCGCCGCCGCCGTGGGCAGGCCGGACGAGCTCCGCACGGAGATCGTGAAGGTCTTCGTGGTGCCCAAGGCCGGCTACCAGCCGTCCGAGGCCCTGGCGTCCGAGATCCAGAGCTTCGTCCGCGAGCGGCTCTCGGCGCATGCCTATCCGCGCGAGATCGTGTTCCGGCCCGACCTGCCCATCACGACGAGCGGCAAGATCATCCGCCGCATCCTCCGCGCCGAAGCCTAGCGGTTCACGCCCCCGTGCCGGACCTCACCCAGCTCGCCCTGTACACCGTGGCGGCCCTGGTGCTTGCGGTCACGCCTGGGCCCGGCATCTTCTACGTCGCGGCCCGCACGCTGGCCGGAGGTCGTGCGGAAGGGGTCGCGTCGAGCATCGGCACGGGTGTTGGCGGCCTGGTCCACGTCCTCGCAGGCAGCCTCGGCGTATCCGCCATCGTGCTCGCCAGCGCGGAGCTTTTCACCGCCTTGAAGCTGGTCGGCGCCGCCTATCTCGTCTGGCTCGGGCTTCGCACATTCCGTTCCGCCCGCCGGGAGGCCTCCACGGCTCTCGAGGGCGTCCGCCCGGCCCCGGCGATCGGGCCTAAACGGGCCTTCCGCGAGGGCGTGCTCGTCGAGGCCCTGAACCCGAAGACGGCAGCCTTCTTCCTCGCCTTCGTGCCGCAATTCCTCGACCCGACCCAGGGTCACGTCGCGCTGCAATTCGTGGTGCTCGGCTTCGTCTCGGTTGCGCTGAATACGCTCGCCGACATCGCCGTCGCCTTCGCGGCGAGCGGGATCCGGGACAGCGCGTCCGCGCGTCCGGCCCTGGTCCGGCGGCTTCGGGAGGCCTCGGGCGCCGCGATGGTCGCGCTCGGCATCGGCCTCGCCTTCGCGAAGCGCCCGGCAGCCTGATCTCCAAGCGGCGCGCTCGACGAGCCGCTCTCCGCCAACATCGAGAGCGCCACGGCCCGGCTTGACGCCGTGCGGCTTGCCGTCTATTTAACCGACAAGCTAATTAACCCATCGGTAAACTAGGTGCTCGCGCAGGACCATCTCAGCTCGACCTTCTCGGCGCTCGCCGACCCGACACGCCGCGCGATCCTGGCGCGGCTGTCGCGCGGCGAGACGAGCGTGACGGAACTGGCCGAGCCGTTCCGGATGAGCCTGCCGGCCATCTCCAAGCACCTGAAAGTGCTCGAGAAGGCCGGGCTCATCACGCGGGGGCGGGAGGCGCAGTGGCGTCCCTGCCGGCTCGAGCCGACGCCGCTGCGCGAGGTGGACGAGTGGCTCGCGCTCTACCGGCGCTTCTTCGACGACAGCTTTGACCGCCTGGGAGACTATCTCCGCGACGTCCAGGCCGCCGCGACCGATGAAACCGAAAAGGGTGGAGGGACACGATGAGTGCCGAGCTGAAGAGCGCCACGCAGCCGTTCGTTTTCTCACGCACGTTCGATGCGCCGCGCGAGCTGGTCTGGAAGGCCTGGACCGAGGCCGACCGGCTGCAGCGCTGGTGGGGCCCGAAGGGCTGCGCGATTCAGGTCAAACGGCTCGAACTCCGCCCGGGCGGCCTGTTTCTCTACAGCATGGCCCTTCCCAACGGCGACGTGTGGTGGGGCCGCTTCGAATACCGAAAGATCGAGGCCCCCATCGGCTCGTGTATGCCAGCGCGTTCTCCGACGAGACGGGCGGCCTCAAGCGAGCGCCGTTCAGCGAGACGTGGCCGCTCGAAGTCGAGAGCGAGGTCACGCTGACCGAGGAGGGTGGGCGCACGACCGTGCACATGCAGGGGAACCCCATCAACGCCACGGAGGAGGAGATGGCCATGTTCGAAGGCTTCTTCGCCTCCATGGAGCAGGGCACCTCCGGCACGATGGAGCAGCTCGCCGAGCACCTCCGGTCGGAAGCGGCCTGACGACCGCCCCAGCTTGTCGGCCATGGGGCCGGGCACCCGGCCCGGCCGAAGCGCCGCTCAGGCCGCGGCGGCTGCCGGGTTCGCGGCCTCTTCCGCGAGCTCGGACAGGAGCTGGTCGGTATTCTCCTCCTCGACCAGCGTCTCCTTCAGGAGATCGGCAGCCTCGGACAGCCCGAGTTGCTTCGCCCAGGCCAGAAGCGTCCCGTAGCGCGTGATCTCGTAATGCTCGACGGCCTGCGCGGCCGAGATCAGCCCGGCATCGATCGCCTCCGACCCGCCGAACTCCTCGATGACCTCGTCGCCTTCGGCGAGGATGCCCTGGATGGCCTGGCATTCGACGGCCTCCGGCTTCTCGCCGAGAACCCTGAAGACCTGGTCGAGCCGCTTCACCTGCTCCCGGGTCTCCTCCGCGTGCACCCGGAAGGCTCCCTTCAGCTCTTCGCTCCGGGCCGCTTCCGCGAGCTTGGGCAGTCCTTTCAGGATCGCATTCTCGGCAAAGTAGGTGTCCTTCAGCTGGTGCAGGAAGAGGGCTTTGAGGTCTTTGTCGGCCATGGCGGTTTCCTTCTTTCCTGGCCAACGAAGCCTTCATCGCCACGTTCCTGCCGTCCGGTAGCGGACAGAGCGCACAGGTCGGCCGAGCATCCGGCCCGCGAACCCGTCGTCTCGAGCGGGTCTTGGCCGGAGGATCGCAACTCGGCCCCTTCGTCTACGACCCTCTCGTCCGTCCGGCCCGGGTCCGCCTCTCGCTCTGGAGCCGAGTCAGCTCCAGGTCGCGGCCCATCTCGGCCCTGATGCGCTTCGCATTTGAGATCGCGGCATCGGCACGAGCCAGCAGGTCCCCGCTCGACCATGTTCGCACGGAGGCGTTCCACCTGCCCTGAAGAACCGTCTCGGTCACATCCAGAACGTGGTGGACGAGAGCCGCGACCGAGCCGTCCTCGTTCAGGACTGGCCAGTTGATCGGGTTCCAGTAGCGCACCTCCCAGGAGCGTCCCTCCGGCTGGATGTCGTATCGCTGCAGGGGCATGACGTTCGAGCCGGCCGAGCGAAGAACCTCCTCGAAGGAGCTCGAGAGGTTCTGGACGCCGGTCGGGACGGGATCGTGCGGGCTGTCCGGGAACGCCTCGAACATCGGCCGTCCGGCCAGCGAATCCCGATGGCGCGACACCGCCCTGAGATAGGCGGGGTTCGCGTCCACGATCCGGAGATCCTGCGACAGCACCATGACGGGAATCGGCGCCTGCTCCATCAGCCGACGCGAGACGTCCTGGGCCTGTCTCAACCGAGCTGCAGCCGAGCGGAAATTCGGTCGGTCAGAGGCATTCCCCATTGTTCCTCCACGTCGGGCAGGGCGAAGGGCTCCATAGGCTATCCCGCAACGGCGAGCCCCGGAAGGAGCCCTCGGCCGCATCGCATCGAAGTTGCGACAGCCGACACTCCAGCCCGGATCGCAAATCCCGCTCGGGCGTTCAGTCGAGGAACGAACGACCCGGGGAGGATGGCTTGCGCATCACATCGATATCCGTCGCGCTCGTCGCGTGCGTGCTCTCGGCACCGGCCCTCGCCCAGAAGGCGCCGAACAAGTTCGACGGCAACTGGAGCGTCGAGGTGATCACCCGCCAGGGCGAATGCGACAAGGTCTACCGCTATCCGATCATCGTCCAGAACGGCGCGATCCGGTATGGCGGCCGCGAGGCCTTCAGCGCCTCGGGCGGCGTGAGCGGGAGCGGCGCCGTGAACGGCACGATCTCGCGCGGCGAGCAGCGCGCGCAGGTGACCGGCCGCATCTCCGGCGCCTCCGGCAACGGCACCTGGAAGACCTCGACCGGCTGCTCGGGCGTGTGGAACGCCGACAAGCGCGGGTGACCTAAGGCCGTCCTCAGCCGCGGGCGCGCGGATGGGCGGCGTCATAGGCCGCCATCAGCCGTGCCGCGTCGACCTGGGTGTAGATCTGGGTCGTCGAGAGCGAGGCGTGGCCGAGCAACTCCTGGATCGCCCGCAGTTCCCCGCCGCGCGACAGGAGATGCGTCGCGAAGGAGTGGCGCAAGGCGTGCGGCGTCGCCTTGGCGTCGAGGCCCAGTGCACCGCGCAGGCCCTCGACGGCATATTGGATGATGCGGGGCGAGAGCGGACCGCCCTTCTGGCCGACGAAGAGCGGCCCCTTGGCGGGCAGGTGATAGGGGCAGAGCGCCAGGTATTCCTCGATCGCCCGCCGGACGGGCGGGATCACGGGCACGCTGCGCATCTTGCCGCCCTTGCCCGTGACGGTGACGGAATCGGCCGCCCCGACGGGCGCGTCCTCCCGGGCGATGCCGAGCGCTTCCGCGATGCGCAGGCCCGAGCCGTAGAGAAGCGCGATCACGGCGGCATCCCGCGCCAGCACCCAGGGCTCGCGCGCCTCGCCGGCCCGCGTACCGGCATCCGCCATCGCGAGCGCGGCGGAGGCCGAGACCGGCTTCGGCAGACCCTTCGCGACCTTCGGGCTGCGGATCGCCGCGAAGGCGGAGGCGGTGCCGTGCCCCTCCCGTTCGAGGTGCCGGCCGAAGGACCGGAGCGCGGCCAGCTGGCGCATCAGCGAGCGGCTCTCGATCCCGGCGCGGCGGCGATGGGCCAGGAAGGCGCGGATATCGGCCGGCTTCAGCCCGGTGACCGCGCCCGGCGAGGGCTGCTCGCCGAGATGCCCCACCAGGAAGGCGAGGAACTGCCGCAGGTCGCGCGAATAGGCCTCGACGGTCTTCGGCGAGAGCCTGCGCTCGGCCCCGAGGGCGGACAGCCAGGACGCCACGACCCGGTGAAGCGCGGGCGTTCCGGGGAGGATGGCCTGGGCTGCTCCGGCTTCGGCGGGCTCGCACCCCTCCCTCCCCCCGCTTGCGGTGGGGAGGGCCGAGTCGGGCGAAGCCCGAACCGGGGTGGGGGGCGCGCCGGGTCGGGAGGTCGTGAGCTTGTCCACGATGTCGCTCCCCCCACCCCTAGCCCCTCCCCGCCGCTTCGCGGGGGGAGGGGGATGCGTCGCGCTCATCGGTTGCCTGTTCAACGCCGAACCGCCATGTTCACGATCTGATCACACACCTATCCTGACCGGTCCGGGTTGAGCCTTTCCGAATGACGGCGCGGGTCGCCGAGATCCTGATCCCGCTCGCGCTGGACCAGACCTACAGCTACGCCGTTCCCGACGACCTTCACCTGGAAGAAGGCGATCTCGTCGCCGTGCCGCTCGGCCCGCGCGAGCGCTACGGGGTCGTGTGGTCGGTCCGGCCGGGAGCGGGCGACAATTTCAAGAAGGTCGCGGGCAAGTTCGACGTGCCGCCCATGCCGGCCCCGCTGCGCCGACTGGTGGACTGGCTGGCCTGGTACACGCTGACCCCGAAGGGATCGGCGCTCGGCCTCGCCCTCAAGGTGCCGGTGGAGACGCCGGAGACGAT
>JAFAEL010000022.1 GCA_023423995.1 Pseudomonadota bacterium | reverse complement strand
CGTCAGCGCCGTGCGCGAGTCCGTCGAACTCCTGGCGGCGTGCCGCGAGGCAGGGGTGCCGATCATCTACACGAAGGTGCTCTACCACCCGAACGGGGCCGATGGCGGGCTCTTCGTGCGAAAGGTGCCGGCCCTTCGCAAGCTCGTCGCCGGCGAGCCGATGGCCGAGATCGACCCCCTGATCCCGCCGGCCGCCGACGACCTCGTGATTGCCAAGAACTACCCGAGCTGCTTCTTCGGCACGACCCTCGCCTCGACGCTGTTCAGCCTCGGCGTCGACACCACGATCCTCATCGGCTGCTCCACCAGCGGCTGCGTCCGGGCGACGGCCATCGATGCCATCCAGTACGGTTTCCGCGTGGTGGTGCCGCGTGAATGCGTCGGGGACCGCCACGCCGGCCCGCACGACGCGAACCTCTTCGACATCAACGCAAAGTACGGCGACGTGCTGCCTAAGAGCGAAGTGATCGGCCTGGTCCGCAAGCTCGGCAACTCGCCTGCGCTCGCGGCCTGAACAACCTCAGGGAGGAGACATCATGAGCGACGAAATCCGCGTCTACTGGCAGACCGGCTGCACGAGCTGCCTGCGCACGAAGGAATTTCTGACCCGCCACGGCGTGCCCTTCGCCTCGCGCAACGTGCTGGAGGACGAGACCGCCTTCGAGGAGCTGTCCCGCTTCGGCCTGCGCCAGGTCCCGATCGTCACGCGGGGCGACAAATGGGCCAACGGCCAGGTCCTGGCCGATGTCGCCCGCCTGGCCGGGATCCAGCTCGGCGAGCAGAAGCTCATCGCGGTCGACGACCTAGCCCGGCGACTCACCGCGATCCTGGCCGCCGCCGACCGCTACTTCGTGCAGCTGCCGGACGACCAGCTCGCGGCGCAGCTGCCGAACCGGCCGCGCAGCTATGCTGACCTGACCTACCATATCTTCAACATCGCGGACGCCTTCCTGGAGCACGACCAGGGCATCCCGCTCACCTACGAGTCCTACAACCGCGTTCCGCCGCCCGGGATGACCACCAAGGCCGACATCCTGGCCTATGGCCGCGACGTCCAGGAGCGGCTCGCGGCTTGGTTCGCCACCAAGTCGGCCGGAGCGGCATGGACCGGGAAGGCCGACGTCTATTACGGCGAGCAGACCCTGCATCAGTTCCTGGAGCGGACGACGTGGCATTCCGGCCAGCACACCCGGCAGCTCGCCTGGGTCCTGGAGCGCCTCGGAATCGCGCCCGATGGCGCGCTCGGCAAGGAGGTCTTCGAGGGGCTGCCGATGCCCGAGAAGGTCTGGGACGACGAACGCCAGGCCGCCTGACGGCCCAGCCTTTACCCCACCAGAATCGGCCCGATCGACCTCCACGGTCGATCGGGCGCTGGCTTACATTCCGCGGAACCTCGGCAACGAAACGCTCCTGTCACTCCGTAGCGGCGGCTGAGCGCGCGAAGCGGAGCTGCGCTCATCAGCGGATAAGACCTCTCTTCGCGAGGTTCGACATCAGGGCTGAGATCCCGAAGGTCCACGGCTCGCAATCGTGCGTGTGGCGCATCCGGTTCACGAGGCGCCCGAGCTCGGGCGCGGCGATCTCGACGACATCGCCAGGATGATGGGTGAAGCCGAGCCCGGGCTCGCCGCGATCCTGGGTCGGGGCGAACATCGTCCCCAGGAACAGCACGAAACCATCCGGGTACTGGTGGTTCGGCCCGATCGTCTGCCGGACGAGGTCCTCCGGATCGCGGCTGATCTGCGAGATGGAGGATGTGCCCTCCATCAGGAAGCCGTCCTCGCCTCGGACGGTCAGCGACACGGTCGTGCGGCGCACGTCGTCGAGGCTGAACGTCGTATCGAAGAAGCGCAGGAAGGGCCCGATCGCGCAGGACGCAGTATTGTCCTTCGCCTTCGATAGCAGCAGCGCCGAGCGCCCCTCGACGTCGCGGAGGTTGACGTCGTTGCCGAGCGTCGCGCCGGTGATC
This sequence comes from Pseudomonadota bacterium, assembly GCA_023423995.1. Taxonomy (GTDB): domain Bacteria; phylum Pseudomonadota; class Alphaproteobacteria; order Rhizobiales; family Beijerinckiaceae; genus Enterovirga. The sequence goes on along the minus strand of JAFAEL010000022.1, from coordinate 39,278 downwards.
CGCCCGTCGGGCGCGACCACGAGCACGACCTCCGGCTCGGGGTTGTTCCAGGTCGATTTCGGGTCGAGCCCGGCATCCGTCAGGCTCCCGGTTGAGGCCAGCACGGGGACCTTCGTGAAGACCTCGGCATCCGGCCCGATCCCGACCTCGAGATACTGGCTCCAGGCGCCCTGATCGACGAGGACCTGCTTCAGCGACATCGCGGCCGGGGAGCCGGGCTGCAGCTTCGACAGGTCGTCGCCGATGATGCGCCGCACCTCCTCGCGGATCGTGGCGGCCGCATCCGGGTTTCCGCGGGCGCGCTCCTCGATCACGCGCTCCAGCATCGAGGTGGCGAAGGTAACGCCCGCCGCCTTGACGACCTGGAGATCGATCGGCGCGAGAAGATGCGGCTTCCCGGGATCGCGCGTCTCCGGAGGGGTGTTCCGGAGTGCTTCCTCCAGGCTGCAGGCGCGCTCGCCGGTCGCAGCACGGAGCGCGGCCGCCGGATCGGACTCGGCCGCCAGCCCCGCCATCGTCGGATATGCCGCCGAGATGTCGTGCAGCCCATCCTCTCGGACCGCGACGACGGAGGGCCCGATACCAGGTCGCCAGAGCCGCGCGGCGAGCGCCCCCTGGTAGCCGTCATCCGGCAGTGCCTGTCTCGCTTCGGCCCGGTTTCTCAGTTCCATCGGATCACCTCGTTCCCTCGGCGTGCCTGGAAGCGGCCTTGAGCACGGCGAGGCCGTTCGCAAAATGCGGACGGATCAGCGACGCCAGCCGCTCGCCATCTCGCGCTCTCAGGGCCGCAAGCATTTCCTCGTGTTCCTGCACGGCCTCCGGCCAGCGCGTCCGCCGGAGCACGTTCGGCAGGTATTTCGCACGCCGGACCTGATGGTTGAGGCGGGTCCATGTTTCGACCAGGACGGGATTGTCCGAGGCACGGACGACGGCCTCGTGGATCTGCTGGTTGAGCTCGAAATAGGCTGCGAGGTCGCCACGGGCATGGAGGGCCACCATGGCTTCGTGCAGCGCCCCGACGCGCACGACCTCCTGATCCGAGATCCGCGGGCAAGCCAGCCGGGCGGCCAGCTCTTCCAGCACGATCACGACCTCATAGAGGGCCTCGCAGCCGGCGAGATCGAGCTCGGGGACCACCGCGCTCCGGTTCGGCAGGAGAACGACGAGGCCTTCCGAAGCCAGGACCTTGACGGCCTCCCGAAGCGGCGTCCTCGAGACCCCAAGCACGGCGCAGAGCTCCACCTCCTTGAGCCGGGTCCCGGGCGCGAGCTGGCCCGACACGATCATCTCCCGCAAGGCCGTGACCGCATTGCCGTGCCGCTCGCCCTTGCGTGGCGTGCGTGCCTGAAGGTCCGCACTGGCCCAGTCGAAGGCCTGGGACCGCGCGTTCACGGCCGGGCTCCCTTCGGGAACGACGCACCTGTCATCGCAGCATCTTCGGGAGCCAGAGCGTCAGCTCCGGGAAATACGTGATGATCGCAAGGGACACGAAGAGGGGCACGTAGAAGGGTATCAGGGCCTTCAGGATCGCGGGCATCGGCGCCTTGGCGATATCCGCGATCAGGAACAGCGCGAGCCCCATCGGCGGCGTCAGGATACCGATCATCAGGTTGAAGATGACGACGATCCCGAGATGGACGGGATCGACGCCCGCCATCGTCAGCGGCGTCGCGATCAGCGGCACCACGAGCAGCGTGGCGGTGGTGGAATCGATGAACATGCCGACGACCAGCAGCATGAGGTTCACGATGAGCAGCAGCATCATCGGGTCGGTCGAGATCGACAGGATGGTGCGCGTGAAGGTCTGCGGCAGCTGCTCGATCGTCAGGATCCAGCCGAAGAGGGCCGCGGCGGACACGATAATGAGGATGGCGGCCGTGCTCTTGACCGTGTCGAAGAGCGCGAAGCGGAGGCGCGGCCAGCTCAAGCCGCCGTAGAAGACCATCGCGATCAGGACGACATAGGCGACCGTGATCGAGGCGGCCTCGGTCGGCGTGAAGAAGCCCAGCAGCATTCCCCCGACGAGAAGGACCGGCGCGAACAGGGCCGGTGCGGCTGGCACGAAGGTCCGCCAGACCTCGCCGAAGGTGGGCCAGCGCGCCGAGCGCGGATGGCCGTACTTCCTGGCGAGCACCGCGACCGTGACCATCAGGAGCGCCACGTAGAGAAGCGCCGGCACGATGCCGCCGATCAGGAGTTGGACGATCGATACCGACGTTACCGAGCCGTAGATGATGATGGGGATCGAGGGCGGGAAGATCGGCCCGACCACCGCGGATGCGCAGGTGATCGCTCCCGCATAAGCCCGCGTAAAGCCGGCCCGCACCATGGCGCGGACCTCGATCCGGCCGAGCCCGCCGATATCCGCGAGGGCTGCCCCCGACACGCCCGAGAAGATCAGCGAACCGATCACGTTCACCTGGGCGAGGCCGCCTGGCACCCGGCCGGCGAGTGTGTGAGCGAAGCGGTAGATGTCGCTCGTGATGCCCGACTGATTCATCAGGCTGCCGACGAAGATGAAGACCGGGACAGCCACGAGCGGGAAGCTGTCGAGCGCGTAGGTCATGCGCTGGGCGACGAGTTCCAGCGGGATGTCGGCGATCAGCACGTAGAGGATCGCCGGGACGGCGATCGCGACGACGACTGGGAAGCCGAATACGAACAGGACCGCGAAGGCCAGGATGACGGTAAGTGCCATCGCGTCGGCTCAGTGACGGAGCTCGGCCGGGAGGTCGAGTTCCTCCTCGGGCTCATGCTCTCCCGGGAACGTGACGTAGAGCGGCTGCCCCCGAACCGCCTTCAGGAACTGCACCGCGCATTCCAGCGTCGTCATCGTCAGCCCGGCGAAGGCCGCGCCCAAGAAGATCCAGTAGGGGATGCCGAGGGTCGGCGTTGCATTGTCCAGATTCGCCCGGATGGCGACGAGGCTGGAGAAGGCCGCGATCCCGAAGGTGATCACGGCCGTCGCCGCAATGACGAGCTTCACGGCTCGGACGAAGCCGGCCGGCAGGAAGCCCAGGAACTCCTCCATGCGGATGTTGGCGCCCGCCGACACCACGTATGGTAGCGCAACGAACACCGTGCAGATGAGCATGAACCGCGCGAGTTCTTCAGCGCCCACGATCGGGCTCGAGAACACCTCGCGCGCGACCACCTGGATGAAGGGCAGCGCCACCATGGCGACGAGCATGGCGAGGCTGCCCCACCGGAACACCCAGCGCAGCGGCTCGAGCGTCCTGTCGATCGAGAAGTGGCGGCTGTCGACCGCCGCCATCGCCGGCAACGCGTCGATGCTTGAGACGTGAGTTGTCACCAGGCGATCACCATTTCGCTGAACTCTCCCGGCCGGATCCGGGCCGGGAGCAGGCTCGATTCGCGCGGCTCTGCCGAGCAGGCTCTGGCGTCGCTCTCAGCTTCCCGCCTTCACGGCCGAGATGCGCTCGATATACGGCCCCCAACTCGGGAAGTCGGTCTTGATCTGCGCGCTCACGGCCTTGCGGAAATCCTCGATCTTGAGCCCATCCTTCTCGGTGACGAAGGTCATGCCCTTCTTCTTCAGCTCGTCGATGAGCTTCGTCTCGGCCTCTTCGCCGAGCTTCAGCGTTTCGGCCCCGACATCGGCCGCCACCTTCTCGATCACCGCCCGGTCCGCAGCCGGGATGGATTGCCAGGTGCGTTCGTTGATGAAGACCGGCAGCACGTTCTGCATGTGGCTCGTCAGCATGACGTGTGTCTGCACTTCATAGAGTTTGTTGGCGTTGATCATGGTGAGCGGATTTTCCTGCCCGATCACCATCCCGGTCATGAGCGCCGTCGGCAGCTCACCCACCTCCACGGGCGTCGGGATGGCGCCCATGCCCTTGATCATAGAGGTCCAGAGCTGCAGCGGCACGCCGCGGAAGCGCTTGTCCTTCAAGTCGGCTGGCGAATACACGGCCATCTTGGCCGTCATCTGCCGGGCGCCCCTGTAGAGCCGGCCGATGATCCGGATATTGGCGGATGCGACGAGCTTCCCCGAGATCTCCTTCATCACCTCCGAGCTTTGCGGGTCCGTGGCCGCCATCGCGTGCCGGCCGTCCCGGTAGTTGAATGGCGCGGCGAACACCGCAACCTCCGGCACGAGCCGGGCCAGGGAGGCGAATTCGTGATGCGCGAGCGGGATCGCGCCCGACCGCACGCCGTCGATCGTCTCCTGCACGCCGCCGAGCTGGGAGTTCGGGAAGACCTGGACGACGACGCGGCCCTGCGTCTCCGCATTGACGCGCTTGGCGAACTCGTCCGCGTACCAATGCTGGATGTCGCCCTCCGAGCCGACATGGGCATAGCGGATGCGAACCTGCGCCTCGGATGGGGCCGCAAAGCCGATAAGGGCCGCGAGCGCCAGGGCGGCGCTCACGAACTGGCGTCGTGACATGGCGTTCCTCCAGCTCGCATTTTTTTGCTCGACCAGTACTGGCCGGCGGCGCGAGACGGACATAGGCTTGCATGCAAGACGGCGGTTGTGAAGGGCCTCGACGCCCGCGCCGACCAGGGAGGACAGGAATGCGGCGCGGCAATCGTCGTGAGGCAACGGGCGTGGCCGCGCGATGAGCGACGTGCGCGAGATCGTCGATCCGCACCACCATTTCTGGGACCTCGGCCGAAACTACCATCCGTGGCTGTGCGACCCGGAGCAGATCCCGTTCCGGTATGGCGACTACTCGGCGCTCCGGCGGGACTACCTTCCACCCGACTACCGGCGCGATGCCGCCGGCTTTCGCGTCGTCGGCACCGTGCATTGCGAGGCGGAGTGGAACCCCGCCGATCCTTTGGGCGAGACGCGCTGGCTCGAGTCGGTGAAGGCGGAGCACGGTCTCCCCTCCGCCTGCATCGCCCAGGCTTGGCTGGATCGCCCGGATGCCGAGGAGGTCCTGGCTGCCCAGGCCGCCTCGCCGCTCGTGCGGGGCATCCGCCACAAGCCTAAATCGGCAGCCTACCCGGACGCCGCGAGGCGTGGGGAGCGGGGATCGATGGATGATCCCGGCTGGCGGAAGGGCTACGCTCTGCTCGAGCAACTCGGCCTGTCCTTCGACCTCCAGACACCCTGGTGGCATCTCAACGCCGCCGCCGACCTCGCGCGCGACTTTCCGGACACCCAGATCGTCATCAACCACACGGGACTTCCGGCCGATCGATCCCCTGAAGGTCTAGCGAGCTGGCGGCATGGGCTGGAGCGCGTCGCCGACGCCCCCAATGTCGCCCTCAAGATCTCCGGCCTCGGACGCCCGGGACTTCCCTGGACGCTCGAAGCGAACGGCCCGGTGATCCGCGATGCGATCGCGATCTTCGGTGTCCCGCGCTGCATGTTCGCCAGCAACTTCCCGGTCGACAGCCTGTGCGGTTCCTTCGCGGACATCTTCAGCGGGTTCGCAGCAGCGGTTTCCGACCGGCCCGAAGGGGAGCAGGACGCGCTGTTCCGCGACAACGCACTTCGCATCTACCGGCTCTGAAAGGACGGCCTCATGGCGGATATCGGCTTCATCGGACTCGGCCTCATGGGCGCGGGCTTCACGAAGCGCCTCGTCTCCTGCGGGCACCGCGTCATCGGCTATGATGCCGAGCCGGCCCGGATCAGCGAGGCGCAGCGGTGGGGCGTCGTGCCGGCCGGCTCCGCCACGGAGGCAGCCTCAGCGGCAAGCCTCGTCTTCGTCTGCGTCACCACCTCGGCGGCGGTCCGCGAGGTGGTCCTCGGGCTTGCCGCGAAGGGCGCTCTCGCGGGCAAGACGGTCATCGACGTCTCGACCACCGAGATGGGCATCACGCAGGAGATCGCCGCAGCCGTGGCCGGCGCCGGGGGCGCCTTCATCGATGCTCCTGTCTCGGGAGGCCCGCCCGCTGCCGAGGCCGGCACGCTTGCCATCATGGCAGGCGGCCAAGCAGGCGCGGTCGAAAGCGCGCGCCCGGTGCTCGAGCAGCTCGGCCTCGCGACCCATATGGGTCCGACGGGCGCGGGCCAGGCGACCAAGCTCGTCAACCAGGCCCTCTGCCTGACCAACTATGTCGTCTGCGCCGAGGGCCTCCGCCTCGCCGAAGCCTATGGCGTGGACGCATCCCGCATCCCGGCTGCGCTCGCGCCGGGACTCGGCAACTCGGCCGTGCTGCAGGCGATCTTTCCCCGCATGGTCACGCAGGATTACGCGCCCCGCGGCTACGCGAGGCAGATCCTGAAGGATCTCGAACTGGTGCACGAGGCGAGCCGCGCCCAGCATCTCGCGATGCCGATGCTGTCCCAGGCGCTCACCATGTTCCGGCTCATGGTCGCGCAGGGAAAGAGCGAACTCGACGGAGCAGCGATCGCGACTCTCCTGCCGGAGCCCGGCGCGCATTGAGCACGGCCGCGGTCTGGCGCCTCAAGGCCCCGGCAAGCCACTCCGCAGCCTCGCAAACACCCTGTTCTTGACGTCGACGAGGGTGGGTGGAGGAAGGCGGTCGGCGGCTTCGGACCGTGGCTGCCCGTCCGGGGTCAGAACACTGACCAGGATCTCGCCGTCCGTGTAGTAGCGGTCACCCTCGCCGTTTCGCCCGAACAGGGTCGGGCCGATGCCGGAGATGGTGTAGCGCCTCTCGACCATTCCGGTCGCTTCGAGGTTGGCCGCCAGGAGTTCGCGCTCGGCATCGATGTCGGGCGCGATGTGGTGCGTGACCGCCCCGGTGAGGTGGGACAGCCCCACGCTCTGGTCGAAGGTCGCCGAGCCGAGCCAGACCGGCCGCCCCTCCTGCCCGGATTCCAGCACCCTCCAGAACCGGACGTGGTTCCGTCGGTCCGGGCTCGTCGCCGCGGGCTTCTCGAAGGCCAGATCCTCGCGCCGCCCGTCATAGAAGAGCGGGCTGACCGGAGCGTCCCGGTAGGGCCGGTCGAGCAGCACGCTGCCGACGATCTCGATGCTGGTCCGCCAGGTGATCGGGTCGGCCGCAAACCAGCCGGCAGCCGTCATGGCGCGCACGACCTCCTCGCGGGATCCGACCAGCCCGACATTCAGCGGATCTCCCGGGATTCCCTGGGCCGTTGCGGTGACCATCGGCAGGCGCGCGAGGCCGCGCTGATGCTCGTAATGCGTCCAGGCCCAAGGCAACAGCAGGTAGGCCGTCGCGCCGTAGACCATCAGCAGGGAGACGGACCCGATCGCAAGGCGCCGCGAACGCCGGCGCCGATGCTCCGCGCGGCCTGCGGATATGGTGGAACGGGGACGAATGATGCTGCCCTCTTCGCGCGTTGTCCCCCGCAAGGCCGCACGTGCGGCGCCCTGCGGAACCGCTGCTGTGGGACAGCATATCGGATCGCCCGAGATACGCGATCTCCGGTATCCTGGCCTGCCGGCCGGCGATGCTGGGCCGGACCGAGGAGAAGGCGCGATGGCAGACGGCTACCACAAAGACAGGCTCGGGGACCGTCTCCTCCAGCCCGAAACCCTGATGGTCGGCTACGGCTATGACCCCAAGCTCTCGGAAGGCGCCGTCAAGCCGCCTGTCTTCCTGACCTCGACCTTCGTGTTCAACTCGGCCGAGCACGGCAAGGAGTTCTTCGACTACGTCGCCGGACGGCGCGAGCCGGAGCAGGGACGGGCAGCCGGACTGGTCTACTCGCGCTTCAACCATCCCAACGCGGAGATCGTCGAAGACAGATTGGCCGCCTACGAGCGGGCCGAGGCAGGCCTCCTGTTCTCCTCGGGAATGTCCGCGATCGCCACGACTATCCTGGCCTTCGCGAAGCCCGGCGATGTGATCCTGCACTCGCAGCCTCTCTACGGCGGCACCGAGACCCTGATCGCCAAGACGCTCGCTGGCTTCGGAATGCACGCCGTCGGCTTTCATGACGGCACGGACGAGAGCGCCGTCAGGGAGGCCGCGGAGGCCGCCATGCGCCTCGGCCCGGTCGCGGTCGTGATGATCGAGACGCCGTCGAACCCCCTGAATACGCTGGTGGACATCCGCATGGTCCGGCGCGCTGCCGACGAGATCGAGCGGCGCCAGGGCGGGCGTCGGCCCATGGTCCTGTGCGACAACACGCTTCTCGGCCCGGCCTTCCAGCGGCCGCTGGATCACGGAGCGGATGTCTCGCTCTATTCGCTGACCAAGTATGTGGGCGGCCATTCCGACCTTATCGCCGGTGCGGCGCTCGGCTCGAAGGAGACGCTCCGCCCCATCCGTCTGCTGCGCTCGGCAATCGGCACGCAGCTCGATCCGCATTCGTGCTGGATGCTGGGACGCTCGCTGGAGACCCTCGCGCTCCGGATGGAGAAGGCGAACCGCAATGCCGAGCTGGTCGCCGCGATGCTGGCGTCTCACCCTTCGGTCGACCGCGTCCACCACCTGAGCCACGTTTCCGGGGAACGGGTTCGCGAAGTCTACGAGGCTCAGTGCACCGCAGCCGGCTCGACCTTCTCGTTCGACGTGAAGGGGAGCGAGGCCGAGGCCTTTCGCGTCCTGAATGCCCTCCAGCTCTTCAAGCTCGCCGTAAGCCTCGGAGGCACGGAGTCGCTGGCCAGCCACCCCGCCTCCACGACGCATTCGGGCGTGCCGAAGAGCGTGCGCGACCGGTTGGGCGTGACGGATGCCACGATCCGCGTCTCGATCGGGATCGAGCACCCGGACGACCTGATCGCCGACCTCACTCAGGCTCTCGCGAGCTGAGTGCGGTGTCCGGGCTCTGCGCCCTGCGCGGGCCCGGGTCACGCGCAGCGCCGAAGCCAAGCGCAACGGCGTTGAGCGCTCACACCGTGACGCGATTCCGGGGGATCAGCCGGGAGCGGAGCGGGAGGTCGTGTCGCCAAAGCACCGACTTCCGCTTCGCCTCGGGCAGCGGCCTGGCCAGCGCCTGCAGCTGCGCGCGCGAATAGGCGGACCGCTCGCAGAAATACGGATAGCGCGGATTGCGCGAGAAATAGCTGTAGAAGATCGCGCACCGGTCACGGGCGGTCGGCGGACGGCCGCGATGGTAATGCAGCGCGGTGTCCGAAAAGATGACCGTGCCGGCCTTGCCGGTGCAGCGACTCGCGAAGCTGGCCTCCTGACCCGCCCCGAGGACCGAGAGAATCCGCTCGTCCGTCATGTTCTCGTAGTGAGATCCGTCGATCAGCCTGCCGTATTGGGGCTTGAGGACCTCGTAAGGTCCGGAAGCGTCGTCCACGTCGGTGAAGTAGACGGCCACCTTGACCATGCAAAGATCCTCGCGGTCCTTGTGCCAGAGACGAGGCCCGGCCTGCCGGCCGTCGCTGCGGCTGTAATAGGCGGAGAACCCGTCATAGGCCGGTGGCTGGCCGAGATAATCCGACACGATCGACAGGACGCGGTCGTTGAGGCCCCAGTAGAAGATCGCCTCCGCACCCACCAGGTCCTCGCGGGTGGCCGTGACGGTATGAACGCCGGTCTGGGCCGGGGCATAAGCGCGTTTCCTGAGCCGCTCGAACAGGTTCTCGCCCGCACTCTGCATCGCGGACGTGCCATCCACGTCCAGCGTATCGAGATCGGTGAGGAAGTATCCGGCCTCCCGCAATCCGGCCGTGGCCTGCGTGCTCAGGGGATCGCGGCTATCCGGCGGCCGCGCCGGGAGCGCCATGATAGCATCGCGGGATGGCTTTGAACTGAACCGGAAGGCGAACTCGGACGGAAGACTGACTGCTTTCTGGAAGAGCTTGCGAGCAAATCTCATACTGTTCATCGATGGATCACCCTCGCTCTACCACACCATTCCCGAAGATTGCTTGCACCTGAAGCACAAGCAACCGACCCCGAACCAGATCCCGTGGGATCGACTTCATGAACGTCGACAAGTGCTCATCAGTTGCCGGCCGGGCCTGCCAGAGCCCCTCCCCAGTTGCATGCTCGCAAGGTCCTTGCCGCGCATCGCGGAGGGACCCCGACGAGGATGGGGCACGCGCGGCAAGCCGTCTCGGGAACTCCGACGCCCGGTGGCAATTGCAACCACTCGTCGAGCCAGCGCCCCAGTGAGGTCCCAAAATTGCAACAATCGGCGGCGAAGCGCTGGGCCACTCTTTGCAGGAGGCGCCGATGCCGCCCGAAAGTTCTGAAAGAGGGGAAGGCCGGGCGTCGCGGCGTGCGGCCTCGGGCCATCACGCCCGGGCGCCCCTCGTCGCGACCCTCGCAGCTGTCTGCGGTATTCTTATCCCGCAGACAGGGCGGGCGGAGTACCTGCTCCGGCCTGGTGACGTGCTCGAGATTTCGATCGTCGGAATGCCGGAGGCGCGTGCGCGCTCCCCGATCAGCCTGGATGGAACCTCCTCGGTCCCCCTGGCGGGCAACATCAAAGCGGAGGGCATGACCGTCGACGCGTTCCGGGCGGCCGTGCAGCAGCTGCTCTCCTCGAAGCGGATCAGGCGTTACACGGCCAACGGCCAGGAGGTGGTCTCCGTCATAGATCCGGATGAAATCGGCGTCAGCATTGCGTCCTATCGGCCCGTCTACCTGTCGGGCGACATCTCCAAGCCGGGGCAGCAGGAATTCCGTCCCGGGATGTCGGTCAAGCAGGCGATCTCGCTCGCCGGCGGCTACGACATCATGCGCATCCGCATGGACAATCCCTTCCTGTCCGCGATCGACCAGAAGGCGGAGTACGAGGCATCGCGTGCCGCGTATATCCGCCAGCTGATCGAGGCCGCTCGGCTCGAGGCGGAACTTGCGAACGCTTCCTCCTTCAGTGGCGAAGGCCTCGAGATCGATCGCGATTCCGCCTTCGTGCAGAATCTCCTCTCCCTGGAGCGGGAGCGCTTCGAGACGCGCCGAGAGGAGAAACGCAAGGAACTCCAGTCCCTTCGCCGTCGCCTCGACCTCGGCCGCGAGCAGCTCGCCGAGCTCCGGGAGCAGGTCGCGAAAGAGAAGGAGGGCGTGCAGCTGGACACCGCGGAACTGACCCGCGTCTCCGATCTCCTCAGCAAGGGATCGACGGTCGCGCCGCGGGTGACGGACGCCCGTCGTTCGCTGCTGCTCTCGTCCACGCGCGTACTTCAGACCACCGCCCAGATCGCCGCCACCCAGCGGGAATTCGAGGACGTCAGCCGCAAGCTCGACCGCATCGAGGACGACCGGCGGCTTGAGGTGGCCGAGAAGCTCCAGACGGCACGGCTCGAGGTGGAGAGCCTGAAAAGCAAGCTCTCGGGGCTCGGCGACAAGCTCGTCTATACCGGCATGGTCAAGTCGCAGCTCGTTCGCGACAACGTGGCCCGGCCCGAGATCGAAGTGACGCGAATGGGTCCCAAAGGGCCCGAACGCATCAAGGCCAGCGAGGATACGGTGCTCGATCCCGGCGACATCATCGAGGTCTCCCTGCAGGCCTCGTATTTCCGCGACCCGCCCGCGATCGAGCGGGCGCCGCCTGCCCGAGCGGCCGCGCCCGAGGCAGCCACGCGGAGGAGCCAATGACGGCGCCCCGCCACGCACGCCCGAAGATCCTGCAGGTCGGCCTCGACTGGTTCGACGAGAAGCCGGGCGGGCTGTCCCGCTATTACCTCGAAGCCCTGCGGGCGACCGACGGGCGGTTCGACAATCGCGGCCTGGTCGTAGGCTCGGAGGATGTCGCACGAATGTCGCAGGGCGTGGTGCGGGCCTTCGCCTCCCCCACCGACAGCTTCGTCCGCCGCCTGACCGCCTCCCGGGCCGCAATCCGCGCAGAGCTGAAGTCCTTTCGTCCGGATGTCGTGGTCTCCCACTTCGCGCCCCACGTCGTCTCCTCGCTCGACCTCCTTCGAGGCCGGCCGCTGGTGACGCATTTCCACGGCCCCTGGGCCGAGGAGAGCCGTGCGGAGGGAGCGACGACGGGCGCCGCCCGCCTCAAATTCACGATCGAGCGCGCGGTCTACTCGCGATCGAGTTCGATCATCGTCCTGTCGGAAAGCTTCAAGCAGCTCCTGGCGTCGAGATACGGGGTGCCGCGCGAACGCATTCACGTCGTGCCCGGCGGCGTGAACGCCGCCGAATTCCGTGTCGAGCAGAGCCGCGAGGAGGCCAAGGACCGGCTCGGCCTGCGGCCCGATCGGGACTACGTGTTCTGCATCCGCCGCCTGGTCAGGCGGATGGGCGTCGAAAACCTGATCGACGCGATGGCGCAGCTGAAACAGGCGCATCCGGGAGTGGTTCTCCTGGTCGGCGGCCGCGGACCTCTCGCGGACGAACTGCGACAGCGCGCCGAGGGACTGGGGGACAGCATCCGGTTCCTGGGCGGCGTTCCGCAGGGCGAGCTCCCTCTGTACTATCGGGCCTCCCTCTTCTCCGTCGTGCCCTCCGTCGCTCTCGAAGGCTTCGGCCTGACCACGCTGGAATCCCTCGCGGCCGGCACGCCGGTCCTGACCACGCCGGTCGGCGGTCTCCAGGAGATCATGGCCCGCTTCCGCCCCGGCCTTGTGGCGGACGGGATCGGGACCGAGCATCTTGCCGCGCTGCTCGACCGCGTCCTCAGGAACCGCGAGGAGCTTCCCTCGCAACAGGAATGCGAGTCCTTCGCGGCCGAGAACGACTGGAAGGTCATCGGAGCTCGCCTGGGCGACCTCTATGAGCAGGCTGCGGCAGAGTCCCTGGATGAGCGCAGCCCTGCCCTGGTCTCGTCGATCACCCTGCCTCCCGGCCAGCGCGGCGATGTGCGCAGGATGCCGAGCCTTTCCGTCGTCATCGTCTCGTACCGGCGGGCTGCGGATCTCGAGCGATGCGTGGAGGCGCTCGCCCGCCAGAACGACCCGCCGGACGACATCAACATCATCTACCGGGAGGAGGATGAGGACACGGTCCGGCTCATCGAGCGCTTCAGGGGCCGCCCGGCGATTCCGCTTCGCGCCCACGCCGTGGATCGGCCGGGAGTCGTGGCTGCCCGGAACCGCGGCCTGGACACGACTACGGCCGACGTCGTGGCCATGATCGACGACGACACCGAGCCGCCGCCCCAATGGGCGGGGGCCCTCCGGCGCCACTATGCCGAGAATCCGCGCCTCGGGGCGCTCGGCGGCCGGGACATCGTCTGGGTCGACGGGACGTCGATCGACGGGCGACGCGACACGGTCGGCAAGCTGCAATGGTTCGGCCGCGTGGTCGGCAATCACCACCTCGGCTACGGCGAGCCGCGCCCGGTGGATGTCCTGAAGGGGGCGAACATGTCCTTCAGGATGGCGGCCGTGCAGCAGCGCAGGTTCAACGAGCTCCTTCGCGGCGACGGCGCCCAGCCCTGGGAGGATGCCGAGTTCTCGCTCGCCATCAAGCGATCGGGCTGGCCGGTCCTGTACGATCCGAACCTGGTGGTCCGTCACAACCAATCCGCGCGCCGCGAGGCACGGCACTACGCCACCTTCGCGGCTCTCGCCGGGCGCGAGCGCTACAACTATCGCTGCTTCTGCTTCAACGAGGTGATTGCGGTCTGGCCATCCCTGAGCCCCGGCGGAAAGGTCGCATACCTCGTCTTCTCGGGGGTCGTCGGCACCGGTGTGGCGCCTGGTCTCGTCCAGATCGTCAGGAATGCGAGAAGTCTCGGCTTCTCTGCGGTCGACCGTTTCCTACTCTGCCAGGCCGGGAAGTTTCAGGCCTTCATGGCGCTCGCATCGAGTACGGTCGCATCGACCGGGTCCGGGAAGACACACGGTTGATGACAAAGGTCGAAGGCTTGTCCGGACATTTCGCCCGGCACAAGCTCCGCATCTTCCGCGTTTCCACGACGCTGATCGTGAACGTCGCCGTCCTGGCCGCCAATATGGCGAGCGGGATCATCACGGCGCGCGGACTGGATCCCGTCGGCCGAGGCGAACTCCTCGCGATCTCCATGTGGCCCCAGATCATCGCGAGCGCCTTCACGTTCGGGATGCCGGCGGCCCTGGTCTACGAAGTCCACCAGAAGGCCGTGACGCCCGGCGCCGTCTATGCCGGCGCGACCTTGATGATCACCGCGACCGCGACCGCAGCCGCTGCGGCCGCCGCCTTCGTTCTGCCGTTCCTGATGGGCGGGAAGTCGGCGCATCTCATCCATTTCGCCCAGGCATTCTTGATCCTGACCCCGATCATCTCGGTCGGGCTCGTGTCCATCTCGCTGTTCCAGGCGCTCGAGGATTTCCGGACCTATAACGGGCTCAGGATGCTGTCGCCCTTCAGCGTCATCCTGTTTCTCCTCGCCGTTCATATGACGATCGGGCTCAACCCCGAGACGGCCGCATATTCATACGCCGCCTCCGGCATCGTGCTGACGATCACGGGGGTGTCGCTCGCCGTCTCGCGCCTCGGCGGCCTCGCGGCGGCGGCTACGCGCCTGAGGGAAGCCGTCCGCCGGCTCGCCATCTACGGCCGCAGCCATGCCTGGGCGGACTTCATGGGCGCGATCGAGGCGAACCTCGACAAGATCCTGCTGGCGGCCCTGCTGCCTGCCGTCGACCTCGGCCTCTACGCGGTCGCCTATGGCAGTTCACGCGCCATGCTGGCGGCAGCCTCGGCGATTTCGGCCGTGGATTTTCCGCGCGCCGCAGGCCTCGCGAGGCCGGACGCCCTGAGGGCGATGGCGCGCGGCGCGGTGCTGACCGCGCTCGTGGCCCTGCCGCCGCTGTTGATCGGCGTTCTGTTCGCCGGGCCGTTGCTCCACCTCGTGTACGGGGCGAGCTTCGTGGCGGCGGAGACGCTCCTGCGCCTCCTGCTTCTTGAGGCGTATATCCTCGGGATCGTCTTCGTGCTGGCCCACGCCTTCCTGGCCGCCGGGCTTCCGGCGATCACGTCGCGCGTCCAGGCCTTCAGCACGGTCGCCTCCGCGCTCGCAGTGCTCCTCGGGGTCTCCGTCAGTGGGGCGACGGGAGCCGCCATCGGTCTGGCAAGCGTCGCGGCCATGAAACTCGCGCTGCTCTCGATCGCGTTTCTCGGCCAGCGCTCCCGCCTGCGGGCAGCCGTCACCCCGGCATGAAATCCGTAGCCATCCTGCTGAGCGCCGACAGCTTCGAAAAATTCTTCGGCGGCTTTTTCGGGATCACGGCCGAGGACTATGTCGAGCGCTACCGCAACGACTTTGCGTGGTACTACGCGGCGGCTCTGTCCAAGCTCGGCCACCGCGTCTCCATCTACGTGCTGTCGCGGGAGCGTGAATTCGCCGTCCCGACCCCGGATGGGCTCGCCGTGCGTTTCCTCAAGCTGCCCCGCTGGTGGCTACTTCTCGATCCCCTGCTTTACCGGCTGGCCCGGCGCGGCCTGCTGGCCCGCCTGCGCGCCAGGATCGAGGGGGCCGCCTTCGGGCCGGCGCTCAGGGCCGGCCTGGAGGCGGACCGCATCGACGTCCTGTACGTGCAGGAGATCTGGCCCGACCGCATCGACTTCCTGCGTCCGCCCAAGGGCGTCGAGCTGATCGGCGCCGATCACGGCGCACCAGCCCGCGCCCCCGGCCCCGCCAAGCGCCGCGCGCTGCGGCGCCTCAGGAAGATCACCGTCCAGGAGCGCGGCCAGCTGCAGCAGATCGAGGCGGCTGGCGCGCATGCTATCCTCATTCCGAACGGCGTCGATACGGCGTTCTTTACCCCGCCACCGAGTGCCGACGCTCGAGCGAAATCGGTCCTCTCCATAGGCCGGCTCGACGATCGCCAGAAGCGCCTGTCGGACCTCATCTCCGCAATGGTGGACTTGCCCGACTTCCGGCTCGACGTTGTCGGCGCAGGGCCAGACCGGGACCGCCTGACGGAGCAGGTGAGGCAGCTTCGGCTGGAAGGTCGCGTCACCTTCCATGGGTTCGTTTCGGACCGCGAGCGCCTGCGTGAGCTCTACAGGGAGTGCGGCGTGTTCTGCTGCCCCTCGGCCTGGGAAGCCACGCTCCTGGTTCTGCTCGAGGCGATGTCGTGCGGGGCGGCTTGCGTGAGCTCGGACATACCGACCCTGCGCGAGGCGCTGGCGGACGGCTCGGGCCTGATCGTGCCGGTAGGCAGCCCGTCCCGGCTCAGCGCGGCCATCGATGAGGCGTATCGCCGTCGCGCCGAACTGGGTTCGGCCGCGAGGCAGCGCGCCGTAACCCACTTCGATCAAGAGGCCTGCATGCAGCGCCTGTCGGACTACATCGAATCATAGGCGACCTCAGGCCGAGACCACCTGCACGGCGGGCTGAACCAGCCTCTTCGATGATTGGGTCGTAACGAGGCCGCGCGTCACGATCGGGACTGCTCCGCCCGCCCTCCCCTCGACCGCAGCAACGCCGAGCGGAGCCGAGCCCGTATCCCGCGCACCCAGGCCGTCGGCATGCAGGAGCGCGCCAGCCTTGACCGGCGTGCCGACCGTCCGAAGTTCTCCTTCGAACTGCTCGCCTTCGCGAAAGATATTGAAAATGCACGCCTGGGAGGCACGGACGAAGGGCTTGTCCGCCGAGCTGTTCACCACCGCCTCGAAGTATCCACCAACGAACGCGTTCCCCTGGAACACACGGGTGTCGAAATAGGCATCCGTCACCTGATCGTAATAGCGACCGAAGATCGTATGCGGACCGACGATGCGGCTGTTCCAAACGGAATTGACCCGACAGAACGCCACCGGAGCGCCCGGGATGACGTGCTCGGCGCTGCGCAGAAACTGGATGTCCTCGAAACAGCACTTGTCGATCAGGTCGAGCCGATCGTCGAAATTCTCACCCCAGACCCAGGCGTTCCCGACGCTCTCGGCCTGTGTCTTGATGATCCTGGTGTTCGTGATGAAGGCCCGAGTCGGCTTGCCGCGCTCCCGATAGAATACGTACGGGCTCCAGCCCATGTGGCAGTCGACGAAGAGGCAATGTTCGACCTGGTTCGTCGGCGATACCGCCACACAGGCTTTCAGCGTTCCGCCGATGTTGCAGTGGAAGAACAGGTGGTCGCCGAAATCGATCGATCCTTCATCGAAGTAGAGGCCATAGAACGATCCGCGCCCATACTCGCAATCGATATGGACGGTGTGATCATCCCAGATACCCACATCCGCGTAGAAGTGATCGACGTTGACGCGCTCCAGCCGCCATCCCGACGAGCAGGCGACCCCGGAAAGACGGCAAGGCGGGCGACCCCGGACCGACGAGGCTGCAGGGCCCTTGAGATGAAGGTCCCGCAGGACCACGCGGGAATAGCTGTGCCGCTTGCCGAGCCGAACCGCCCAGGCGCGGGATTCGGTGTCCGCGCTCCAGCGCAGCACCGTGTTGCGGGCTCCGTCGCCTGCCAGCACGACTGCGTCGTCGGCATCCTCGCCATGAGGGCTGTCCGGCATCAGAAGCGTGCGCGAGCCCATCACATAGGTGCCCGCGGGGACGTAAACCTGGCCGCCGCCGGCAGCCTTCGCTTCGTTCACGGCTCCCTGGATTGCGCACCAGTCGAGCGTATCGGCCAGAGTTTCCGCGTGTGGAAAGATCCGCCGCGCATCGACCAGGGAACCGAAGCGGCTGAAGAGCGGATGCGGCTGCCCATCCCCGATCGCGCCAAACAGCCGGACGTCGAAGCGCTTCGATAGACGCTCGATCGTATTCGAGGTCGAGACGGTCACCAGCGCCGAAATATGGTCGATGGACGCGCGATCGTTGCTCAAACAAGCCTCCGTTCAGCATCGAAACGCGCCGGATGACGCGTCCGGAACAGGGCTGCTGACAGAAGAAGATGTCGGTGCGACGGCGATGCAGCAAGAAAGCGGGCCGGTCCACCGTGTCTACCGGCTTCAAAATTCATGCCGGCCAAGTTCGCCTCAACGCTCCAGGGTACGATTCCCTTGAGAGAGCAGCGACACGTCTTCGGATTGTTCGATCTGGCGGCGCTGGCGCGACCGAACCGCCCCGATATAAAGCGCACACCCAAAGGCCGCAGCACTGCCGCCGCCGACCACGCCCAAGAGGCGCAAGGCCACTCCATAATCCCATAGCAGGGCAGCAGCGGCCCCGGCGCCGATGATGGCGCTAACGCTCAATGCGAGCATCGTCTCTACTAAGCGGCTGACCAGGAGGCTCGCGCCTGCGCCCGACCCTGTCGCCCGGCATAGGTTCAAGCTTGGTCTTTGAGCGGGATTCGAGGGTAGCGAAGCCCCACCCGAAGTCAAGAATCTGCGGACTTGGTGGCGCGTTCGCGCCGACCGGGAACCAAACGGCGGATTGGGAATTGCCTCACCCGATAACCGCCGGCATGATGCACCGCAGCGCAACGCGCTTTGCGGCTCGTTGCGTTGCGCCGATCCTAGACACAGGTGATGTATAAACAATCATCCTGCCCACAAACTGGCATGTAGATTGCGCTAAAAATAGGGTTCTACACCGAACGTATAGCCAGCCGTTTACTGGCGTATAGTACAATTTTGTCCGACAATTCGTGCCATAATCAGGACATTTTTTTAGATAGTCTTTAGATAGAGCCGGCGCGTTGGGGACCGGCCGGCTGCGCGATTTGGCTCGCGTAGCGACATTGCGGCGCCGAAAGGCATCCGAAGCCGCTCGATGCATGCGCCGAGCGCGGATGCCGAAACAAAAACAATCCACGTCTGTCGATTTGCCGAGCTCCGGTTTTGCCGGGTGGTTCACTCTGTTCGGAGGCCCGATGAAGGATCAGCAAGTACTCAAGCTGGGAATCATCCGCGAACGCGTCGAATCCTATCTGGCCGACCGCTCAAGCCTTCGCGCACAAAGTGCCGGAGCGAACTCCCTGAGACTTCCTGAGGCGGGCCCGGCCGCCGCTCTTGGCGCCATGAGCACCTACATCCACTCTCCCGGCAAGCGCCTGTTCGACATCATCTTCGCCACCTGCGCCTTGACCGCACTGGCCCCGCTCCTCCTCCTCACTGCGGCTGCCGTGGCCTTGACCAGTGAAGGACCCGTGCTGTTCCGACAGCGGCGTAGCGGCCTTGGGGGCGAGCCTTTCGAGATCCTGAAATTCCGTTCGATGTTCACCGACGGCGGTAATGAGGATGCCGTCGTTCAGGCGACGGAGAGCGACCCGCGCATCACACCGCTCGGGAGGTTTCTGCGCAGAACGAGCCTCGACGAGCTGCCCCAACTCATCAACGTGCTTCGCGGTGACATGTCGATCGTCGGCCCCCGGCCCCATGCGATCGACCACGATGAACTCTTCGCGCGGCGCGCGCCGAATTACGACGTACGGTTTGTGACAAGGCCTGGCATCACGGGTCTTGCCCAGGTTTGCGGCGCCCGCGGCCCGACACCCGACAAATCGTCCGTTGTCCTCCGGACAAACTTCGACATCGAATACGTTTGCCACGCTTCTTTTGCACTCGACATGAAGATCATCTTTCTGACCGTCGGCGAAATATTCGAATCCAAGACTGCGTTTTGATTTCCTCCTCACAGCAGGGTGCCGCCGGCATGGAATCCAGCGTCCAACTCGGCGCGGCGAGCGTCGGCGAAATCGTGCGCACGATCTGGCGGCACAAGGTGGTGTTCGCCGTCGTTGCGGCAGCGAGCTTTCTCGCAATCGCAGCATTCGTCTTGACGCTCTCGCCTCGCTATCGCGCCGACGGCCTCGTGCTCCTGCCGCAGATGCCGCTTGGAAGCCTGGGCGAGGGCTCGCAGCGCGTTCTGGTGGCGATCGATCCGGTGGCCGTGCGAAGCGAGGTGGACATCCTCAACAGCAACGGCATCGCCAAGCGCGTGATCGATGATCTCGGGCTCGAGAACGATCCCGAATTCGCCGCCCATCCGCCGGGCCCGATCTCGGCCGCCCTGAAGGGCATCATTGCGCTTGCCAAATCCGCTCTCGGTGCCGGCACCGACCCCGGCGCTCCGCTCTGGTCGCAGGAAGCTGCCCGGGCGGACGCGCTTATGTCGGCCTACAAGCAGCGCCTGTCCGTGTTCAATGACGGCCGCTCGCTGACGGTCCAGGTCGCGTTCACGGCCGCAAGGCCGGAACTGGCCGCGAAGGTCGTGAACGGACACATCAAGGCGTATCTCGAGGCCCAGGTCGAGCGCCGCGCAGGCGGGCAGCAACTCGCGCTCGAATGGCTTCGGACGGAGCTGGACGACAGGCTGAAGGAACTTCGCCAGGCCGAGGAAGCGGCCCAGACCTACCGGGCAACCCATAACCTGATACCCGTCGAGCGAGCCGGACAGCAGCGGGAGAGCCTGGTCGACCAGGAACTCCGGCAGGTCCACGACCAGCTCGTCGGAGCGTGGAACGACACGACCCGCCTTCGCTCTCGGCTCGCGCAACTGACCGAGGCGGGTCAGTCCGGAACCGCTCTGCCCAGCGCGGAAGCTGCCAACGATGCAGTCCTCCTGAAGCTCAGGCAGCGCGAGGCCGACGCGACGGCCAACCTCGCTCGCTTCAAGGGAGCGAACATGAACGGCGTCGTGGTGGAGAGCGCCGAGGCGGAGCTGAACA
The DNA here is from genome assembly GCA_023423995.1 of Pseudomonadota bacterium. Classification (GTDB taxonomy): domain Bacteria; phylum Pseudomonadota; class Alphaproteobacteria; order Rhizobiales; family Beijerinckiaceae; genus Enterovirga. The sequence continues at coordinate 18,960 of JAFAEL010000022.1, read as the reverse complement.
GCATCCGCCAGGCTTTCCAGGGCGAGCTCGGGCGCCTTCGCGCCGGAACGGAGGCGAGCCTACGCGAGGCCGAAGGCCGCGCCGGAATGTTCGAGCGCCGCATGCAGGAGACGACCCAGAAGCGGATCGAGCTCGATCAGGCGAGCGTCGAGCTGAAGGGCCTGGAATCCTATGCGGGCGCCAAACGGTCGATCTACGAGATCGTTCTCGGGCGCTACAACACGCTTCTGTCCGAGCGCGGCTTCAATGCCGCAGACGCGAAGATCATCTCCTCCGCCACCACGCCGACACGGGCCTCCTTCCCGAATACCGGGCTGTTCCTCGCGATGGCCGCGCTGTTCTCGATGACCATCGGGGCCGGCTCGAGCTTCGCCATCGAGCACCTCGGCGGAGGCGTGCGGAGCCTGCGGGCTCATTGCCGCGCTCTCGGCGTCGAAGTTCTCGGGGTGGTCCCGTTCGTGGGGCGGCGGATGCCCGGGCTCGCCGCGGGCAACCAGTCCCTCCTCTATCACCAGTTCTGGGAGCGGATTCGAGGGATCCGCAACCGGATCGTCGACCTGCGGACGCGGGAAGGTCAGGTCATCCTGATCACCTCCGCCTTCCCGCAAGAAGGGAAATCGGTCTTCGCCGTAGCCTTCGCCCGCGCGATCGCGTCAACCGGCATCGAGACGATCCTGATCGACGGCGACATGCGCCGCCCGAGCGTCGCCTCGCGTGTCGGCGTCGACGACGTGTCTCAAGGGATCGGCGAGGTCCTGGCCTCGCAGATCAAGCTCCAGGACGCGATCGTCCCGACGGATCGCGGGAACCTCGCCTTGCTGCCGGCCATGCCGGGCCAGGGGGAGCACGCCGACGCGCTCGCCACCGAAAACATGATGCTGCTCCTGCGGCAGCTGAAGCGCGACTACCGGCTGATCATCATGGATTCGCCGCCGCTCGCCGCCGCCTCCGATGCGCTGAGCCTCGCCGCGCTGGCCGACCAGACGATCGTCGTCGCCCGCGTCGGGCGCGTGTCGAACTCGTCCGTGTCGGAAGTGGTGCAGATGCTGCGCACGCACCATGCGAAACTCGCGGGGCTGGTGCTCGTCGGCGAAGACAAGGACGAGGTCTCCGTCGGGAGCAGGCTGGGCCACTACTACTCGGACGTCCAGAGCCCCGCCACCGGACCGAAGCGCCGGCACCGCCTCTGGAGCTTCGCCCGCCAGGCTGGTGGCCGGGCGTGAGCGCAGCCCTCGCCAGGGCGCGGCCGTCGCGGCCCACCCGCGTCCTGCATGTGAGCCGGGTAGGTTTCCTCGGCGGTGCGGAGCGCGTGATGCTGACGCTTGCCGACGGCCTCGACCGCCACGGCTTTGAGGCGGTCATAGCGTGCCCTGGCGGCGGGACGCTGGAGCAGGCGGCCCAGGCCAAGGGCATCGCGGTCGCGCCGGTTCCCCTCGACAGGATGCGGCTGACGCTGAACCCGGCGGCCCTCGCGCAATACCTGAGGGCCTGGTCGGAAGGATCGGCGATGCTCGAGCGGATCGCGGTCGAGCAGGGGATCGAGCTCATCCACACCCATCATCCGGTGGGTGCCCTCTATGCGCGGAAGGCCGCGCGCAGGCTCGGCATACCGCTGGTTGTGCACGTCCATGACGGGCCGCCGGCGAGCCTGCCCTACCGCAATCTCCTCCGGCGCGCCGCCAGCGACGCCTCCCTGGTCGTGTGCGTGTCGGAAGCTGCCCGATCGGTGCTTGCGGGCTCCCGGGGCGACCTCGGGAAAGCGCGGATCGTCGCCAACCCCGTCGATCCCATCTTCCTCGAGGGCGAGGTCAGACCTTCAGCCGAAGTCGCCGGCCCCGGCCCGAACATCGGGATCTTCGGGGTCGTCGAGCCGCGGAAGGGCCAGGATGTGTTCGTGGAGGCCGCGGCCTTGCTGGCCGGGTCCCATCCCGAGGCACGGTTCTGGATCGTGGGCGGCGCGCCGCACGACGACAAGCGCGATTTTCTCCGGCGCGTCGAGGCGCTCGTCGAGGCGAGAGGCCTCGGCACTCGGGTGACCGTCACGGGTCATCGCGACGACGTACCCGCGCTGATGAAGGCGATGGATGTCGTCGTATCCGCATCGGTTTCGCACGAATCCTTCGGGATGGTGCTCGCCGAAGCCATGGCGCTCGGCCGCCCGGTCGTCACGACGGCGGTCGGCGGCACCGTGGAGGTGGTCACGGACGGGGTCACGGGCCGCGTGGTGCCGATCCGCGATCCCGGCGCGCTGGCAGCCGCCATCGAGGCTAGCCTGAACGGCGGGACGGGCGGGACGGCGGAAGCGGCCCGGGCCGAGGCGCGAGCCCGCTTTGCGCCTGCGGTCCTGCAGGAGCGGGTCGTGGCACTCTACGAAGGCGCCCTGGGAAGGCCAGGCGGATGAGCCGGGCACTCGCGCCCGAGACGGCAGCGGCCTTCGCCTATGCGCCGGCTGCCGAGGGTCCGGGCTGGACCTACCGGTCGACGGTGATGACCCTCGGCCTCGTGGGGCTCATGACGATCGCCGCCATGGTCGGCCCCGCCGGAGCGATGCGGCTCGGGTTCCCGGCCCTCGCGGCCGTGATCGCGGGCCTTCTCCTGCTCAAGGGCCGCCTGTCGCAGTTCATCTGCTTCTGCGTCGCCCTCTTCGTCTTCACCCCGTTCGTGCGTCGCCTCGTCGATATCCGGGCCGGCTGGGAGACTCTGAACCTCCTGCTTCTGGCGCCCTATGCGGCGGCCGTCTACGCGCTCGGAACCTTTGCCCATGCGCTCGCGCGGGGCGACGACATCCCGGGTCGCGCCTCCTTCATCGTGGTGATTGCGACGACGACGTTCGGGCTCGGCAGCGCCATCATCCAGGGCAAGCTCCTCGCCGGCGGGTACGACTATCTGCGCTGGGTCGTTCCGCCCGCCCTCGCCCTGCTGATCATCTGCAACCGGGATCATCTCCGGGTCATCGGGGACGAGCTGACGCGACTGACACTCGTCGTCGTGCCGATCGTCGGCATCTACGGCGTCTACCAGTTCCTCCGCCTGCCGGCCTGGGATGCGTTCTGGATGCAGAATGCCGGCCTGGTCTCGATCGGGCCGCCCATCCCGATGCAGTTTCGCGTGTTCGGGACGATGAACTCGCCCGGGTCGTTCTCCGGCTACCTGATGATCGCCCTCGCGATCCTGCTGGTGGCGCGGTCACCCCTGCGCTGGGTCGGGCTTGCGGTCGGCAGCCTCGCTCTCGCCCTCACGCTGTCGCGCACGGCCTGGCTCGGCTTCGTGGTCGCGACGGCCATCCTCGTCCTCACAGGACCCGTGCGGACCAAGATGTCGGTCGCGACGCTTGTCGGAGGAGCGATCCTGGCCTTGCCGATGCTGCTGGTGGTTCCCGAGATCTACAACGCGATCGCGACGCGGCTCGACAGCTTCAACTACCTGTCCGGCGATACGAGCTTCAACGAGCGCTCGACGGACTTCCTCATCTTCCAGGAACAGGCCTCGACCCTGCTGATCGGGCAGGGTCTCGCCGTGAACGGCGCCTATACGAGCTACGCCGGGAACGGCCCGGTCCGCTACATCGACGGCGGCCCGATCGAGACCGTCACGGCGCTCGGGCTCGTCGCGGGCCTCATGTATTACGGCGCCGTCGCGCTCCTGTCCGTGCGCGCCCTGAAGGTCCGGCCGGGACCTTCTGGCGACGCCGCCCTGTGCGCCGCCTGCAAGGCGATCGTCGTCACGGGCTGGGTGCTGCAGATCGGGGGCAGCACGACGATCGGGGAAGTGGGCGTCTTCTTCTGGATCGCCCTCGGCATCCTGCTCGCCCACATCGAACCATCCAGGCGCGAGGACGTCCTGCCGAACCACGGCCGGGCATTCGGGCGACCTGTCGAGATGCCGTCATGACCTGGGCACGGCGCAAGCCTAACGGCCGGAGCGCTTTCGGGCGTCCGACGCGCTCCCCGGGCCCTGTGGGCTAGCCCGCGGAGGGATCCAAGATGCGAGTAGCAATCGTCTCCGACACCATGTCCGCCTATGGCGGCGCCGAACGCGTCATCGAACAGATGATGCAGGTGTTCCCGCAATCGGACCTCTTCACGGTCCTGGACGCCGTGCCGAAGGGCGAGCGGTCGTTCCTAGAGAACAGGACGATCACATCGAGCTTCCTCCAGAAGCTGCCCTATGTGGACCGCTACTATCGCAAGCTCCTCCACCTCTGGAGCCTCGCGATCGAGCAGTTCGACCTCACGGATTACGACGTTGTGATCTCGAGCCACCACAGCGTGGCGAACGGCGTCATCACCCGGCCGTTCCAGTGCCACGTCTCCTACGTGCATTCCCCCATGCGCTATGCGTGGGACCTGCAGCACGAGTACCTGCGGGAGAGCAATCTCGTCCGCGGGCCGCTGTCCTGGTACGCGCGGCGGGTCCTCCACCAGGCGCGGCTGTGGGATTTCGCGGCAGCGCAGCGCCCGGATGCGCTGGCGGCGAATTCCCATTTCGTGGCCGAGCGCATCCGAAAGTTCTACGGCCGCCCGGCGACTGTCCTTCACCCACCGGTGGACCTGGACGCCTTTCCCCTCAACCGGGAGCGGCGGGGCGGGTATTATGTGACGGCCTCGCGGCTCGTCCCCTACAAGCGCGTGTCGCTGATCGCCCAGGCCTTCGCCCGGATGCCCGACCGCCGGCTGAAGATCATCGGCGCGGGACCCGACCTCGCTCAGGTCCGAAGCATCGCCACGCCGAACATCGAGGTTCTCGGCTGGCAGCCTGCCGAAGCCCTGGTGGACCTCGTCAGCAACGCCGAGGGGTTCATCTTCGGCGGCGTCGAGGATTTCGGGATCTCGCTGGTGGAGGCGCAAGCCGCCGGCACACCCGTCATCGCCTATGCGGAAGGCGGCGCGCTCGAGACGGTCAACGATCTCGGAACGTCCATGCCCACCGGCCTGCTGTTCGAGCAGCAGAGCCCCGATGCGATCTGCGCGGCGATCGACCTCTTCGAGGAGCACCGGGGCGCGTTCCGGCCGGCCTTCTGCCGGCAGAACGCCGAGCGCTTCGCCCAGCAGGTCTTCCGCGACCGCTTCCGGGGCTTCGTCCAGCAGGCCTACGAAGAGCGCCGCGGACGGGCGGCGAGATCCGGCGATCTCGGCTTCGGACGCCCGCGGATCGTGAGTTCCGGAGCCGCAATCTGAGCGGTGATCAGAGGCTGCGGCAGGTCCGCCGCCCGCCTCGTCGTGTGCCACGGTGAGTGATGCGAATACTTCATGTCCTCAATGACGTTGAGGCCTTCGGCAACGGCATCGTCCATGTCGCTGTCGACACGTCCTGCCTGCAGGCGGAGGACGGTCACGACGTCTCGGTCGCGAGCGCCGGCGGCGCCTATGTCGACCTGCTGCAGAGCCATGGCGTCCGGCACTACGAATGCGTGGCGACCCCACGGTCGAGAACCCCGCGCGCCCTCTTCGAGCTTGCCCGCTGCGTGACGGATTTCAGGCCCGAGGTCGTCCACTGCCACATGGTCACCAGCCTCCTCATCAGCCAGCCGGCGCGCCTGCGGCGCCCCCGCGTCAGGCTCGTTTCGACGGTGCACAATTCATTCTCACGCTCGGCCGTACTCATGGGCCTATCCGACCGTGTCATCGCGGTCAGCCAGGCCGTCGCGAGCGACATGGCTTCGCGCGGCATCGACGAGCGCAAGATCGACGTGATCGCGAACGGGCCGCTCGCCTCTCCCCGCAAGATCGCGCCGCCCCCCCGCCAGCAGCGCTCCCAAAGCCGGATCATCGTCACGACCGTCGCCGGAATGTACGAACGCAAGGGCATCTCGGACCTGCTCACCGCCTTCGACATGGTGAGCGGGCGGTTTCCCGAGGCGGTGCTGACGGTCGTCGGCGAAGGGCCGGACCGGAGCAGGTTCCAGAGCATGGCCGACACGCTCTCCAGCCGCGACCGGATCAAGTTCGTGGGGTTCGTGGCCGATCCGACGCCCTACCTTTCCGAGGCGGACGTCTTTGTCCTTGCGTCGCGCGCCGATCCGTCCCCTCTGGTCATTCCGGAGGCGCGGAGCGCCTCCTGCGCGGTCATCGGGACGCGCGTCGATGGCATCCCGGAGGCCCTCGACCAGGGCGAGGCAGGCCTCCTCGTCGAGCCATCGCAGCCTGCCGCGATCGCGGCGTCGCTCGAGCGGCTGTTGTCCGACCGAAGGCTGCTGGCCGAGATGCAGCAGCGCGCAGCCAGCAACCTCGACCGGTTCAAGGCCGAGCGCGTCGCGCGTGAGACCGTCGGCGTCTATGAGGCCGCGCTTGGCGGCGCTCGGCACTAGGGAGAGCAAGGACATGGCGCTCTCGGTTCACCGGGACCTGCCCGCCTCGGCAGATCCGTCTCCCTCGTCCACCGTGACGCCTGCCAAGCCGGCCGCGGGGGCCGGGCGCAACATCTATGCCGATGGCTCCTACGAGCAGTCGAACCCGACTTGGCATGAGGAGGATGCGCCCTGGAAGGCGGCCCGCATCGCGTCCATCCTGTCCGACAACAAAGTCAGGTTCGACAGCGTCGCCGAGGTCGGGTGCGGGACCGGGGAGATCTGCGCCAGGCTGTCCGAAGCGTTTCCGCAAGCTCAATTCGCTGGATACGAGGTCTCGCCCCAAGCCTATGCGCGCGCATGCCAGCGGGCGCGGCCCGGCCTCGATTTCCACCTCAAGGATATCCGGACGGAGAACCGCTCGTTCGACGTCCTGCTCGTGATCGACGTGATCGAGCATGTGGACGACTATCTCGGCTTTACGCGGAGCCTGCGCGACTGCGCAGCGTACAAGGTCTTCCATATCCCCCTGGATCTGTCGGTGCAGTCGCTCCTGAGGCTGTGGCCGATCATGCATCTGCGCCGTGAGGTCGGGCACCTGCATTACTTCTGCAAGGACACCGCGCTCGCCACGCTTGGGGACTGTGGATACGAGGTCCTGGACTGGCGCTACACCGCGAGCCGGCTCGAGCTTCCCAATCAGGCGTTTTCGAGCCGGATGGCCGCGCTTCCGCGCCGGATCGCCCACAAGATCAGCCCCGACGCAGCCGTCCGCCTGCTGGGCGGCTACTCCCTCCTCGTGCTCGCACGATGAGCCTCGAGCCACGCGAAAGAATTCTCAGCGACGAAAGGGAACGAATGATGGGCACTGCCGCGAGCCGCCTTGCCATCAAGAAGGTGGCGTCCTCCTTCGGGCTGGAGATCATGACCCGGGAGGGTCGACGAAACATCGACCGCGAATATCAGGGCGTGATCGGCGAGTACCTCGGTCTCCTCTGCGACAAGCGGGGGATCACGCTGGCGCCGAACGCGCAACGCGTCGCCATGATGTCGAACCTCGTCGGCACGAAGGTCGGGGAGGCATCCCACATCCTGGCCTGCCTCGCGGCGACGCGGGACGTTGCGGGTGACGTCTGCGAGTGCGGCGTCGGCAGCGGCGCGACCTCCGCGCTTCTCGCCAACGAGCTTCGCGACACCGGCAAGCGCCTCTGGCTCTACGACACCTTCAACGGTCTGCCGGCGCCGAGCAAAGAGGACCTCCTCATCGACGATATCGACAATCTGGGCTCGATGGCGGCGTATCAGGGCCGGATGAGCCACCCGCGAACCGAGGTCGAGTCCCGCCTCGCGGTCATCGGCATCCCCTCCTCGGCCATCCGGATCGTGCCCGGCCTGTTCGAGGACTCGGTTGCTGCGGGTGCCCTGCCGGAGCGGGTCAGCTTCGCCTATGTCGATTTCGACTTCTATGCGCCGATCAAGCTCGCGCTCGAGGTGCTGTCCGACAGGCTCTCGCCCGGCGGCAACATCATCGTCGACGATTACGGATTCTTCTCCGAAGGCGCCCAGACGGCGGTCGACAACTACCTGACCGAGCATCCCGGCCGCTTCGACCTGGAGGTTCCATCCTATTGCCGCGACCGTTTCGCGATCCTGAAGCGGAAGGGCTGAGCCGCCGGCCTTCGGCGCCTCCCTCTCAGGCGGCTCGCCCGCCGTCCGGATACAGACGCGGGCGCGGACGCTCGAAGGTCATGCGCCCGTTCTTCAGGCCGAAGAGCGGCTGCGCGATCGTGGCGATCGCCTCACCCGCCGTGCCCGCATCCAGCACGACCATGTCCGCGGGATTGCCCGGGGCGATGCCGTACCCCTCGAGCCGCATGATGCGGGCCGAGGAGGTCGAGACGAGATCAAGGCAAAGTGCCAAGTCTGGCTCGGCCGCGACCTGCGCCACGTTCGCATAAAGATTGGCCATGCGCACGAGCGAGCAGTCGCCGTAGGGAGTGAACGGGTTCAGGACGTTGTTGGTCGAGATCGAGCAGGTCACGCCGAGCTCGGCCAGCTTGTGGGCATTCGTGACGCCGCGCGGGACGTTCCGGTCGTGGTCTCGCCCCATCAGGAAGAGATCCGTAGCCGGCAGCACCGTGACGGCAATCCCAGCTTCCGCAAGACGCCGCCCCGCTTCTTCAAAGGCCTCCGGCGACATCGCGGAGAGCTTCGTCACGTGCCCGATGGCGACGCGGCCGCCCCAGCCGGCCTCCTCCGTCCTGCGGCAGACCTCGAAGAGGGTCGCCCAGCTCGGATCGAGGTCGAAGTCGAGGTGGAAGTCGATGTCGACGTCATACCGCCGGGCGAGTTCGAAGATGCGCGCGACCTGCCCGTTCGCGTCCCGGTCGACATAAGGCACCCCGCCGACGAGATCCGCACCCTCCTCCAGGGCCGCAATGAGCACCTCCTCGCAGCCCGGATCGTCGAGGAGGCCCTCCTGCGGGAAGGCGCAGAGTTGCAGATCCACTGCCCAGGCGTAATCCGCCTTGAGGCGCTTCAGGGCGTGGAAGCCCGTCAGCCCGATCCGGGGATCGACCTCTACATGGGTGCGGATGCGGTTCGTCCCGAAGCCGATCGCCTTCTCCAACGCCTGTGCGGCGCGGGCGTAGACATCCTCCTCGGTGAAATCGCGCTTGGCGCGGGAGACGGCCGCGATCGCCTCCTTCACGCCGCCGCTGCCGCAATCGCAGCGGCCGAGCAGGCAGGCCTTGTCGAGATGGAGATGCGTCTCCACGAGCCCCGGCAACACCAGCCTGCCGCCGAGATCCTCGGCCGGGCAGTCCCCATCGAGGTCGGCCTCGACGGCCGCAAAACGGCCGGACACGATGCCGATATCGACGGGGCCCTCGCGCCCGGGCAGGCGCGCGTTCCTGAACAGGCGGTCGAAGCTCATCGGGCGGATCAGCGCCCCGCCTGCAGCGTGAGGATCCGCTCCGCGGAGTCGTTCCAGACATCCTGGGAGACGATCAATCCGTCCCGGACCACGAAACGGTCGACATACCGATTTCCCTCGAACGGCGTGCCGTCCGGCCAGTCGCCGTAGAGCGTGCCCAGATTGTAGACGATCGTCTCCGTTTCGCCGGGCACCACGTCGTTGCGCAGGATGCGCTTCTTCACCCAGCGATAGCGCGCGGCGTTGAAGGCGGTCGCCTCGCGCGGGTGGGAGAAGACGCGCCCGCCCGTGAAGGTGATGCGGACATCGGGCGCCATGAAGGTCGCAGCCGCTTCCGGGTCAGGGCGCATCGAGGCCTCCAGAAAGGCATCGACGATGCGGGCGGCCTCGGCGGGGTCGCAGGACGGGTTAGCGAGCGGCAGGGCGGCGGACATGGCGGTTCCGTTCCGTTGCGGGTGACGGGATCGTAATCGCCCTGCGCAGGATCGTATACGATCACTGTTGTGCACCATGCCGAGTTTCTGGGCAGCATCACCCTGCCTAGGACAGAGTGGGGCGAAGACTTCGGCGCATGGTGGCGGTGCGCAACGCCGATGGGCCCGGCTGCATCGTATACGTTGGCACGGAACGTGCTGCGGCCTGCCCATGAGCGCGATGGTCCAGATGGCCCCGATGCGGGCCGCCCCGATGCCGGTCGAGCCGCTGCGTCCCAAGGCCATCGAGCTCGAGGCGGCCGCCGTGACTTTCGGCCGGGGCGAGAAGGCGGTGCGCGCTCTCTCGCCCACGACCATCGACATCCGGGAAGGCGAGTTCGTAGCGCTGGTCGGCCCGTCGGGCTGCGGCAAGTCCACGATCCTGAAGCTGGTGAGCGGGCTCGTGACGCCGGCTTCCGGCGCCGTGATCGTCGGCGGGCGCGAAGCCTCCGCCAAGGCGCTCCGCATCGGCATGGCGTTCCAGAACCCGACCATGCTGCCCTGGCTCACCGTCGAGCGGAACATCATGCTCCCGCTAAAGATCGTGGAGCCGTTCCGGTCCGAGTTCAGGAAGAAGCGGAAGACCGCCTTTCGCGACCGCGTGCATGACCTTCTGGACCAGGTCGGCCTCAAGGGCTTCGCGAACAGCTACCCGTGGCAGCTCTCGGGCGGGATGCTGCAGCGGGCCAATCTCTGCCGCGCCCTCGTGCACGAGCCGCGTCTCCTGCTCCTGGACGAACCGTTCGGGGCCCTCGACCAGTTCACCCGCGAGGAGCTCTGGGCGACGCTCCAGAGCCTCTGGATCACGCACCGGCCGACGGTGCTCCTGGTCACCCACGACCTGCGGGAGGCCGGATACCTCGCCAGCCGCATCTGCGTGATGAGCGCGCGCCCCGGCCGCATCCTTGACGACAGCGCCGTCGAGTTCCCCCGCCCGCGCACCGTCCCGATGACCTACGAGCCCGCCTTCGCGGCCCTGAACCAGCGCCTGCGCGACCTCATCGTCGGCGCGGGCGCACCTGCGCCGGGAGCAGCCTGAGCCGTGGAGATGTCCGCCCGGATCCGGCAGCGCTTCCTCGCCGGCGCACTCATCGTAGGCTTCTTCCTCGTCTGGGAGCTGGCCTGCATCGTCTTCCACGTCTCGGACCTCGTCCTGCCGCGGCCGAGCCAAATCTTCGAGACGCTCTGGCGCCGCGCCCCGATCCTCTGGCCGCACATGATTCAGACGCTGGCCACCACGATGACGGGCTTCGCGCTCGGGGTGGTGACGGGCGTCGTGATCGGCTCGGTGATCGGCGTCTCACGCCTCGCCTACGAGACCGCCTACCCACTCCTCATCGGCTTCTCGTCCATCCCGAAGGTCGCGGTCGTGCCGATCTTCGTCCTCTGGTTCGGGTCCGGCACGGTGCCGGCCGTGCTCACCTCGCTGGTGATCTGCTTCTTCCCGATCGTCGTGAACATCGCGACCGGCCTCGCGACCACGGAGCCCGAGCTCGAGGACGTCCTCAAGGCACTCGGCGCCTCCAAGTTCGACATCCTCTGGAATGTCGGGCTGCCTCGCACGATGCCGTTCTTCTTCGCGTCCCTGAAGGTCGCGGTCACCTACGCCTTCGTGGGCACGGTCCTGTCGGAGACGGTCGCGTCGAACCGCGGCATCGGCAACGTGATGATGACCGCCTCCTCCAACTTCAACGTGCCCCTCGCCTTCGCGGGGCTCTTCATCCTCGCCGCCCTCGGGGTCGCCCTCTACGCCATCTTCTCCCTCGTCGAAGGACAGGTGACGGGCTGGGCGACGCGCAAGCGCGAGATCGCTGTTTGAGCTCCCCGCCCTGCCACCCTCCCCGGCCGCACGCCGGGATGCGGTGTTCCGCACCTGCTCTTTGAAGGAGAAGCCCCATGCTCAGACGGTCAGTCATCACCCTGGCGCTCTGCCTCGCGGCAGGCGCCGCAAGCGCGCAGGAGATCACGATCAAGCTGACGCTGGGCTGGAAAACCCAAGGGTCGGACGCCGCCTTCTTCGTCGCCAAGGACAAGGGCTATTTCAAGCAGGAGGGCCTGAACGTCGTCATCGACCAGGGCGAGGGCTCGGGCGCGACCGTGACGCGCATCATGGGCGGCGCCTACGACGCCGGCTTCGGCGACATGAACGCCATCATCCAGAACGCCTCGACCCGCCCGGCGGACGCGCCCGTGATGGTCTACATGCTCTGGAACCAGCCGCCCTTCGCGATCGTGTCCAAGACGTCTGCCGGCATCAAGACGCCGAAGGATTTCGAGGGCAAGACGCTCGGCGGCGCCCAGGGCACCCCCACCACCCGCATGCTTCCGGTCTTCGCCAAGGCGAACAACCTCGACCTCGCCAAGATCAAGCTCTCCAACATGGCTCCGAACCTGCAGGAGCCGATGCTGATCCAGGGCCAGATCGACGCGGCGCTCGTGTTCAACATCACGAGCTATTTCAACCTCGTGCTCAACCGCCAGGACCCGGACAAGGATTTCTCCTTCATCTCGTTCGGCGATTACGGCCTCGATCTCTATTCCAACGGCCTGATGGTCTCGCAGAAGCTCATCAAGGAGAACCCGAAGGCGGTGGCCGGGCTCGTGCGGGCACTGAACAAAGCCGTGATCGAGGTCGGCAAGGACCAGGACCTCGGCATGAAGGCCGCCGTGAACTACGACAACCTGATCGACGAGAAGGTCGAGAAGCGCCGCCTGCAATATTCCTACGAGAAGCTCATCGTCTCGCCCGAGATGAAGGAGGTGGGCGTCGGCGACCTGAAGGACGACCGGCTGAAGCGCACGATCGGCATGGTCGCGGCCGGATACGACCTGACCCGCCTGCCCGAGCCCTCGGAGGTGTTCAACCGCTCCTTCCTGCCGCCGAAGGAGGAGCGCGTGCTGGAATACGTGAAAAAGTGATCCTCACGGCCAGCGACGCCCTCCTCGGTCCGGATCTCGGGCACGGCCAGGCCGTCGCGCTGCACCTTTCGGATGGCCGGATCGACAGGGTCGAGACCGGCCGGCCTGCCTCGGGCGGTCCGCGGCGTCTCCTCATGCCAGCGCTAGCCAATGCGCACGACCATGCCCGGCCGCTGTCGCTGACCTCGTTCGGGGCAGCCTTCATGCCGCTCGAGACCTGGCTGCCCCGATCGGCGCTCGCCACGCCGCCGGACCCATATCTCGCAGCCGCAGCCCCCCTCGCCCGCGCGGCCCGGAGCGGCTGCGGGGCCGTGATGGTCCACTACACCCGGCCGAGCGGAACGATGCCGCTCCTCGACGAGGCGAAGGAGGTCGCGCGCGCCGCGAAGGACGTCGGCGTCCGGATGGCCTTCGCGCTGGCAATCCGTGACCAGAACCCACTCGTCTACGGCCCTTCGGAGGAGGTGCTGGACGGGCTGCCGGACGACATCCGGCGGGAGATCGAGACTGCCTTCATCCGGCCCGGCATGGCGGCGCGCGACTATATCGACCTGACCGAGGCCATCGCGTCCGCGATCGAAAGCCCGACCACCCAGGTCCAGTTCGGGCCGGCCGGGGTGCAGTGGTGCAGCCGCCCGCTCCTGGAGGCCATCGCGGAGCGTTCCGCCGCGACCGGCCGGCGCGTGCACATGCATCTCCTGGAGACCCGATATCAGCTCGACTGGGCGCGCGAGACGTTTCCGCAGGGCATCGTGCCCTACCTGAAAGAGATCGGGCTGCTGTCGCCGCGACTGACGCTCGCGCACTGCATCTATACGAGCGAAGCCGATCGGGAGCTGATCGCGGAATCCGGTGCGACACTGGTCACCAATTTCGGCTCCAACATGGGCATCCGGTCCGGGGTGGCACCCATCCGGAAGGCGCGGGCGGCGGGCTGCCGCGTCTGCGTCGGCATGGACGGCCTCGCTTTCGACGAAGACGACGACATGCTCCGGGAGATCCGGCTCGTTCAGGCGCTCAACGGCCCGTGGGGCTTCGACGAGCCCGACGACCGCCGGCGCTTCCTCCTCTCCGCGATAGCCGAGGGCCGGCGCTCGCTCGGTGCTCCAGGCTCGGGCGCCATCGCGGAAGGCGAGCTTGCCGACCTGCTCGTGCTCGATCTCGACACCCTCGATCGCGACAGGATCCTGCCCGTCGATCCGCTGGACCTCGTCTTCGCGCGGGGAACCGCAGCTCACGTGCGCGATCTGTATGTCGCCGGGAATCCGGTCGTGGCCGAGGGTCGCGTGGTCGGGATCGACCTCGCGGCGGCCGAGGGCGAGCTCAGGGCCAGGTACCGCTCCGTGCTCGCGAACTCCTCCTTCCTGCGCGCCCTCCCCAGCTACGAGACGGCCCTGCACCGCTGGTACACGGAGCGTGCGGGCTGCTGCTGAGGCAGCCTCACTCCTCCGTGTAGCGCCGCAGGATCTCGGAGAGGTCCGCCGTGTTCCCCGGCGGCCCGATCAGCGCGCGCGAGATCACGCCGCGAAGATGCGTTTCCATCACCTCCACGGCTCGGGCCGGATCCGCAGCCTCGAGCGCCGCGATGATCTCCAGATGCTCGTGTACGCCGCATTCCGACGAGTGCGGCCGGCTGTACAGCGTGAGGGTCAGGGCGCAGCGCCACGACACCTCGCCGACATAGCGGGCGAGCGTCTCGCTCCCGGTCATCTCGGCGAGGAGGACGTGGAACTCGGTCGCGAGCCGTACCGATTGCGGTTCCCGCCCGCCGCTCGCGACCTCCTCCCGGGCAGCATGTTCCTTCAGGCGCCGGATCTGCTCCGCCGTGAGGCGGCCCGCGAGACGCTCCACGACGATCTTTTCCAACGCGAGCCTGACGTCGAAGATGTCCCGCGCCTCGTCCCAGCTCGGCCGGGCTACGCTCGCGCCGCGGTTCTTCTGGATCTCGACAAGGCCGGCATCCGCGAGCTGCCGCAACGCGTCGCGCACGATGGTGCGGCTGACGCCGAAATTCGCCCCGATCGTGTCCTCCGGCAGCTTGGTCCCGGGCTGCAGAGCCTGCTCCACGATCGCGCGGCGCAAGGCCGTGAAGATCTCGGACTTCTTGTCCGCACCCGGGGCTCGTCGTCTGGCCGGCCGGAGCCGGACGACTTTTGCAGGGGTGGCAGGATTCGGCATTGGCTTCGCTGACGGATGGCCGCCTGAGTGATGAGGCATCACGGGCAACAATCAAGCCACGCGATCGCTCCCGGGCAGATGAGGAGCGGCAGATCGGGACTCGGGCACCCAGTGGAGCCGCTCAGGACTCCGCGTCGAGGCTCTTCCGGATCTCGTCGGCCCAGAGGCGGTAGGCTGCCCCGGTGAGATGGACGCCGTCAGTGGTGAGATGAGGCAGCAGGCGGTCCCCCGGCGCCAGCGCCGGATTGAGGTCGATATAGCGAAGATTCATCTCTCTCGCCGCGGCCCGGAGACGGTCATTGAGGGTGCCTGTCCGGGTATTGCGAGAGGACCAGCTCGTGAGGGGCACGCTCTGGACGATCGGCTCCGCGCCGGCGGCGCGAAGGGCCTTCGCCATCTCGGCGACGGCTGCCGCCACCCTGTCGTCCGGCACTTCGGCGCCCACGTCGTTCGTCCCGCACAGGATGAACACGCGCTTCGGCCGCCGGGAGATCACCTCGTCGAGGCGTTTCAGCAGGCCTTCGCACGTGTCCCCGCTGATGCCCCGGTTGATGATGTTTGCGCCCGGTATCAGCTCATCCCAGTTAGCAGCCTCGGTGAGCGAGTCCCCGAGCATCACGTTGGGTGCCGTCCCGGGAAGCGAGCGGTAGTAGGCGGCACGCTGGGAATAGTGCCGCTCGGCCCAGCTTTGTGGCCTGAACGCCGGACTCAGCATCCGGAGGCCGGCTTCAAGATCTGCGGCGGGCGGCCATCCGAGACGCCCCATGCCGAAGCCGTAGGTTGCACTTGCCAGGACAGCGACCAGCGCCAAGCCCGTGAATGCGATCCGCCTCATTTCTCCATGTTGCCATGAAGATGGGGCCTGGAGCGGGGAGCATGCGTGCGGCGTGACTGACTATTTGGTCGATCTTCTGCTTCCGGCTCCCGGTTCCGCTACCGATTGCTTCTCCTGGCTCCCGACAGACTGGGCGGCTGCCAGCCTTCTACCCGAGCGGCAACCCGACGTAGTTCTCGGCGATCGTCCGGGCGGCGGATTCCGAACTCGTCACGAGTTCGAGCTCGGCGAGTTGGCGGCGCCTATCGAACTCCGTCGCGTCCTCGAACCGATGCAGCATCGAGGTCATCCACCAGGAGAAATGCTGTGCGCGCCAGATGCGCTTGAGCGCCGTCGCCGAATAGGCCTGCAGCCCCTCGTCGCTGCCGGTCTTGAAGAAGCGCTCGAGCGCCCGGGACAGGACGAAGACGTCCGCGACCGCGAGGTTCAGCCCCTTCGCGCCCGTCGGCGGGACCGTGTGGGCGGCGTCGCCCGCGATGAAGAGGCGGCCATATTGCATCGGCTCGCAGACGAAGCTCCGCATGGGCACGATGTTCTTCTGGAAGATCCTGCCTTCCTTCAGCCGGAAGCCCTCGCCCTCCGTCCGGGTCTGCAACTCCCCCCAGATGCGGTCCTCCGACCAGTTCTCCACGCTGTCCGCGGGATCGCACTGGAAATACATCCGCTGCACGTCCGGGGACCGGGTCGAGATCAGCGCGAACCCGCGATCGTGCCGGGCATAGATGAGCTCGTGCGAGGAAGGCGGCGCCTCGGCGAGGATGCCGAACCAGCCGAAGGGATAGATGCGCAGGAAATCGCGCCGGCGCTCGGCCGGGATGGCCGGGCGCGACACGCCGTAGGAGCCGTCGCAGCCGGCGATGATCTCGCAGGCAAGCTCGCCTGCCTTCCCGTCGGCGTTCGTGAAAGTGATGCGGGGAGATGATGCCACGTCATGGAGGGCGACGTCGGCGACACCGAAGCGGATATCCGCGCCGGCATCGAGCCGTGCCTGGATGAGATCCTTCAGCACCTCGTGCTGCGCATAGACGGTGATGGCACGGCCGTTGGTCAGCGCCGAGAGGTCGATGCGGTGGCTATGGCCTTCGAACCGGAAATCGAAGCCATGGTGGACGAAGCCCTCGCGTTTCAGGCGTTCCCCGACACCCGTCTCGACCATGAGGTCGACGGTGTTCTGCTCCAGCACGCCTGCCCGGATCGTCTCCTCGATGGCCTTGCGGGGCCGGCTCTCCAGGATGACGGAGTCGATCCCCGCGAGATGGAGCAGGTGCGACAGCATCAGCCCTGCCGGACCCGCCCCGATGATCCCCACTTGCGTGCGCGTCATCGCTCTTCCCTCACGTCACGGACAAGGCGGGTCGAAGGTCGACGGAGCTGGGCGGTTCCGTCATATGCTGGGTGCGGCGGGGGAGAGCGACAAGGCCATGGCGAAGGCGCAAGCCCAGAAGGCACCGGCTGCTCCGGTTCAGGCCGGAGGCGAGACCGTGCTCGACCTGCGCCGCTACGTGCCGGGCCTCCTCACCTTCCTGGCCAACAAGCTGTCGCGGAGCGCGTCCGCGCTCTACCAGCGCGAGTTCGGCGTCAACATCACCGAATGGCGCATCATGTCCCAGCTCGCGATCGAGCCGGGAATTCCCGCCTCCCGGATCTGCCAGGTCATCGGCTTCGACAAGGGGCCGGTGAGCCGCAGCCTTGCCGCGATGGAGAAGAAGGGGATCGTTACCATCGCGGTCGACGCCGTCGATGCGCGGCGCCGCGTGATCACGCTGACGCCCGCGGGCCTTGCGCTCCATGACCGCGTGATCAGGGTCGCGCTCGAACGCGAACGCCGCCTCCTCGCATGCCTGCCGGCCGAGGAGCGCGAACGGCTCATCGCGTCCCTCAATGCGATGCACGAGAATCTCGGGGCCGTGAACCGTCCCGCCAGGGTCGTTCCGGAGTAGCGCGCCGACCCGGGACGAGCCGGGCTGGAGGGCGGCCTGGACACCGGCGAGGGAGACGACCCAGCGCGCGTTCGATCCGCTGAATGCCCGAGATGGGCTGCGCATCGGGTGTTTCCTCTCCGGGCGATCGACCGCCTCTGTGCAATTCAGGATTGCCTGAATCAGTTGCCTTGGCAAGCAATTCGTCCCGCGGGGCCGGACCACGATTTGCGGTCGCTCCAGCAAACCGCCGCGCTATAGAGGGCCAGGGAGGAACGACATGGCGGGCGACACGAGCGAATTCGACCTTTCCGGCAAGGTCGCGCTGATCACGGGCGGGAATGGCGGAATCGGCCTCGGTATGGCCGAGGGTCTGGCGCGCGCCGGGGCGGCCGTCGCGATCTGGGGCTCGAATCCCGAGAAGAACCGGTCGGCCGAGGAGCGGCTCGCCGCACATGGCGACCGCATCCGCGTGATGACATGCAATGTCGCCGACGAAGCCGAGGTCGAGCGATGCATGGACGAGGTCATATCCACCTACGGCAAGGTCGACGGATGCTTCGCCAATGCGGGCCGCGGATTAGGTCGCACCCCGTTCCACGAGCTCTCGATCGAGGATTGGCGCGCGGTGATGTCCGTCAACCTCGAGGGCGTCTTCTTCACCCTGCGGGCCGCGTCGCGCCACATGGTGGGCCGCGCCAAGGCAGGCAATCCGGGCGGCCGCCTCGTCGTGACCTCGTCGACCTCCACGGTGCACGGCCCTGCGGGCGCGGTGCCCTATGGGGCGAGCAAAGGCGCGCTGAACGTGATGGTGAGGGCGCTCGCGGTCGAATACGCCCGCTACGGCATCACCGTGAACGGCCTGCTTCCCGGCTGGATCGAGACGGAGATGACGGCGGGATTCTTCGGTGAGGAGCGCTTCGCCGCGAACGTGAAGCCACGCATCCCCATGCGCCGCTGGGGCGCGCCGGAGGACTTTGCCGGCATCGCCGTCTACCTGATGAGCGATGCGAGCCGCTACCACACGGGCGACAGCATCGTGATCGATGGGGCCTACACGCTCTTCTGAGCGAGTTCCTCGTTCAGGAAGGCCAGGACGTCTGCCCGGTCGATCCCGCGGGCGACGAAGCTCTTCCCGATCCCGCGCGCCAGGATGAAGGTGAGCTGTCCGGCCTTCACCTTCTTGTCCTGCCCCATGGCGGATAGGAGCTCCTCGGCCGAGAAGCTCGCGCCGGGCACATCCGATATGCGTGTCGGCAGGCCGACGGCTGCAAGATGCGTGGCCACCCGGTCAGCGTCCTCGCGCGGGCACAGCCCGAGCCGGGCCGAGAACCGGAAGGCCAGAGCCATGCCGATCGCGACCGCCTCGCCATGGACGAGGCGCGACCCGTCATAGGCGACGCCGCGCTCGAGCG
>JAFAEL010000014.1 GCA_023423995.1 Pseudomonadota bacterium | reverse complement strand
ATGCAGCCCTACTACCTGGTGCGGGCCCTGGGGGGCGTCCTGTTCCTCATCGGCGGGCTGATCATGGCCTACAACGTGGTCATGACCATCCGCGGCCGCGAGGAGGAAGTCGCCCTCCGGCCGATCGAGCCGGCCCTCCAGCCCCGCCTCGTCCCGGCCGAGTAATTCGGCCGGACTTCTCCCTCACCGACGGAAGCAGAAGCTCGCCATGAGCAGCGCAAACGCAATCTGGAAGAAGCACGAGTTCTTCGAGAAGCACTCGATCGTTCTTCTGATCGGCATCCTGATCGTCGTCTCGATCGGCGGCATCATCGAGATCGCACCGCTCTTCTACCTGAAGAGCACGGTCGAGAAGGTGGCCGGCATGCGGCCCTACACGCCGCTCGAGCTCGCCGGCCGCAACATCTACATCCGCGAAGGCTGCTATCTCTGCCACAGCCAGATGATCCGCCCGATGCGGGACGAGGTCGAGCGCTACGGCCATTACTCGCTCGCGGCCGAGAGCATGTACGACCACCCCTTCCAGTGGGGCTCCAAGCGCACCGGCCCGGACCTCGCGCGCGTCGGCGGCAAGTATTCGGACGAGTGGCACCGCGAGCACCTGAAGGACCCGCGCTCGGTCGTGCCGACCTCCATCATGCCGGCCTATCCGTTCCTCACGAAGCCGCTCGACACCGGCAGCATCGTGGCGGACCTGAAGGCCAACCAGCGGCTCGGCGTCCCCTATACGGACGACATGATCCTGAAAGCGCGCGCCGACCTGCTCGCCCAGGCCAATCCGGACGACCCGTCCCTGGACGAGTTGCAGAAGCGCTATCCCGGTGCGGTCGCGCGCGATGCCGGCCCGGCCCGGCAGCAGCCGACCGAGCTCGACGCCCTCGTGGCCTACCTGCAGGTCCTCGGCACGATGGTGGATTTCAAGCTCTACGACGCCAAGAAGGACCTGAGGTGACGCCATGAACTACGAGTTCGCCTCGAGCTTCGCCCAGACGAGCGGCCTTCTCTACTTCGTCGGCATGTTCTGCGCGGTGCTGCTCTACGCGCTGTGGCCCCGCAACCGGGCGCGCTTCGACGCCGCGTCCCGCATGCCCCTCACCGAGGAGTAAGTCCCGTGGCAGAGTCTGCCCTCAAGTCGCCGGACGATTCCGGCGAAACCACCGGCCACGAATGGGACGGCATCCGGGAGCTGAACAACCCGCTGCCGCGCTGGTGGCTGTACAGCCTCTACGCGACGATCATCTGGGCCTTCGGCTATTGGGTCGCCTACCCGGCCTGGCCGCTGGTCTCCAACTACACGACGGGATTGCTGGGCTACTCGCAGCGCGAGCTCGTCCTTGAGGACGTCGCGAAGGCGCGCGAGGCCCGGGCCGCACGCGGCCAGGCGCAGATCGAGAGCGCGTCCTGGGAGGAGATCCGGAAGGATCCCAACCTGCTCAACCTCGCGCTCGCGACCGGCAAGGCCGCCTTCGGCGACAATTGCGCGGGCTGCCACGGCACCTCCGCGACCGGCCGCACCGGCTATCCGAACCTGCAGGACGACGAGTGGCTCTGGGGCGGCACGCTGCCGGAGATCGAGAAGACCATCCGGTTCGGCGCCCGCACCGCGCATCCCGAGAGCCATGCGGGCGAGATGATGGCCTTCGGCCGCGACGGCATCCTGAAGCGGGACGAGATCCGCTCGGTCGCGAACTACGTCCTGTCGCTCTCGGGCAAGGCGTTCGACGCCAAGCTCGACCTCGGCAAGGGCGCCGCCACCTACGCCCAGAACTGCGCCGCCTGCCATGGCGACAACGCGAAGGGAAAGCAGGAGGTCGGCGCGCCCGACCTGACCGACCCGATCTGGCTCTACGGCTCCTCGCCCGAGCAGGTCATCGCGACCATCACCAATGGTCGCAAGGGCGTGATGCCGGCCTGGGAAGGCCGGCTCGACGAGGCCACGATCCGGTCGCTCGCCGTCTACGTCCACAGCCTCGGCGGAGGGCGGTAAGGGGAACCCCGTAGCCGCCGCTTGAGCCAGATCAACCAGCGAAGACGCCGCCCTTGGTAGGGCGGCGTTCTCGTTTCCGCGGTCACGCGGCTGGACAGGTTTGATGGCGCTCGCCGAACACGCGCAACGGACAGGATCGGTCACCGTTCTCGAAGGCCGCCGCAAGGTGATGCGGCCTACCTCCGAGCGCCCGTCCGCCACCGAGGGCCAGCTCTACGCCTCGCGGGTGAAGATCCACCCGGCCGGCGTCCGCGGCAAGTTCAGGACGGCCAAGTGGGCGATCCTGGCGCTCGCGATGGTGGTCTATTACGGCCTGCCCTTCCTGCGCTGGGACCGCGGCGCGGGCCAGCCCGATCAGGCGGTGCTGCTCGATCTCGACAAGGGCCGGTTCTACTTCTTCTTCATCGAGCTCTGGCCGCAGGACGTCACCTACGTGATGGGCCTCCTGATCCTGGCGGCGCTGATCCTCTTCGCCATGAACGCGGTCGCGGGCCGCGTCTGGTGCGGGTACTTCTGCCCGCAGACCGTCTGGACCGATCTCTTCATGGCGGTCGAGCGCCTGATCGAGGGCGATCGGCGCGCCCGGATGAAGCTCGACGCCGCTCCGATGAGCCTCGAGAAGTTCACGCTGCGGCTCCTCAAGCATTCGTGCTGGCTGCTGATCGCCTGGTGGACCGGGGGCGCCTGGGTCCTCTACTTCGCGGATGCGCCCACCCTCGTGGTGCAGCTTGCGACCTTCAGCGCGCCGCCCGTGGCCTATGCGGCCATCCTCGTCCTGACGGGCACCACCTACCTGCTGGCCGGCCACATGCGCGAGCAGGTCTGCACCTATATGTGTCCCTGGCCGCGCATCCAGGGCGCGCTGACCGACAAGCATTCCCTCGCGATCACCTATCGGTACGACCGCGGCGAGCCGCGCGTCGCAGCCAAGAAGGCGGACGCCCTTCGTGCCGCGGGCCAGCCGGCCGGCGATTGCGTCGACTGCTTCCAGTGCGTGACGGCCTGCCCGGCCGGCATCGACATCCGCGACGGGCTGCAGATGGAATGCATCCAGTGCGGGCTCTGCGCCGATGCCTGCAACACCGTGATGCTGAAGCTCGGCCGCCCCGAGGGCCTGATCGCCTACGACACCGACGCGAATTGCCAGGCGCGGGCTGCCGGGAAGCCCGCGATCCTGAAGCCGCTGCGGGTCCGGACGCTGCTCTACGCCGCCATGATCGCGGGCGTGGGCGGGACGATGCTCTACAACCTCGTGACCCGCGACCTGACCGGGCTCAGCGTCCTCCACGATCGCAACCCGATCTTCGTGACGCTCGCCGACGGCTCGATCCGCAACGGCTACACGCTGCGCGTCCTCAACAAGCGGCCGATCGAGCGCGTGTTCACCCTTGCCGTCGAGGGCCCGCTGCCGCTGCGCGCCGAGGTCGTCGGCGCCTCGGGCAGCAGCCTCCGCGTGCCTTCAGACTCCACCCAGGAGTTCCGGGTCCTCGTCTTCTCCCCAGCCGGCACGAAGCTGGAGAAGTCGACCGAGCTCACCTTCGTCATCAGCGATCCGACCACAGGCGACCGCGCGATGGCCGAAGACCATTTCAAGGCGCCCTGACGATGAGCACCGAGACGCTGAACGCCCCCACGCCGGGCTTCCGCCTCACCGGCCGCAAGGTCTTCCTGATCTTCGCGGCCTTCTTCGGCACGATCGCGGCCGCGGATACCTTCCTGATCACCTCGGCGATCCGGACCTGGTCGGGCCTCGAGGAGCGCTCGCCCTATGCGGCCGGCAAGCGCTACAACGCCGAGCTGAACGTCGCCCGCGAGCAGGATGCGCGCGGCTGGACGGTCGATCTCGACACGAGGCGGACCGGCGGGAACGGCCTGTCCCTCACCGTGCGGGGCCGCGATCGCGACGGCGCCCCGCTCGGCGGCCTCGCGGCGCGCGTCTCGGTCGAGCGGCCCACCGACAAGCGCCTCGACCGCGCGGCCGATCTCATCGAGACCGCGCCCGGCACGTACCTCGCCGTCATCGACCACGTCCCGCCCGGCCAGTGGGACATCGTGGTCGACCTGAGCCAGGGCGGCGAGCGCCTGCACCGGCGCCGGTCGCGCCTTCTCCTGCCCTGAGCGGCACCACCGGAACCGGTCCAGACATCATGTGCTGCGGCGACAACGCCCTCGCCTATCTCGAAGCCCATGCCGCCTGGCATGACGGCTCGAAGCGCCTCTCCGAACGCGACCTTTCCGGCTTCGTCCAGGCGCAGCCCGACGGCGCCTCGCGGGCCGAATTCGCCGTGGAGGGCGTGCGCTGCGCGGGCTGCATGGCGACGATCGAGCGCCAGATCGGATCGCTCGCGGGCGTGAGCCTCGCGCGGCTGAATTTCTCCGAGCGACGACTCGCCGTGACCTGGTCCGCCGGGCAGGCCGCGGATCCCGGAGCCGTGATCGCGAAGCTCGACGGGCTCGGCTACGGCGCGCAGCCCTTCGATCCCCGCCGGGCGGACGAGCCCGAGAAGGCCGAGCTCCGCCGCCTGATCCGGGCGCTCGCGGTCGCGGGCTTCGCGTCGATGAACGTGATGCTCCTCGCCGTCTCGGTCTGGGCCGGCAACGTGTCCGACATGACGGCCGAGAACCGCGATTTCTTCCACTGGCTGCAGGCGCTCGTCGCGCTGCCGGCCGTCGCCTATGCGGGCCAGCCCTTCTTCCAGGGCGCGATCCGCGGCCTCCGGGCGGGACGGGTCACCATGGATTTCCCGATCGCGCTCGGCGTGGTCGCGACGCTCGTCATGTCGGTCTTCGAGACCGCGACCGGGGCGCACCACGCCTATTTCGACGGCGCCGTGATGCTGCTCTTCTTCCTGCTCATCGGGCGCGTGCTCGACCAGATGATGCGGCGCAGGACCCGTACGCTGGCCGAGAACCTCGCCGCGCTCCGCCGCGAGAGCGCCGGCCGCGTCGACGAGGCCGGCAAGGTCACGGAGGTGCCGGTCGCGAGCCTCGCGCCGGGCGATCTCGTCCTCGTCCGCCCGGGCGAACGGATGCCCGTGGACGGCATCGTCGAGCGCGGCTCCTCGCAGGCGGATCTCAGCCTCGTCACGGGGGAGACCGCACCCGTCCCGCTGGCGGCCGGCGGCCGCGTCTATGCGGGCGCGCTGAACTTCGACGGCGCGATCACCGTGCGGGTCACGGCGGCCGCGAAGGGCACCTTCCTGGACGAGGTCGAGGCCCTGATGGGCCGCGCGCTCGACGCCCGCTCGCGCATCCTGGATCTGGCGAGCCAAGCGACCCGCCTCTACGTCCCGACCGTCCATGTCGCCGCCGTCCTGACGCTGCTCGGCTGGGTGCTCGCGGGTGGCGGCTGGCATGCCGCGATCCTGAACGCGGTCGCGGTCCTCATCATCACCTGCCCCTGCGCGCTCGGCCTCGCCATCCCGGCCGTGCAGGTCGCGGCGGCGGGCCTCCTGTTCCGCGACGGCATCCTGCTCGCCTCGGGCGATGCGCTGGAGCGCTATGCGGCGGTCGACACGATCGTGTTCGACAAGACCGGCACCCTGACGCTGCCCGAGCCGCGGCTCGCGGAAGGCGCCGTGGTGGATCCCGCGATGCTGGAAATGGCGGCGCGGCTCGCGCTCTCGAGCCGCCACCCGATGGCTTCAGCGCTGTCGGAACTCGCGCAGGACCGGACCCCGATCCCCGGCGCGGAAGAGGCGGCCGGCCTCGGCGTCCGCGCCACCCTGGACGGCCTGGAACTGCGGCTCGGCTCGCCCGCCTTCTGCTCGGCCGGGCGCGAGGCCGAGGCCGTGCTGGCCCGCCACCCGGACGCGTCCATCATCTGCATCCGCCTCGGCAATCGGGCGCCCGTCGCCCTGCCGATCCACCAGGCGCTCCGCCCGGACGCGAGGGCCACGATCGCCGCCCTCCAGCGGGACGGCTACCGCGTCTCGATCCTGTCGGGCGACCGCCGGAGCGCGGTCGCGTCGGTGGCCGCTGCGCTCGGCATCGAGGAGTGGTTCGCCGAGCTGTCCCCGTCGGGCAAGATCGCCCGCATCGAGGATCTCGGCCGCGCCGGGCGCCGCGTCCTCATGGTGGGAGAC
>JAFAEL010000280.1 GCA_023423995.1 Pseudomonadota bacterium | reverse complement strand
CCTGTCGCCCATCCTGAAGCGCTACGTGGACCAGGTGGCGGGCGAACTTTCTCCTCCCCCGCAGGGGGAGGTGGCAGGCCCGGAGGGCCTGACGGAGGGGGATGGGGCCACGCATATCCCCACCCCGGGTCCCGCTGCGCGCGACTCGGTCCTCCCCTCCGGGGAGGGAAAACGGGCCGAGCGTGGGCAGGCTCGCCTCATGTTCATGACCTCGGCCGGCGGGCTGACCGATGCCCGCCTGTTCCAGGGCCGCGACGCCATCCTGTCCGGTCCTGCGGGCGGTGTCGTCGGCTGCGTCGAGACGGCCGGCATCGCCGGCCTGCCGAGCGTGATCGGCTTCGACATGGGCGGCACCTCGACGGACGTGTCCCACTACGACGGCGAGTACGAGCGCGCCTTCGAGACCGAGGTCGCCGGGGTCCGCATGCGGGCGCCCATGATGCTGATCCACACGGTGGCGGCCGGCGGCGGCTCCATCCTGCATTTCGACGGGCGGCGCTTCACTGTCGGGCCGGATTCGGCCGGCGCCGATCCCGGCCCGCGCTGCTACCGCCGCGGCGGGCCGCTCGCGGTCACCGATGCCAATGTCATGGTCGGGAAGCTCTCGCCCGAGACCTTTCCGAGGATCTTCGGGCCGAACGGGGACGAGCCGCTCGACCTGCCATCCGTCCAGGAGGCCTTTGGGCAACTCGCCTCCGAGATCGGCGATGGACGTGCGCCGGAGGCGGTGGCGGACGGCTTCATCCGCATCGCGGTCGAGAACATGGCGAGCGCCATCAAGAAGATCTCGGTCCAGCGGGGCTACGACGTCACCCGCTACGCGCTGAACTGCTTCGGCGGGGCAGGGGGGCAGCATGCATGCCTGGTGGCCGATGCGCTCGGCATGAAGACCATCCTCATCCACCCGCTCTCAGGCCTGCTTTCGGCCTACGGCATGGGGCTCGCCGACATCCGCGCGACGCGCCAGCGGACCGTCGAGGCCGGGCTCGATGAAGCCGGGTTGGCGGAGACCGCCGCCGTGCTCGATGGGCTGGCGACCGAGGTCGCCCGCGAGGTCGAGGGCCAGGGCGTGCCTGCGGCCGAGATCGCCACGCACCGCCGCGCCCACATCCGCTACGCGGGCACGGATACCTCGCTCGTGGTGCCCTTCGGCCCGCGGGAGAAGATGGTCCGCGCCTTCGAGGCGGCCCACAAGTCGCGGTTCGGCTTCATCGACGAGACGAAGGCGCTGACGATCGAGGCCGCCTCGGCCGAGGCGGTCGGAGGCGGCACGGCGCCCGACGAGAGGGGTCACGCAGCACGGGCCGGCACGCCCGAGACCGCGCGGACGACGCGCTTCTTCTCGGGCGGCGAGTGGCACGAGGCGCCCGTCTATTTCCGCAAGGACATCGGGGCCGGGGCGAAGATGAAGGGCCCGGCGCTCCTCATCGAGCCGCACCAGACGATCGTCGTCGAGCCCGGCTGGACGGCCGAGGTCACCACGAAGGACCATGTCGTCCTGACCCGCACGGAAGCCCTGCGCTCGGCCGCGGCTCTCGGGACCAAGGCCGATCCGGTCATGCTGGAGGTGTTCAACAACCTCTTCATGTCGATCGCCGAGGAGATGGGGCTGACGCTCCAGAACACGGCCTATTCGGTCAACATCAAGGAGCGGCTCGACTTTTCCTGCGCGGTCTTCGACCGCGATGGCGCGCTCGTGGCCAATGCCCCGCACATGCCCGTGCATCTCGGCTCGATGGACAAGTCGGTCGAGAGCGTGATCCGGGCGCATGGCGCCTCGATCCGGCCCGGCGACGTCTACGCGATCAACGCGCCCTATAACGGCGGCACGCACCTGCCCGACATCACGGTCGTGACGCCCGTCTTCGACGAGGCGGAGCGCGAGATCCTCTTCTACGTCGCCTCGCGCGGCCATCATGCCGATGTCGGCGGCGTGAGCCCGGGCTCGATGTCGCCGCTCGCCACCCATATCGACGAGGAAGGCGTCTATATCGACAACTTCAAGCTCGTCGATCGCGGCCGCTTTCGCGAGGCCGAGCTGCGCGATCTCCTCACCGGCGCCAAGTATCCCGCCCGCAACCCGGTCCAGAACATCGGCGACCTGAAGGCCCAGATCGCCGCCAACGAGCGCGGCGTCGCCGAGCTCAAGCGCATGGTGCGCCACTTCGGGCTGGACGTCGTGCAGGCCTATATGGGCCACGTGCAGGACAACGCCGCCGAGTCGGTCCGCCGGGTCCTCGACAACCTGCCGGACGAGTGCTCGTACGATTACGAGTTCGACCAGGGCTGCGTCGTCCGGGTCCGCATCACGGTGGATCGCGAGAGGCGCGAGGCGACGGTGGATTTCACCGGCACCTCCGAGCAGCGGGCCGACAACTACAACGCCCCGGCGCCCGTGACTCGGGCGGCCGTGCTCTACGTCTTCCGCGTCATGGTCGAGGGCCGCATCCCGATGAATGCCGGGTGCCTGCGGCCGATCAACATCGTCGTGCCCGAGGGCACCATGCTGTCGCCGCGCTATCCGGCGGCGGTGGTCGCCGGGAACGTCGAGGTGAGCCAGGGCGTCACGAACTGCCTGTTCGGGGCCCTCGGCGCCATGGCGGCCGCGCAGGGCACCATGAACAACCTGACCTTCGGCAACGACACCTACCAGTATTACGAGACGATCTGCTCGGGCTCGCCGGCCGGTCCAGGCTGGGACGGAACGGACGCCGTCCACACCCACATGACCAATTCGCGCCTGACCGACCCGGAGGTGCTCGAGTTCCGCTACCCCGTGGTGCTCGAGGATTTCCACATCCGGACAGGCTCGGGCGGGCGCGGCAAGTGGCATGCCGGCGACGGCACCGAGCGGAGGATTCGCTTCCTCGAGCGCATGGACCTGGCGCTGCTCACCAGCCACCGGCGCGTGCCGCCATTCGGGGCGCAGGGTGGCGAGCCCGGCAAGGTGGGCGAAAACTTCGCCCGGCGCCGGGATGGACGGCTCGAAAAGCTCGGTGGCTGCGACCAGACCGTCATGGAGCCCGGCGACGCCATCATCATCCGCACGCCGACGGCGGGCGGTTTCGGAGAGGCTTAGATGCGGGGACAGCTCCGCCCGGCTGCAGAGGATTTCCGGGAGGCACTACCGCCTCCCGGGGCACCCACGATTCGCGTCAGCACTCGCGGCGGGTGCGGGTCACCCGGTCGCCGTACTCGTTGCGTTCCCGCACCGTGACCTCGCGGCAGCCGCGCACGCTGCCGGTCTCGTCCCAGCGGCGGCGTTCCCTGGCCCGTTCGCGGCGCCACTGATCGCGTTCCCAGTCACGCTCGCGCTGTCCTGGAGACCGGAGATCGACGCCAACCCCGCGCGGGCCGACCTCGATGGACTGAGCCGCCGCGGGCAGGGCGGTTCCGATGCATGTGGCCGCCGCGAGGGCGATTACCGTGAAGCGCATGTCAAAAACTCCCGGAATAGTTCGGGGGCTTCAACTGCGGTGGCGATTACCTTGTTCCGGAGCCTGGTCTGTCGATCGTCTCGGGACAGCTTGCCACGCAAAGGAGAGCGCCCGGCTTTATTGCGCTGCACTGTTCGGCCGGGAACCTCCTGGAGGCCGCCCCGCTCCCATGTCTGGAGCGCCTCGGAGCCAGGGGGCCTGTGCTTACCCCATCGTGAACGGCGGCCGTCCGGCGGGTACCGGCAGTAACCATAGCGGCACGCAACGCCATCTTCCCCGCTGTCCCCACTTTCCACGCGGAACAAAACATGAACATATGGCGAGGAGAACGACGGAGGAGCTGATGTTCGGTTTGCTTCAGGCCCGGGGCGGAGAGACGGTGACGGCAAGGCTGGCCGTCCGCACGGCCCGCCGGCTCGACCAGGTGGATACGGGGGAGCTTCTAGACCGGATCGGCTCGCTGCGCGAGGAAATCGCGCGGGTGCGGCACGAGCTCGGGCGGGAGGGCGTCCCGGAGGCGACCCTTGGCGCGCTCACCTCGGCCCTCGACCACACGACGCGGCTCATCACGGGCGGTGAGCAGCACGCGGCGCGGGGGACTGGAATGGGTTCCGCCATCCTGACGCGCCGCTACGCGTGAGCCGCGCGGCCGGGGGATCAATCCCGCGGGGTGAGATGCGCTTCGAGGGCCAACTCGTAGGAGAGAGGCCCGAACCCCGCGATGACTCCCCGGCAAACGGCCGTGATGAAGGATTTGTGCCGGAACGGCTCGCGCGCGTGGGTGTTCGAGAGGTGGATCTCGATCGTCTCCGCCTTGGCGCCGGAAATCGCGTCGCGCAACGCGACCGACGTGTGCGTGTAGGCGCCGGCGTTGAGAATCACGCCCGCGCCTTCCGAACCGGCCTCCTGGATCCAGGTGACGAGCTCGCCCTCGTGGTTCGATTGCCGGAAGACGATCTCGGCCCGCCCGCCCGCGCGCGCCTTCAGCCGCTCCTCGATGTCGGCAAGGCTCAGCGTGCCGTAGATCCCCGGCTCGCGCGTCCCGAGCAGGTTCAGGTTCGGGCCGTTGAGGACGTAGACGCGGCGCATGAGCGGGATCCGGGCGAGGCTAGGCAATTCTCGCCGTGCCGATAGCGGTTCCCGCCCCCTCGCGCCACCGGCCTCGCGCTCAGCGACCGGCGAATGCCGGCTTGCGCTTCTCCAGGAAGGCCCGCCTTCCCTCGTCGAAGTCCTCGGAGGTGAAGAGCACCGCCTGTGCGTCGGCCTCCGCGCGGAGCATCTCCTCGAGGTCGCGCGGCATCCGGGAGAGCAGCGCCTTGGTGTAGCCGTTCGACAGGGGAGACACGGCCGCCAGTTCGTGGGCGATCGCGACCGCCTCGGCGACCGCCTCGCCCGGATCGGCAAGGACTTCCGCGATCCCCCAGCGCTCTGCCTCCTCGGCCCCGAATGTCTGGCCGCGGAGCATGATGTGCTTCGCCCGGCCAAGACCCATCCGCAGGGGGAGCGTCCAGACCGCGCCGAGGTCGGGCATGAGGCCGATCTTGTTGAAGGAGCAGCCGAATTTCGCCGCCCGTGACGCCACGACGATGTCGCAGGCGGCTGCGAGCGACAGGCCGGCCCCGAACGCATAGCCCTCGACCGCTGCGATGACCGGCTTCTCGCCCGTCACGAGCAGCCGGATCAGGCGATGGACGTTCGCCAGGCGCTCCCGACCGTTCACGCCAGTCACGCCCTCCATGCTCGAAAGGTCGCCCCCGGAGGAGAAGTTGCCCTCTGCGCCGCACAGCACGACAGCCCGGACCGCCGTATCGGCCATTGCGGCCGTGAGCGCGTCGATGAGCGCGGCACGGAGCGGCAGCGAGAGCGCGTTCCGCCGCTGTGGATAGTTCATCGTGAGGATCAGGACGGGTCCGTCGCGGTCCTCCCTCAGGATGGTGGTTTCTTCGCTGCTCATCGGCCTCTCGTCTCTCTCGTCGGGGGCCGCAAGGGCCGGCCCGTCCGTGCACGGCTCCGCGCGTGGTAGCGGATCAGGCGCCTGGGTAACAGCAGCGCTGGCCCGTTGCGGGGTGACGAGCGCGTAGCTATCTGGCCTTCAAAGAACCAACACGGTGGTCCTCATGGAGCCTTTGAAGCTCGCCGCCTTCGACTCGGACGATCTCGCGATCGTTTCCACCCACCTCCAAGACGCCGTGATCCGCGTCGGTGACCTGACCTTTCTGCCCGAGAAGCGGCGTTTCGCGCTTGTCGGGCGCCGGTTCGACTGGGAGGCCGCCGACAGGGAGCCCCGACGACGCCTGACGGGCTGCCATTTCGACCGTGTTCTTGCCGTCAAGGTACGCGGTATCGACCGCGGCCGGCCGGACGAGGTGCTGAACCTCCTCGCGATCACCTTCGAGCCCGCCGATCCGCCCTCCGGGGCCGCCATCTTGCATTTCGCGGGCGGGGCCTGCATCCGCCTTGAGCTGGAATGCATCGAGGCGTTGATGAAGGATCTTGGCCCGGTTTGGGCAGCGGAGAAGCGACCCGTCCACGACGTGGAGAGCGCCTGATGGCGCAGCGGCTTGACGCTGCGCAGCCCGATTTCGCGCAGGCCTTCGCGGCCCTCCTTGGTGCGAAGCGCGAGGTTGCGGAGGACGTCGACAAGGCAGTCGCGGCCATTATCGCGGACGTCGTCAGCCGCGGCGACGATGCGCTCGTCGAGCTGACCCGCCGTTTCGACCGGCACGAGGTTACCCGGGAGATGCTGCGCGTCTCCGAGGCCGAACTCGACCGCGCGCTTGCGGCGTCGGACGGGGAAGCCCTTGATGCCCTGCGTCTCGCGGCGAGCCGCATCGAGACCTACCATGCGAGGCAGATCCCGCCCGATCACAGTTCCACGGACGATGCGGGCGTGCGCCTCGGCTGGCGCTGGACGGCGGTCGAGGCCGCAGGCCTCTACGTTCCCGGCGGAACCGCCAGCTATCCGTCCTCCGTCCTGATGAACGCGATCCCGGCCAAGGTGGCGGGGGTCGAGCGCGTCGTCATGGTCGTGCCGACGCCGGATGGGGTCGTCAATCCGCTCGTGCTGACCGCGGCGCGGATCGCCGGCGTGGACGAGGTGTACCGGATAGGCGGCGCCCAGGCCGTCGCGGCGCTGGCCTACGGGACGCAGACGATCGCCCCGGTTGCCAAGATCGTCGGCCCGGGGAACGCCTACGTGGCCGCCGCAAAGCGGCGCGTCTTCGGTCAGGTCGGGATCGACATGATCGCCGGTCCGTCGGAGGTGCTCATCCTGGCGGATCGGCACGCGAACCCGGAATGGCTCGCCGCCGACCTGCTGGCTCAGGCCGAGCACGACGCCGCGGCCCAATCTATCCTGATCACGGATTCGGCCGAACTCGCCGACGAGGTCGAGCGAGCCGTCGAGCGCCAGCTCGCCGCGCTTCCGCGGGTCGCG
Organism: Pseudomonadota bacterium; assembly: GCA_023423995.1. Lineage (GTDB taxonomy): Bacteria > Pseudomonadota > Alphaproteobacteria > Rhizobiales > Beijerinckiaceae > Enterovirga. The sequence goes on along the minus strand of JAFAEL010000280.1, from coordinate 24,479 downwards.
ATCGCGGGCGCGAGCTGGCGGGATTTCGGCGCGATCATCCTGGTTCCGGACCTCGAGAGCGCCCTGCCGCTGGTCGACAGGATTGCGCCGGAGCACCTCGAGATCGAGGCCGAGCAAGCGGATGCGCTCGCCGCCCGGGTTCGCAATGCGGGCTCGATCTTCCTCGGCTCGCACACGCCCGAGGCCATGGGAGACTATGTCGCCGGTCCGAACCACGTCCTGCCGACTGCTCGTTCAGCCCGCTTCTCCTCGGGGCTGGGCGTGATCGATTTCATGAAGCGCACCTCGTTCCTGCGCTGCGATCCTCGCTCGCTCGCGCATCTCGGGCCGGCCGCCATAGCGCTCGCCCGCGCGGAGGGCCTTGAGGCCCATGCGCGCTCGATCGCCATTCGGCTGGGGCAATAAGACGATGAGCGAGGCGGCGAAGCAGGAGCGGAAGAACCGCCTTATCGCCGTGACGCTCGACGAGTCCTCCATCGGCCGGGGCAATCCGGACCAGGAGCACGAACGCGCCATCGCGATCTACGACATCGTCGAGGAGAACACCTTCGGCGTGCCGGATCACGACAACGGCCCGTATACGCTTCACCTCGCGATCGTGGAAAAGAAGCTCGCCTTCGAGGTGAAGGCGGCCGATGGCTCTGGCTGCCTCACCCATTACCTGTCGCTCACGCCGCTCAAGCGGGTGATCAAGGATTACGAGTTCATCTGCGACAGCTACTACAAGGCGATCCGGTCCGCCTCTCCCGCCCAGATCGAGGCGATCGATATGGGCCGGCGAGGGCTCCACAACGAGGCCTCGGAACTCCTCGTGCAGCGCCTCGACGGCAAGGTGGAGATCGACTTCGACACGGCGCGCCGCCTCTTCACGCTGATCTACGCCCTTCACTGGAAGGGTTGAGATTGGCCGATCATCCGCCGCCTTTCCCAGGCGACGTACCCCGTCGCAAGGTTCAGTCCGTCCTTTTCGTCTGCGCGCACAACTCCGTCCGCTCCCCGATGGCGGAGGCGTTGGCGCGTCACTATTTCGGCAAGTCGATCTACGTTCAGTCGGCAGGCATCCGGGCGGGAGAGCGCGATGCATTCGCGGTCGCGGCCCTTGACGAGGTCGGCATAGACGGCTCCAGGCACAAGCCGCGCACGCTGGCCGAGCTCGAGGAGTGGGAGGGGCTCAATTTCGACCTCGTCATCTCGCTCTCGCCCGAGGCCCACCATGCGGCGCTCGAACTGACGCGGACGCTCGCCTGCGATGTGGAGTACTGGCCGACCGCCGACCCGACGATCGTCCAGGGCTCGCGCGACCAAATCATGGATGCCTATCGCGACACGCGCGACGGCCTGTCCTTCCGAATCCGGATGCGCCTCAGATCGGAGCCATGAACCTGATCGCGGCCACGATCCCGAGGCCGCTGAACAGGGCGACCACCTCGTTCCGGGTCAGTGCCATCATGATGACCCCCGCCAGGATGCCGGCAACGGCATCGTAGCCGGAGCGCGCCGCGATCGGGAGGACAGTCGCGGCGACGATCGAGCCGGGAAGCGCGGTGAGGGCGCGCTGCACCGCCGGCGTCAGCCGCACCCGGCTCATCAGGACCACGCCGGAGATGCGGCAGAGATAGGTGGCGATCGCCATGCCGAGGATCGCAAGCGCGGATCCGTATGCCGCGAGGTCAGGCGGGATCACGGCGCAGAGCTCCGGCCAGGGCGCCAGCGAGCGCACCCGCGACGATGAAGAGATAGCCTGGCACGACGGCTTGGACGACGATGCCGACCACCCCCGCGACTGCCCAGGGAAGCGCCGAGACCGCGAGACCTCGCCATAGGGGCACGGCCATGGCGGCGAAGAAGATCGGCATCACGAGGTCGAGCGCATAGCGGCGCGGCTCTGCCACGAGCGAGCCTGCGAGATAGCCGGGAATGGTTCCGCCGACCCAGATCAGCCAGCTCGTGAAGCCCGCGCCGAACAGGACTCCCAGGTCCCGTCCTCCTCCATCGCGATAGCGTGTCGCCAGGATCCAACTCGCATCCACTAGGAAGAAGAGGCCGAAAGCCGTCCGGACCGGAGGGGCGCCGCGAAGCCATGGCTGAAGGGCTGCTCCCATCAGGAGGAAGCGCGCATTCACGGCGGCGGTGACGATCGCGATCGTCAGCAAGGCGGCGGCCGTCCAGGTGGGCTGCCACACCTCGAGCGAGACCATCTGGGCCGCGCCGGCATAGACCAAGGCGCTCATGGCGGTGGCCTCGCCAAGGCTCATGCCGCGGTTAGCGGAGGCGGCCCCGAAGGCAAGCGCGTAGACGACGAGGCCCGGCAGCACAGGCACGAGGAGGCGCGCGCCCAGCAGGCAGCCGCTCCAGGTCAGGGTCGGGCGTGAGGAGGGAGAGGGGGCGGGCACGGAGGAGGTCCGGATGCGCCCGTTTGGGTCGCTCGTCAACGAGGATGAAGGTTTCGGGGCCCTCGCCTCGGGGCGCGGCGCCGGCTAAGCGCAACCATGCGGCTGATCGGACATCCTGACGAATGGGCGGGCGAGATCCCGGCCGTGCTCGTCGCGCTGGCGGTCAGCCCGGAGGCGCGACACCTCATTCTTCGCCAACTTGTCAGCAGGGTCGTCGGCTACGCTATGGAGGATGCCCGGATCGTGCACGCCCCCGGAAGGGCGCCGGTCCTGGTCGAGCCTCACGGTCTGGTTCTTTCCTCCGCCAGCCGCGACGGTGTGGCGGCCGTGGCGGTCGGATGCGGGCCGCTCGGGGTGGATATCGAGGCGGTCGAGCCTGGGAGCGAACCGCCCTGGAGGGTCCTGCACGAGCGGGAGCAAGTCCTTCTGGCGAGGCTGCCCGACGGCGAGCGGGAGCGTGAATTCGCGCGGATCTGGGCCGCGAAGGAGGCCTATCTCAAGGCTCTCGGGCTGGGCCTAGCCCGAGAGCCGGCAGGCTTCGCGATCCTGCCGGGGGAGGGTGGCACGTGCCGCGTCGATGACCCAGAGCGGCCCGGAGGTGCCAGGATCTGGACCGCGTTCCTGTCCCAGAACGCCCGGCAATTCGCCGTGGCATTGGCGGAACTTGCGTGACGAGAACTGGACTGCCGTACCGGGATCAGATCATGCCGGGATCCTGTGATGCGGCAGGCCAGCGCGGCTCAGAACTCCATGTCGAGTTCTTCGATCTCGTCCGGTTCGGCGAGAGCGGCCTCGGTCCATTCACGCATCAACGGCCACGCCATGACATGGTCGCGGTAGGTCGCACATTCCTCGGGTAGTGCGGCGCCATACGTCGCAAAACGCGTGCAGACGGGTGCGTACATCGCGTCGGCGAGCGTCGGCCGATCCCCGAAGAGCCAGGGCCCGCCATATCGAGCGAGGCACTCCCGCCATATCGTGGTGACCCGCTCGATGTCGAAGGCGGCGCCACCCCAGATCTTGAAGTTCTCGTGCCGCGCCTTGAGGTTCATCGGCAGCGAGGAGCGCAGGTTGATGAAGCCGCCATGCATCTCGCCCGAGATCGACCAGCACCAGGCGCGCGCGGCCGCGTCTTCGGGCAGGAGGCGTGCATCCGGCCTGATCTCGTTGACGTAGGTCGCGATAGCCAGAGTATCCCAGACGCGGATCCGGCCATGGGTCAGTCGCGGCACGAGGAAGGAAGGCGACAGGTGCAGGAGTTCGGCCCGGCTCGACGGGTCGGTGCCCGAAAGCAGCTCAGTCGCAAAGTCGAGCCCTGCCATCCGGCAGACGAGCCATCCGCGCAGCGACCACGACGAGTAGTTCCGGCTCGAGATGGTGAGCGTTGCCTCGGTCATGGCTCCCAGCGTCCTTTCGCGCGTCCGCTCCTGTACAGAAGCATCTCGCAGCGCAGCAAACAATCGTCTAGCCTTGCTCCGAGGATGTTCAGCCGGAGCGCGGGCCGCAATTGCTTTATCACGCCTATGAGATCGGGTCGGACGTGGCCCACGGCATGCGCAGCTGGGGCCGCGCCGTGCAGCGCGCCTGGTCTCCCTGGGTGGACGCCGGTTACGGCCAGCCGGCCACCTGGCTGACGGCCGCGGGCGAGATGCTGACGCGAGCGGGGCTCACCCATGGCCGGCCCGGCTACGGGATCGGGTCGGTCACGGTCGGCAATCGCGACGTGCCCGTCACGGAGGAGCCCGCCTGCGTCACGCCTTTCGGCACGCTGACCCATTTCCGCAAGGACCTCGACCAACCGCAGCCGCGGGTGCTCGTCGTGGCGCCGCTGTCCGGCCATTTCGGCACGCTCCTGCGGCACACGGTTCGAACGCTTCTCGCCGACCACGACGTCTTCATCACCGATTGGACGAATGCCCGGGACGTGCCCCTGTCCGAAGGCGCGTTCGGGTTCGACGACTATGTCGACCATGTGGTCCGCTTCCTGGAGGAGATGGGGCCAGGGAGCCACGTTGTCGCCGTGTGCCAGCCGGCCGTGCAGGCGCTCGCGGCCGCCGCCGTGATGAACGAGACCAAGAATTCCTGCGCGCCCGCCTCAATGACGCTGATGGCCGGCCCGGTGGACACGAGCGTCAACCCGACCAAGGTCAACGAGCTGGCGATGGGGCGGCCGATCACCTGGTTCGAGCGGAACCTCATCGCGACCGTGCCTGACCGCCATGCCGGTGCTGGGCGCCGAGTCTATCCGGGCTTCGTCCAGCTCTTCGCCTTCATGTCGATGAATGCCGACAGGCACATGAAGGGTCATCTCGACCTGTACTGGCATCTGGTCCGGGGCGAGGCCGCGAAGGCCCTGCAGATCAAGACCTTCTACGACGAGTATTTCGCCGTTCTGGACCTTGCGGCCGAGTTCTATCTCGAGACGGTCGAGCGCGTCTTCCAGCGGAACCTTCTCGCCCAGAACCAGCTCCCCTATCGCGGCCGCACGCTCGACATGCGGGCGATCCGGCGGACAGCACTCATGACCGTGGAAGGGGAGCGCGACGACATCTGCTCCGTCGGCCAGACGGTCGCGGCCCACGAGCTCTGCACGGGGCTGAGGCCCTACATGAAGCGGCATCACCTCCAGGCCGGCGTCGGACATTATGGCGTCTTCTCGGGCCGGAAATGGGAAGGGCAGGTCTATCCGCTCGTTCGCAACTTCATCCAGGCGAACAATTGAGGGCCGCACCGCGCGGGCTTAGGAGAGCCTAGCGGGACGCGGATCGCGCCGCCGCGTGGAGCCGGACCATGCGCATCGCGGTGCTCGACGACTACCAGGACGCCTTTCGACATCATCCGCGGTTCCCCGCGCTGGCCGGGCATGAGGTCACGACGTTCGCCGACAGCGTGAGGGATCCCGATGCGCTCGCGGAGCGTCTCGCTCCCTTCGACGCCCTCGTCATGATCCAGCAGCGGACAGCGCTGCCAGGCGCGGTGATCGCCCGGCTTCCGCACCTGAAGTTCATCAGCCAGACCGGGCGCAACACATACCATCTCGACCTCAAGGCCTGTGCCAAGGCGGGTATCGACGTCTCGGCCGCCGGAGCGGGGGATCCGAGTTCGACCGCCGAACTCACCTGGGGGCTGGTTCTCGCCGCTCTTCGCCACATCCCGGAAGAGGCCGCTCGCCTTCGCGCCGGGCATTGGCAGGCGACCCTCGGTGCGCAGCTCAAGGGCAAGGTCCTCGGCGTCTACGGCTACGGCCGGATCGGCCGCCTCGTGGCGGGCTACGGCCGGGCATTCGGGATGCGCGTCCTCTGCTTCGGTCGCGAGGGTTCGCTGGAGCGGGCGAAGGCGGATGGGTTCGAGGTGCCTTCGGGCCGCGGCGCGTTCTTCTCTGCCTGCGACGTGATCTGCCTCCACATTTCGCTTACGCCCGAGACGCGCGGGATCGTGACGGCCGCGGATCTCGGCCGGATGAAGCCGGACGCCCTGCTGGTGAACACCAGCCGCGCGCCGCTCATCCAGGCCGGCGCACTCGTCGAGGCGCTGCAGGCCGGGCGGCCGGGTCGGGCGGCCGTCGATGTTTTCGAGGAGGAGCCGGTGCTCGGCGCAGCCGATCCGCTCATCGGCCTGCCGAACGTGCTCTGTACGCCCCATCTCGGCTATGTGACGCGCGAGACCTACGACAGCCTGTTCGGCACGGCGATCGATCAACTGCTGGCCTTCATGCGAGGCGAACCGATCAACCTCGTCGATCTGCCGCGCTAGGCCTATCTCGGCTCAGGAGGTTGCGACGATTCCGACGGCAAGCACGACCCCGATCGCGGCGGTGAGACCCACGAACAGGTACCCCGCCTGGCTCGGCTTCTCGTGGCTTGTGGGGATCGCCCTTCCGCCGCTCGCCCAGCGCTTGACTCGCTCAAACTGGCGCGCAAGCCGAACGCGCTGAGGTTCGGGAGGCCTCCCGGCCGCCTCGTCGTCTGTGCCGAGCGGCGATAGGCCGGGGTCGTAGACCCCTATCTTGTCGCCGGTCCTGCCGCTGTCGATGTCGCCCTTGAGCTGGGCGGTCGTCGGACTGTCGCTCTCCGGCGGTGCATCAATGCGCTTGATCGTGTTGGTGGGCGGCATCTCGCCCGGTGGAAAGGACATCGAATCCTCCTTCGATCCGCCGGCCTATTGCGGCTTCTGGTCCGCCGGCGCTGCGCTCTCGGTAGTTGGGGTAGGCTGGCCTTCCTGGGTCATCTGGTAGCCGATGGCCCCGGCGACCACCACGATCGCGGCCAGACCGGCCAGGATGTAGTTGGCCACCTTGCTGCGGTTTTCCATGTCGCTCCTTCCCATGATTCGGAGACGGCCCGTCGCCGGGCTGTCCAGTTGGGAGCGGAACCTGGGAGGCAGCGCTCCGGTTCCGCCCACGCTCAGGCGGTCTGGGCGGAGGAGGGCTCATGAGCGAGGATCGGCAGCAGGGGAGCGAAAAACCGCCAAACGGCGTCCCGGACAACAGCGACCCGACCGGCATCGGCCCACCGCCTCCGGGATCGGAGACCCGCGTGCGGGACGGTCAAGGGATCACGAAGGGAGCTGAGACCGGAAAGAGCCCGGATTCCGGGCGCTCCGGGGATCAGACCTGATTGCCTTCAGGCCGGCGGGAGAGCGAGATATCAGGCCGTATGAAACCCTACCTCCCGCGGGCCGGCGACAACCGCGCGCAACTCGAGTCGCCATCGTACCGGCTCCCGATGCACGACCAGGACTTTCTCCTGGGCGACTCGATGCGGGGGGTACGCTTCCTAATCGAATACGCGAAGGCCGAGGAAGCCCTGCGATCATGGGGCGTGCGCTCGACCGTCGTCGTATTCGGGGGCGCCCGCATCCGCGAGGACGGGCCTCCCCTTCAGGCCGGCTGGTACGCGGCCGCGCGAGCCTTCGGCCGGATCGTGTCGGAGGAGGGCGGGGCACTCGCGCCGGAGGACGGCATGCGCGACAACGTCGTCGCGACCGGCGGCGGGCCAGGGATTATGGAGGCGGCGAACCGAGGTGCGCACGATGTCGGCGCACCGTCCATCGGCTTCAACATCACCCTGCCGCACGAGCAGGAGCCGAACGCTTATTCTACGCCCGACCTGACCTTCCGCTTCCACTACTTTGCGATGCGCAAGATGCACCTCGCGATGCGGGCGAATGCGCTGATCGTGTTCCCGGGCGGATTCGGCACGTTCGACGAACTGTTCGAGATCCTGACCCTGAAGCAGACCGGGAAGTCTCCGCCGATCCCGATCATCCTCTATGACGAGGCCTACTGGAGCTCGGTTGTGAATTTCGAGCGTCTCGTCGAGCTTGGAGTGATCGGCGAGCATGACCTGAAGCTGTTCACCTTCGCGAATGATCCCGAAGCGGCCTGGACGGCGCTGCGGCGCCGCGAGGTCGAGGTCGAGCGGCCGTTCTCTTCGCCCGAACAGATGGGAAAGCCCCCGACGCTCTGACGTGCAGGCTCGAGCAGCTTGCAGACGAACTCCGGCTGCGACCTTGCCCCTGCTGCAGGGGCAGGTTGCGGCGGGGCACCGTGCAGAAGGCCCTGCCGTTGCTGCGGGACGGCGCGTCGGTGATCCTGACGGGTTCGTCGGCCGGCACGACGGGAGCACCGTCCTTCAGCGTGTACAGCGCCAGCAAGGCGGCCGTCCGCAACTTCGCCTGCAGTTGGATCCAGGATCTTGCACCGCGCCGTATCCGTGTGAACGTGCTCGTGCCGGGTGCGACCTCGACCCCGGGCTGGCATGGCCTGAGCCAGACGGAGGAGCTGCATGCCGCCTTCAAGGCTGCGTCCGAGGCCGCGATTCCCCTGGGCAGGATGGGAGATCCAGACGAGATCGCCTCCGCGGCCGTCTTCCTCGCCTCGGACGAGAGCAGCTTCGTCAATGGTAGCGAGCTGCTCGCCGATGGAGGCCAGGCGCAGATCTGACGGGCCCCCGGCGGCCTAGACTTGTCACGCGGCCTCGGTCGCCTCGGCGCCGGATGTGCTGGCCTCCGGGGCGCCGTACCGCTCCTCGAGGGCGCCGAGACTCGCCCGAAGGCAGATCCGGAGCTCGTCGACGATCGTCCGTGGCGGGACGACCGCACCATCCCTGGCGTCCGCTTCGATGGTCGAGAGGGCGTCGGCGAGCGCCCGCGCGCCGACGTTCAGGCTCATCGATTTCAGCTTGTGAGCCGCGGAGGCGACCTCGGCGGGCTGTCCGTCGCGGATCGCGTCAGCGAGCGCCGCAAGCGCCTCCGGCCCATGCTCCCGGAAGAGGCCGAGGATGCGGCCGATGAAGTCGCCACTGCCCACCCGGGCCATCTCGTCGAGTCCCGCGAGCGTCTCGAGATCCAGGAGCTCGCTCTGTTCTGACAGGCTCTCCGGAGCTGCCTTGTGCCCCCATTCGAGCCCGGACACCTGGGCCTCGATGCAGCGGGCGAGCTTCTCGACCGTGAAGGGCTTGTGCAGCACGGCATCCATGCCAGCTCCACGCCAGGCTTCCGCTGCGGCTCCGACGACATGGGCCGTCAAGGCCACGATGCGGATCCGGGGACGGCCGCTGGTCGTCTCCTCTTCGCGGATCGCCCGGCTCGCCTGGTAGCCGTCCATGACCGGCATGGAGCCGTCCATGAGCACGAGATCGAAGCCGCCGGCCCGAATCGCCTCGACCGCTTCGCGGCCGTCCTCGACGAGGCGAGGCTTCACGCCCAGCCGTCCGAGAGCCTCGCTCGCGACCTCCCGGTTGACGGCGCTGTCGTCGGCGACGAGCACGCGCAAACCTTCGAAGCGCGGCAACGACTCCGCGACGCGCGGGGCGGCATCGCCGTCCTGCCGGAACGCCCGTCCGTCGGCCAGCCGGGCGAGCACGTCACCCCATTCCGACTGCACGAGCGGGCGGCGGACCACGCAATCGGCGAGGCCGGTCCGCAAGGCTTCCTGTCCAGCCACATCGCCCATGGCGGCGACGGCCACGAGTCGAACCGCTCCTTGCGGACGGCGCCCGGCCGCGATGAGCTCGGCCGCATCGGCCACGAGGTCGAAGCACTCGTCGCTAGGCTGCGTTTCGACGCGATCGAAGCCCCGGGCCACGAGGGCCTCGATCGCGTTGGCCCGGGTGGCGTCGCCGCGCAGCTGAACGACGACACGGCGCTCCGGCCGGGGGAAATCGGCGGGTTCGATCGCGGCGCCTGTGGGGAGATCGAAGAAAAACTCCGACCCCTCGCCCTCGACGCTTGTCACGTCGATCTCGCCACCCATCGCCTCGACGAGGCGGCTACAGATCGATAGGCCCAGTCCCGTGCCGCCGAAGCGGCGCGTGGTGCTCTGGTCCGCCTGCGAGAAGGCCTGGAACACCGTGCCGAGCTTGTCGGCCGCGATCCCGATCCCGGTGTCCACGACGAGGAAGCGGACGGCGCCGGGACGGCGCTCGATCCGGAGCGAGACGTGCCCCGCCTCGGCGAATTTGAGCGCGTTGTTGACGAGGTTGCTCAGCACCTGCGTCACCCGGACCGGGTCGCCGACGAGCTCCGGTGGGACGTCGGGCGCGACATAGGCCGCAAGGTCGAGGCCCTTGCTGGCCGCCCGCTCGGCGAAGAGCGTCACGACCGTGTCGACGGTCTCGGCAGGCGAAAAGGGGATCGCTTCCAGGGTCAGCTTGCCGGCCTCGATCTTCGAGACGTCGAGGATGTCGTTGATGATTGCCAGAAGGCTCTGGCCCGAACGGGCGATCACTTCTGCGTAGCGGCGCTGGCGGTCCGGAAGGTCGGCTGCGGCGAGGAGCTCGGCCATGACGAGCATGCCGTTCATGGGCGTGCGGATCTCGTGGCTCATAGTGGCGAGGAATTCGGATTTCGCCCCATTCGCCGCCTCGGCGTCCTCCTTGGCCAGCTTGAGCTCTCTCGTCCGATCTTCCACCTCCCGCTCCAGATGCTCGCTGTGCTCCGCGAGCCGCCGGTCACGCTGCCGGATCTGGCCAAGCATCGTGTTGAAGCTGCGGGCGAGGAGGCCGATCTCGTCGTCAGATCGAACATCCACCATGGTCGCGTAATCGTGCGTCGCCTGGATGCTGCCCATGGTGCGCGAGAGCGCGATGAGTGGTCGCGTAATCGAGCGCTGAAGCCGGGCCGAGACCAGGATGCCGATCCCGGCCGCGATCACGGCGCCGAGCGCCGCCACGGCGAGCACCAGCATCAGGCGATGCCGCAGGTCGCTCGCATCGCCGACCAGCACCATGCGGCCGACGACCTCGCCGCCGTCCACGATTGGCACGGACACCTCGGCAGTGCGGGTGCGCAGCAGGGTGATGGCCGAAAGCGACTCGTCCTCGGAGATCGAGGTATCGTTCGCAAGCCGGGTCGCCGAGCCAGCCTCCGCCAGCACGTGACCAGCTTCGTCCTGGACGGCGGCATAATCGATCCCGGAGAGCTGGGCGATGCCGCGCAGGGCGAGCATGGCGCGCGTCTGGTCGCCTGCCGCGGCGGCAGGTCCCGCTGAGGCCGCGAAGGCCCTGGCGGCGGCGCGCAGCGTCTCGCTCTTCGATTCCGTGTAGAGCGTGATCGTGAGCCAGACCGTCACGACCGTGACGAGCAGCATGGCAATGCTGATCGCGATCGCGACGAGGCGACCGAGTTTCTTCGTGATCGATGTACCGACGGGAGCTCTGTCCAGTCCTGGCGCGTCCACGCGTGTCGTTTCCATCCGGCCGAGAACGATTGATTAAATGCTCGCCGCCAATGGTGTAGGTTGGAAGTTCTTAAGAAGGCCGCCCATTCCATTCGGCTGCGTTCGAAGTAGTTTCAATTTGGCCAGAAGCGAGTTTCGCCCGCGGGCCCTGGGCTGGACTGAGCGACGATGAAGGTCCTGGTTCTCGACGATGTCGAGCTGAACAACGTGCTCATGGCGGAGGCGCTCAAAGGCGTGCCCGAATGCACGCCCGTGGCCTTCACGTCTCCCGAGAAGGCGCTCGCCTACCTGACGGAATCAGCGGCCGGGGTCGGCGTTGCGATGGTCGACTTCGAAATGCCGGGCATGAACGGGATCGAGTTCATCCGGGCTGCCCGGAAGCTCGAGGGCTTCGCCCATGTGCCGGTCGTCATGGTGACCAGCAGCGATCAGCGCTCGCTCCGGCGGGAGGCCCTCGAGGCCGGCGCGACCGATTTCGTCGGCAAGCCCTTCGACCCCGTCGAGATCCGGGCGCGCGTGGGCAACCTCCTTGCGCTGAACCAAGCGCGCGTATCTGAGGCGGACCGGGCAGCGTGGCTCAGCCGGGAGGTCGCCGCGGCCGTCGCCGTGATCGAGGCCCGCGAGCGGGAACTCGTCGAGCGCCTGGTCCGGGCCATCGAGCACCGGGACACCGACACGGGCGAGCATGTCTGGCGCGTGGCACAATACGCCAAGCTCATGGCGGAGGAACTCGGCTGCGAGCCGGATTGGTGCAGGCAACTCGGGCTAGCCTCGACCATGCACGACATCGGCAAGATCGCTGTGCCGGATTCGATCCTGCTGAAGCAGGGCCCACTCACGCCGGAGGAACGTGTTCTTATCTCCCGGCACGCAGAGCGGGGTTACGAGATCCTCAAGGAAAGCTCGTCGGACCTCATCCGGCTCGCGGCCGATATCGCAGTCAGCCACCACGAGCGGTGGGACGGGGGTGGGTATCCGAATGGGCTCGCCAGGACGGATATTCCGCTCGCCGGCCGGATCGTCGCCGTGGCGGACGTGTTCGACGCCCTGACATCCGACCGGCCGTACAAGAAGGCCTGGCCGGTCAAGACGGCGCGGCAGTACCTCGTGGAGAATGCCGGGACTCAGTTCGACCCGGCTTGCGTGGATGCCTTTCTGGCCTCGTGGCCGAAGGTGCTGAGCATCGCCGCCCACGAAGCCCCGCCGCGGGCGGCCTGAGCTCCGTCAGCTTCGGCCGTACACGTCCTCGACCCGGACGATGTCGTCCTCGCCGAGATAGGAGCCGGACTGAACCTCGACCAGCTCGAGCGGAATGTGGCCGGGATTCTCCATCCTGTGGGTCTCGCCCTGCGGGATGTAGGTAGACTGGTTCTCGTAGAGCATGAAGACGCGCTCGCCGCAGGTGATCTGCGCCGTGCCCTTGACGACCACCCAATGCTCAGCCCGGTGCCGGTGAAGTTGCAGGGAGAGCCGGCCGCCCGGCTTCACGGTGATGAGCTTCACCTGGAAGCGGTCCCCCGAGACGATGGAGCGGTAGCTGCCCCAGGGTCGGTGAACCTCGCTGTGGGTCGCGGCTTCCCCGAAGCCCTTCTGCCGTATCGCCTCCAGGGCCTCCTTGACGCCCTGGGCCCGCGACTTGTCCGCGACCAGCACGGCATCGTCCGTCGCGACGACGATAAGGTTCTCGACCCCCACGGTCGTGACGAGGTGGTGGTCGGAGCGGATCAGCGAGTTGCGCGTGTCGTATCCGACGCTCTTGCCGAGCAAGACATTGCCCTGGGCGTCCGGCAGGTGGGCGGCGTAGATGGCATCCCAGGCGCCAAGATCGTTCCAATCGAGCTCGGCCCTGACCACCGCGGTGCGGCGGCTCGGCTCCATGATGGCATAATCGACGGAGATCGACTGGAGCTTCGCAAAGGCCTTCGCCTCAAGCCGGAGGAAGTCCTGATCCTCTGTCGCGCCGGCAAGCGCCTCGCGAATCCCGGCCAGGAGGTCGGGGCAGTGCTGCTCGGCTTCCGCGAGCATCGCCGTCGCGGAGAACAGGAAGATGCCGGAATTCCAGACGTTGTTGCCCGCGTCTAGGAGGCTCTGGGCGGCTTCGCGGTTCGGCTTCTCGACGAAGCGGGAGACTTTCCGCACGGGTGATGTCGTATCCGGAACGGCCTCGTTCCCCACCTCGATGTAGCCATAGCCCGTCTCAGGCCGGTCCGGGGCAATCCCGAACAGGCAGATCCACCCGGCCTGGGCCGCCGGCACCGCGGATTGTACGATGTCCTGGAACCCGGCGGTGTTCTTCACCAGATGGTCCGATGGAAGAAGAAGCACGAGCCCATCCGGGTTCTGGCGCTCAACGAGCAGGCTCGCCACCAGGGCGACGGCCGCCGTGTTCCGCCCTTCCGGCTCCAGGACGATCTGCGCGCGTGGGATCCCGAGGCTCTCCATCTGGTCCGCGACCACGAAGCGGTGAGCCTCGTTCGCGACTAGAACTGGCGGTGCGAAGCCGGGCCCCGTTACCCGCACGGCCGTGTCTTGCAGCAGGGTCCGCTCCCCGAAGAAGGATTGGAACTGCTTCGGCATGGAAGCCCGCGACACCGGCCAGAGCCGCGTGCCGCTTCCGCCGCACATGATGAACGGGGTGACGTCGACGGTGCTCGAGCTGATGCTGATATCCACTGAGACTCTCTTCGCGTCCTGACATTGTTCCCGGAGACCGGCCCGGCACGAAGGGACGAGCTGGGCCAGAACTCTTGGGCGCCCTTCTTGCAGCAAATCGACCGGCAGGGAACATCGATGGTTCCGCTCGGGACGTTTCGAGGCAAGATGGCTCAGATTGCTACACGACGCATCACGACTGTACCGGCGGTGAACAATCGCCTCACGTGGCCGAGTGCGACCGCAGGTAGCAGGCCGATAGGCCTTCTCGCGCATGCCGGGACGACCGTCCTGGCTTTCGGAGCCGGCGTGACGCTGGTCTGGGCGCTCGCCATCGCCTGGGCGGCGGTGGCCGCCGTGCGCTGGGCGATCGGCGCGTAGTGCTTGCCCCGGTTGCGGGGCTCCTACTTGCGGTCTGCGGCACCCTCGGCTCTAAGGCGGGCGTCAATCAGAGCGCCTGGGAAGCCATGCTCGCTTCAGAGAACACAGACGCCTGCGTCGGCGTCGAGGCAGACGCGGGATCACGCGCCCGCTCTGCTGGCCTGCGGACCTTGCAACTCGAGATCGCAGGTCTGCACACGCTCGCCGAAGCCCTGGTCGGAGACCTTGGGGACAGCTTCGATCGCGCGGTGGCGCTGATCCGCGGCGCCGCGGGCCGGCTCATCGTGTCGGGCATTGGGAAGAGCGGTCATATCGGGCGCAAGATCGCCGCGACCCTCGCCTCTACCGGCACGCCCGCCTATTTCGTCCACGCGACCGAGGCGAGCCACGGCGACCTTGGGATGATCACCTCCGACGATGTGATCCTTGCCCTGTCGTGGTCGGGCGAGACGGCGGAGCTCGGCAACCTCATCGAGTATTCCCGCCGCTTCTCGGTCGGGCTGGTCGCCATCACGTCGCGGCCTGGCAGCACCCTCGGGCAGGCCGCCGACGTGGTGCTCGCGCTGCCGCGCGTGAAGGAAGCCTGTCCGCACGATCTGGCGCCGACCACCTCGAGCCTGATGCAACTCGCGATCGGCGACGCGCTGGCCATGGCCCTCCTCGACAGCCGGGGCTTTACGGCCAGCGACTTCGAGGTCTTCCACCCGGGCGGAACGCTGGCCGCACGGCTGAAGAGCGTCGATCAGATCATGCATTCGGGCAGCGAGATGCCGCTCGTCCCGGTCGGCACCGTCATGTCGGACGTGCTGCTCGTGATCGCCGGCAAGCGCTTTGGCTGTGTCGGCGTCACGAATGGCGCGGGCCAACTCGTCGGCATCGTGACGGATGGCGACCTGCGCCGCCACATGAGCGACGTTCTTCTCGGCCAGCCGGTGGAAACGGTAATGACCCCCGACCCGATCACGGTGGGGCCGAAGTTCCTCGCGAGCGCCGCCCTGGAGATGATGAACAGGATGCGCATCACGGCGCTGTTCGTCGTCGAGGGCCGGCAGCCGGCCGGCATCCTCCATCTGCACGACCTGCTTCGGGCCGGCGTCGCCTAGGAACAATCGCCCGGCAGCAAAGCCGGGCCGCGACAAGAGCCCCGGGGGGAGGGGTCGTGAACCGTCCAATCATCGAGTGCCTGGCGGGGATCGCGCTCCTGTCCATCATGGACGCCCTGATCAAGGGCGTCGTCGCGAGCCTCCCCGTCGTGGAAGTCGCGTTCCTGCGTTACGTGGTCGGCTCCTGCGTGATGACCGGGATCGTTGCCGTGCGCAGGCCCGGCTGGCCGCGCAAGGACACAATCCGGGCCAACGCCGTGCGGGCCATTCTGGTCGTGATCACGGCGGTCTGCTTCTTCTACGCGCTTGGCCAGCTTCCCCTCGCCGAGACGCTCATCCTCTCCTTCGTGTCGCCCCTGTTCACGGCCCTGCTGGCCGCGCTCCTCCTTGGGGAGCGTCTCAGCGGCCGCATCCTGGCCGCGATTGCCGCGGGTTTCGCGGGCGTGCTCGTGATCGTGCTGGGCAGCCATGGCGGCCGGGAGATGAGCGAGGGCGGGGGCGTCTCCCATTCCCTCCTCGGTGTCGGCGCCGTTCTGCTCTCGGCCCTGACTTATTCGGCGTCGAACGTCCTCCTCAGGGCGCGGGCGCAGCGGGATCCGCTTCTCCTGATCGTGCTCATCCAGAACGTTGCGCCCGCCCTCATGCTGGCAATCCCCGCCTGGTGGTTCTGGCGCATGCCGACCGGCGACGAGGCGTCCAGGCTCGCCCTGATAGGCGTCCTGGGCGTCGGTGGCCATCTGCTGCTCGCGCGCGCCTACGCGGGCGCGGAAGCGATAAGGCTCGCACCGCTGGATTATACGGCCCTTCTCTGGGCCGTGGTCATCGGGTTCTTCGCCTTTGCCGAGGTCCCGACGCTGTGGGCGGTGCTGGGCGCGGTCCTCATCCTGTTGGGAGCCTTCGTGGGATCGCGCAGGCGTGCGTAACCAGCCTCATGGACGATACCGGACGCGCTAGAGGGCCGCGATGAGAAGCCTCGAACACCCGGATGCCAGCATTTCCGGCGGTGCGACGCACAAGCCGGGGCTCTGGGAGCTGTTCTTCGGCTTCGCCCGCGTCGCCGCCTTCGCGTTCGGGGGCGTCCTGCCCTGGGTGCGTTACGTCGTGGTCGAGCGCCGCCATTGGCTCACGCCTGACGAGTTCACGGATACCCTGGCGCTCGCCCAGCTCCTTCCGGGGCCGAACATCGTGAATATGGCGGTGGCGATCGGGGCCCGGTTCCACGGGATTCCTGGGGCTGCCGCGTCCGTCCTCGGCATCCTCGGCCTACCCATCGCCGTCGTGCTGGTCCTTGCGGCCTTCTATGCGGAATTCGCCGACGTACCGGCCGTCCAGCGAGCATTGACCGGCATGGCTGCCGCCGCCGCCGGGCTGGTGGTCGCAATGGCGGCGAAGATGGCGGTGCCCATGCTGCGAAGGAGGTTCTGGCCGGCGGCGCCGGTCATGGCGGTCGTCTTCGTGGCCGTGGCGCTGTTCCGGCTTCCGCTCTGGCCGGTGCTCCTCGTCTGCGCTCCCCTGTCCATCGCGGCTCACTGGAGGGTTCGTTGAGCGGCGCTTTGCTCGGAACGCTCTCCTGGCGCTTCTTCGTCCTCGCCTTCCTGGCCATTGGCGGCGTCAACGCGACGGTGCCTGAGATCCACCGTCAGGTTGTGGAGGTCGAGCGCTGGATGACCGACGGCGAGTTTGCTGCCCTGTTCGCGATCGCGAACGCGGCGCCAGGGCCGAACATGCTGCTGGTCACCCTTGTTGGCTGGCACGTCGCCGGCGTGATCGGGGCTTTGGTGGCGACCGTGTCGATGGTGGGACCAACCAGCGTTCTGGCCTATGCCGTGTTCCAGGTGTGGGACCGATTCCGGGATGCACTCTGGCGCCGGCCGGTCCAGAGCGGATTATCCGCTGTCACGGTCGGGCTGATCGCTGCCTCTGGCTACCTGCTGGGGCACGCTGCGGATACCGGCCCGACAACGCTCGCCATCACAGGCGCAACCGCCGCTCTGTCGTATCTCACCCGCATCAACCCGCTCTGGGCCTTTGGTCTCGCTGCCGCCGCGGGGGCGGCAGGGTTCGTATGACAGCGGGCCATCTCGTCTGATGCTTAACGAGCTGAAAGCACGCGAGAAAATGGCACCAAAAGAGCGTCCCCGGAGGAAGTCCGGCGGGGATTCCGGAACTGGCTTCTTGCGCCAGCGGACGGCGGGTCCCAAATGCCGCGGCGGACGAACTGAAAGGTTCCCACAGCTCGCTAAAAATCTCGCGGCACCAGCTTGACGCAAAAATCGCGTCAGCCTATTTCCCGCCCAGCCTTGGCACTCTCGATCGGGGAGTGCTAAAGAAGGCGAAGCGGTAACCCCGCATATTTTTCGACATCGTGAGGTCTCGCATGAACTTCCGGCCGCTGCACGACCGCGTCGTCGTTCGCCGCATCGAGAGCGAAGAGAAGACGAAGGGCGGCATCATCATCCCCGACACCGCCAAGGAGAAGCCGCAGGAGGGCGAGGTCATCGCCGTTGGTCCGGGCGCTCGCGACGAGAACGGCAAGGTCAACGCGCTCGACGTGAAGGCCGGCGACCGCGTGCTCTTCGGAAAGTGGTCCGGCACCGAGGTGAAGATCGATGGCCAGGATCTCCTCATCATGAAGGAGTCCGACATCATGGGCATCATCGAGGGCTCGTCGCTCGCGAAGGCCGCGTAAGGCGCCTTTCGTCCGCGTTCCCAACCCATTTCACGTGAGGAATTCACATGGCAGCTAAAGACGTACGTTTCTCGTCTGACGCCCGCGACAAGATGCTCCGCGGCGTCGAGATCCTGGCCGATGCGGTCAAGGTCACCCTCGGTCCGAAGGGCCGCAACGTCGTCATCGAGAAGTCCTTCGGCGCTCCGCGCATCACGAAGGACGGCGTGACGGTCGCCAAGGAAGTCGAGCTCGCCGACAAGTTCGAGAACATGGGCGCCCAGATGGTGCGCGAAGTGGCCTCGAAGTCGAACGACGTCGCCGGCGACGGCACGACGACCGCAACGGTCCTCGCCGCTTCGATCGTCCGCGAGGGCGCGAAGTCGGTTGCGGCCGGCATGAACCCGATGGACCTGAAGCGCGGCATCGACCTGGCGGTCTAGGCAGTCGTGAAGGACATCCAGGGCCGCTCGCGGAAGGTCGCCTCGTCCGAGGAAGTCGCCCAGGTGGGCACGATCTCGGTGAACGGCGACAAGTCGATCGGCGAGATGATCGCCCAGGCGATGCAGAAGGTCGGCAACGAGGGCGTGATCACGGTCGAAGAGGCGAAGACCGCCGAGACCGAGCTCGACGTCGTCGAGGGCATGCAGTTCGACCGCGGCTACCTCTCCCCGTACTTCATCACGAATGCGGAGAAGATGGTCGCCGAGCTCGAGGACCCCTACATCCTCATCCACGAGAAGAAGCTCTCCTCGCTGCAGCCGATGCTGCCGGTGCTCGAGGCCGTCGTTCAGACCGGCAAGCCGCTCCTGATCGTCGCCGAGGACATCGAGGGCGAGGCCCTGGCCACGCTCGTCGTCAACAAGCTCCGTGGCGGCCTGAAGGTCGCGGCCGTGAAGGCGCCGGGCTTCGGTGACCGCCGCAAGGCCATGCTCGAGGACATCGCGATCCTGACCGCCGGTCAGACGATCTCCGAAGACCTCGGCATCAAGCTCGAGAACGTGTCGCTCCAGATGCTCGGCCGCGCCAAGCGCGTCCGCATCGAGAAGGAGAACACCACGATCATCGACGGCGCCGGCGACAAGGAGGCCATCGAGGGCCGCGTTGCGCAGATCAAGGCGCAGATCGAGGAGACCACCTCGGACTACGATCGTGAGAAGCTCCAGGAGCGCCTGGCCAAGCTCGCGGGCGGCGTCGCCGTCATCCGCGTCGGCGGCTCGACCGAGGTCGAGGTGAAGGAGAAGAAGGACCGCGTCGACGACGCTCTCCATGCCACCCGCGCGGCGGTCGAGGAAGGCATCGTTCCGGGCGGCGGCGTCGCTCTGCTGCTCGCCAAGAAGGCGGCCTCCTCCGTGAAGTCGGACAACGCCGACGTCCAGGCTGGCGTCAACATCGTCCTGAAGGCTCTCGAGGCTCCGGTCCGTCAGATCGCCCAGAACGCGGGCGTCGAAGGTTCGGTCGTCGTCGGCAAGATCCTCGACAACGGCGGTGAGACGTTCGGCTTCAACGCGCAGACCGAAGAGTACGGGGATATGCTCCAGCAGGGCATCGTCGATCCGGCCAAGGTCGTCCGCGCTGCGATCCAGAACGCCGCGTCGGTCGCCGGCCTGCTCGTCACCACCGAGGCCATGATCGCCGAGGCTCCGAAGAAGGAGTCGGCTGCTCCTGGCATGCCGGGCGGCGGCATGGGCGGCATGGGCGGAATGGACTTCTAAGGTCCTCTTCCCTGCTTCCCGGGCCCTGCCCGGGGATCCAGACAAACGGAAGGGCCGGCGCAAGCCGGCCCTTTTCGTTTACGCGCACAGGTTTAGGATCCGGCTACCCGGCCGCTCCGGCCGGCAGAGGAGGGTCTCGTGGCCAAAGGTCAGATGAGGTCCAACAAGGAAGCCAAGAAGCCGAAGAAGGAAGTCTCCAAGACGATCGCTGCCGCACCTTCGATGAAGGGCACGGTGAAGAAGTAGGGCGATCCGTCTGATCCTCGATGGCCGAGACGGTGCCCGGCCATCGAGGGAGCAGCCCTCAGGTCTTGGCGGGTGTGATCCCGAGTTCGCGGAGCTTCGCGGATACGGTCTCGACAGGACGCTTGAGCGCCAGGCTCATCGTCGCGACCGGAATGCGCTCGCGCGCCATCGTGGTCAGGCGTTGGATCGCCTCGACCGTCCAGCCCTGCTGCTGATCCATACCGATCCTCCCTGCTGGTTGAGCATGGCGTCAACGCATGGAGCGAGCCGGGGTTCTCCGCCAAGTCTCCCGGCCCGCCGGCGTTCGCCATGCGGGGAGGGCGGGTGCCGCTTCGCACGGCCCTTGCTTGTACCGAAGTCGTCTGCCTTAGGTGCAGGCCGTCCGGAGATCCACTCGATGCAGCGTAACCTCGGTCCCCTTCTCGCCGTCGCTCTCGCTCTTTCGGTGGGGCCGGCACTGGCGCAAGGCACGCCGACCGCGAAGAACGGGTCTCTGCATCTGATCGTCGCGCCGGAGCCGCCGAGCCTCATGGTCGGGCTCTTCCAGAACGGCCCGACGCAGATGGTCGCGGGCAACATCTACGAATCGCTGCTGCGCTACGACGCCAAGCTGGAGCCGCAGCCGTCTCTCGCCGAGCGCTGGGAGGTCTCGCCGGACCAGAGGACCTACACGTTTCATCTCCGGCGCAACGTGAAATGGCATGACGGCAAGCCGTTCACGGCGGACGACGTCGTCTTCTCGCTCGACGTCTTCCACCGGGCCAACCATCCGCGGGTGAGGCCGATCCTCAACGCGCAGGTCGACCGAATCGAGAAGGTGGACGACGCGACGGTCCGGGTCGTGCTGAAGCAGCCCTTCGCGCCGATCCTCACCATCTTCGAGCCGGGCTCCGCCACGATGGTGCCGAAGCACATCTACGACGGCAGCGACCCCCGCCAGAACGCGATGAACAACACGCCGATCGGCACTGGCCCGATGAAGCTCAAGGAGTGGCGTCGCGGCGAGTACATCCACCTGGTCCGCAACGAGGATTACTACCTGCCGGGCAAGCCGCCGCTGGCCGAGTCCTACTGGCGGATCGTGCCGGACGCCGCCGCCCGTGCGGTCGCGTACGAGAAGGGCGAGGTCGACGTCCTGACCGGCGGCTCGGTCGAGGTGTTCGATGTTCCGCGGCTCGCCAAGCTGCCGAACACCTGCGTGGAGACGAAGGGCTACGAGATGTTCGCGCCCGTCGGCATGCTCATCATGAACCTTCGCAACGGGCCGCTCGCGAGCAAGGAGTTCCGGCAGGGGCTGATGCACGCCATCGACCGGGAGTTCTCGAAGGACGTGGTCTGGTCGGGCTTCGCGAAGGTGGCGACCGGGCCGCTGAGCTCGAAGACGAAGTTCTACACGGACGACGTGAAGGCCTACCCGCACGACGTGAAGAAGGCCAAGGAGCTCATCGCCAAGTCGGGCTACAAGGGCGAGACCCTGCGCCTCCTCGGCCTGCCCTACGGCGAGACCTGGACGCGCTGGACGGAGCAGGTGAAGCAGAACCTCGAGGATGCCGGCGTCAAGGTGCAGGTCGAGGCGTCGGACGTGGCGGGTTGGAACAAGCGCCTCGGCGAGTGGGACTTCGACCTGACCTTCAACTTCCCCTACCAGTATGGCGATCCGGCGCTGGGCGTCGCGCGCCAGTACATCTCGTCGAACATCGTGAAGGGCTCGCCCTTCGTGAACAACGGCGGCTACTCCAATCCCGAGGTGGATCGGCTCTTCGCCGAGGCGGCCAACGCGCCGTCCGAGAGGCGGCCGGACCTCTACAAGAAGGCGCAGCAGATCCTGGTGGAAGAGCTGCCGATCCTGTGGCTGACAGAGATGGAGTTCCCGATGGTGCATCGCTGCAACGTCAAGGATCTCGCGACGACGGCGATCGGCATCAACGACTCCCTTCGCGAGGCTCGCAAGGAATAGGCGGGACGGCGCGAGCGATCAGCCAACGGCAAGGAGACGACCATGACCCTCGACGAGAGCGGTGACGCGCCCATCGAGACCGGGGACGAGCTGCGCTCGCATTTCGGCCCGGTCAACCGCCTCGCCGAAGGCAAGGTCCTGACGGCACTCGACGGCTTCTGCCGCGACTTCATCGGCCTCTCGCCGTTCCTGGTCGTGGCGAGCGCGGACCGCGACGGAAACGCGGATGCGAGCCCGCGTGGCGATGCACCCGGCTTCGTCCAGGTCGTCGACGACCTGACCCTGCTCATTCCGGACCGGCGCGGCAACAACCGCGTCGACAGCTTCGGCAACGTCCTGACCTCGCCGGGCGTCGGCCTGATCTTCTTCGTGCCCGGCATCAACGAGACGCTGCGGGTCAACGGCGATGCGCGGATCACCCGCGACAGGGCGCTGCTCGAGCCGCTGGTCGCCCAGGGGAAGGTCCCGACGGTCGGGCTTCTCGTCGAGGTGCGCGAGGCGTTCTTCCATTGCGGCAAGGCGCTGATGCGCTCCAAGCTCTGGGACGCGTCCGCCCAGGTCGAGCGCGACCGGTTCCCGACGCTCGGCCGGATCATCGCCGCACATACGAAGACGATCGACGTTGCCGAGGCCGAGAAGGTGATGGAAGAGGCGTACCGGACCCGGCTGTATTAGGGTCAGCCCTTCCGCCGTCCCTTCCATTTCGGTTTCGCTCCGCCGAAGCCCGCCGTGGAGCGGGGCAGGGGACGCTCCGGCAGCGGCCCGGCATGGAGCGGCAGCTCGCGGGCATGCGGGCCCATCTCGTCGAGCGAGGGCTTGCGCGGGCCTGAATCGCGGCCTGGCTTGGGAAAGCCCTTGCCGACCGGCTCGGCCCGGCCGGCGCTGCGCGGCCCGGCATAGCGACCGGCCGACGCCTCGACATCCCGCTGGGAAGCCTTCGGATCGATCCCGAGCGTCAGCTCGGTCATCTGAAGGCGCTTGAGCTCGTCGCGGAGCCGCGCCGCCTCCTCGAAGTCGAGATCCGCGGCCGCGGCACGCATGCGCTTCTCCAGGTCCGCGATCACGGCCTTCAGGTTGTGGCCGATCGTGACCGCCTGGTCGGCCAGGCCGGTATCCACGCGGACATGGTCGCGCTCGGCCACTGACTCCAGGATGTTGGCGATGTCGCGCTTGATGGATTGCGGCGTGATCCCGTGCTCCCGGTTATACGCCACCTGCTTCTCGCGCCGCCGCTCCGTCTCGGCCATCGCGCGCTCCATCGACCCGGTGACCCGGTCCGCATAGAGGATCACCCGCCCGTCGACGTTGCGGGCGGCGCGGCCGATCGTCTGGATCAGCGAGGTCTCCGAGCGGAGAAAACCCTCCTTGTCGGCGTCCAGGATCGCGACGAGGCCGCATTCCGGGATGTCGAGCCCCTCGCGCAGGAGGTTGATCCCGACGAGCACGTCGAAGGCGCCGAGGCGGAGGTCGCGGATGATCTCGATGCGCTCGATCGTGTCGATGTCCGAGTGCATGTAGCGCACCCGCACCTTGTTCTCGTGCAGGTACTCGGTCAGGTCCTCGGCCATGCGCTTGGTGAGGACGGTCACGAGCGTGCGATAGCCCTTGCGGGCGGCCTCGCGAATCTCGCCGAGCACGTCGTCGACCTGCGAGCGTGCCGGCCGGACCTCGACCGGGGGGTCGACGAGACCCGTCGGCCGGATCACCTGCTCGACGAAGACGCCGGCCGCCTGCTCCATCTCCCATGGACCAGGCGTCGCCGAGACATGGATCGACTGCGGCCGCATGGCATCCCATTCCTCGAACCGGAGCGGGCGGTTGTCCATGCAGGAGGGCAGGCGGAAGCCATATTCCGCAAGCGTCGCCTTCCGGCGGAAGTCGCCCCGGTACATGGCTCCGATCTGCGGGACGGTGACGTGGCTCTCGTCCGTGAAGACGATGGCGTTGTCCGGCAAATATTCGAAGAGGGTCGGCGGGGGTTCGCCCGGGCGGCGCCCGGTCAGGTAGCGCGAATAGTTCTCGATGCCGGCGCAGGATCCCGTCGCCTCGATCATCTCCAGGTCGAACTGCGTGCGCTGCTCCAGCCGCTGCGCCTCGATGAGGCGGCCCATGCGGTTCAGCTCCTCGAGGCGCTGCCGCAACTCCTCCTTGATGGCCCGGCTCGCCTGCTGCAGCGTCGGCTTAGGGGTGACGTAGTGCGAGTTCGCGTAGATCTTCACGAACTTCAGCTCTGAGGATTTCTGGCCGGTGAGGGGATCGAACTCGACGATCGATTCCACCTCGTCGCCGAAGAGCGAAATGCGCCAGGCGCGGTCCTCCAAGTGGGCTGGGAACAGCTCGATCGTGTCGCCGCGCACCCGGAAAGTACCGCGGGAGAAATCCATGCTCGTGCGCTTGTACTGGAGCGCGACGAGATCGGCGATCAGCTGGCGCTGCTCGATGCGTTCGCCGAGCGTGACCGCGAAGGTCATGGCCGTATAGGTCTCGACCGAGCCGATACCGTAGATGCAGGAGACGGAGGCGACGATGATGACGTCGTCGCGCTCCAGCAGCGCGCGGGTCGCGGCGTGCCGCATCCGGTCGATCTGCTCGTTGATGGACGAATCCTTCTCGATGTAGAGGTCCGTCCGCGGCACGTAGGCCTCGGGCTGGTAGTAGTCGTAGTACGAGACGAAGTACTCGAC
>JAFAEL010000275.1 GCA_023423995.1 Pseudomonadota bacterium | reverse complement strand
ATCTGCGGAAGGCGAAGGGCCAGATCTCGGCGCTCGACGAGGGCGACCTCAGGCCCGAGCAGGTTCAGCAGATCGCAACCAAGCTCGGCGTGACCGAGCAGGACGTCGTCGACATGAACCGCCGTCTGGGTGGCGACGTGTCGCTGAATGCACCGCTGCGAGAGGAAGGGGAGGGCGAGTGGCAGGACTGGCTCGTCGACGAATCAGCGAGCCAGGAATCGGTTCTCGCCAGCTCCGAGGAAGGCTCGAACCGGCTCGCGGCCCTGCGCGAAGCGCTGGACGTGCTCAACCCGCGTGAGCGGCGCATCTTCGAGGCGCGGCGGCTCGCCGACGATCCGATCACGCTCGAGGAGTTGTCCGGAGAGTTCGGGGTGTCGCGCGAACGCGTGCGCCAGATCGAGGTCCGAGCCTTCGAGAAGGTGCAGGAGGCCGTGAAGCGCAATCTCGCCTCGCGCGAGACGGCCCGCCCTCAACCGGCTCTCGCGGCCGGTTGAGGATCGCCCCGCGCCGAGCCCCTGTAGGGCGGCGCCTGGGGAAACTGCGAGGCGCGTCTACTGCTGCGGCAACTGCCCCCATTTCCGGAACGCGTCCAGGAATACGCGCTCGCCTGACACGCCCTTGTCGAAGAGGAGCGCGGCCTTCTGGCCCGACGCGAAGCGGATCGGCAGTTCCATCCAGTTGCGCCGGAGCAGGAGTTCCGTGTTCCGGTCGACGTCGCCCCTGAGATCTGACAGGCCGATCAGGAACACGTTCTCCTTCACGGGAACCGGCAAGCCCGCCACCGGGATGCCGCGGATCGTCTCCTCAGGTCGCATCATCGGCAGGGCGACGTCGCGCACGACGCGCGGCGGGGCACCGTTCACCGAGGCGTTGGCGAAGGTCAGCTCGATCGTGTGCGAGGCGGGGAGCGCAGGATCGAGATTCCGCCGCACCGCGATGGTCAGCGTCAGGCCCGCACTCGGCAGCTCGACCGTGCCGCGGATGACCGTCTCGAGCGGCAGGCCCTGGCCCGCGTTCACGTTGTCCAGGCGCCACAATGCCCGCCCCGTCGTGATGATCGGCTGCTGCGGATCGGACGGATTTTCCTCGAAGATCAGCGCACGCTGCGCCACTGCGACATCGCTCGGCGCGGTATCGCCCGCATTGCTGGGCAGCGCGGGCGGCGATGCCGGCCGCGGCTGCGGGGCGGCGGCACTCTGGGCCGGCTGCGGGGCGGCGGGCGGCCGGGCGGGCCGGTTGGGCTGGGGCTCTGCGGGAAGTCCACCGACGCGCTCGGAGAACTTGTTGTTGTCGTTCTGAGCCGGCGCTGCCGCCACCGGCGGAGCCGTTTCCTGAGCGGGTTCCGGCCGCGGCTGGTCGCGCCACAGCCAGGCCAGCGTGGCGACCGGAATCGCGAGGCAGACGAGGACGGCGAGCATGGCGAGCGGCCGCGTACGGCGGCCGCCGCGACGGATGGCGACGGGGCGGTTCTCCCCCGCCGCCTCGCCGGGACCGGACGGCGCGGGCGGCGCGACCTCCGCCTGTTTCGGCTGGTCGCGCTCCTCCGGCGGCACCGGCGAGCGGGCGCCGTCGGCGTAGCGCGCCTCGAGCTGCCGGATCGCGCTCTCGAGAGACGATCCCTCCCGGGCGATCTCGGCCTCGGTGAGAGGGGGCGTCACGGCCCGGAGTTGGTCCGCCAGGGTCCGCCGCGCACGATCATAGACGTTCTGGCGGGCCGTCGGGGCCGCGTCGGGCAGCCCGTCGATCAGCCTCGCCAGGAGGGAGTAGTAATCCGCCATACAGGCCCTAGGCCTCGAATGGGTTCTGCACCAGGATGGTGTCGCGCCGTTCGGGCGAGGTGGATAGCACGGTCACGGGCGCGCCGATCAACTCCTCGATCCGCCTGACGTATTTCACCGCCTCGGCCGGAAGCTCGGCCCAGGAGCGCGCGCCGGCGGTCGAGCCGCGCCAGCCCTCGACCTCCTCGTAGATCGGCTCCACCCGCGCCTGGGCGCCTTGGCTCGCCGGCAGGTAGTCGATCACCTCGCCGTCCAGACGGTACCCCGTGCACACCTTCAGGGTCTCGAAGCCATCCAGCACGTCGAGCTTGGTGAGCGCGATGCCGTCGATGCCGGAGGTCCGCACCGTCTGACGGACGAGGACCGCATCGAACCACCCGCAGCGGCGCTTCCGGCCCGTGACGACGCCGAATTCCTTGCCGCGCGCGCCGATCAGCTCGCCGGTCTCGTCGAGGAGCTCGGTCGGGAACGGGCCGGAGCCGACGCGCGTCGTGTAGGCCTTGGCGATCCCGAGCACGGTGCCGACGGCGCGCGGCCCCATGCCGGAGCCCGTCGCGGCCTGACCGGCGACCGTGTTGGAGGACGTGACGTAGGGATACGTGCCGTGGTCGACATCGAGCAAGGCGCCCTGCGCGCCTTCGAACAGGATGCGCTTGCCGGCCCGCCGCTCCTCGTCGAGGAGGCGCCAGACCGTGTCGATGAAGGGCAGCACCTTCGGGGCCACGGAGGCGAGCTCGTCGAAGATCGCCTGCGCCTGGATCTCCTCCAGGCCGAGCCCGCGGCGAATCGCATTGTGATGCACGAGGCAACGGTCGATCTTGACCGGCAGCGTGTCGAGATCGGCAAGATCCATGAGCCTGATCGCGCGGCGGCCGACCTTGTCCTCGTAGGCCGGCCCGATGCCGCGCTTCGTGGTGCCGATGGACGAGGCGCCGGCGGCGGCCTCCCGCAGCGCGTCGAGGTCGCGATGCAGCGACAGGATCAGCGTCGCGTTGTCCGCGATGCGCAGATTCTCCCGCGTGACTTCCACGCCCTGCGCGGCGAGCGAGGCGATCTCGGTCACCAGCGCATGCGGATCGAGCACGACGCCGTTGCCGATGACGGCAAGCTTGCCCGGCCGCACGACGCCCGAAGGCAGCAGCGAGAGCTTGTAGACCTTCCCGTCGATGACGAGCGTGTGGCCCGCATTGTGGCCGCCCTGGAAGCGCACCACCACGTCGGCCTGCTCCGAGAGCCAGTCGACGATCTTGCCTTTACCTTCGTCGCCCCATTGGGCGCCGACCACGACTACGTTGGCCATGGGCTCCGCACATAAAAAAACCGGCTCAAGGCCGGGATAACACGATTTGAACGCGAGCGCCCTTCTCCTCGATCGGGCCGGGCGGGTCAAGGTGACTTGGTGCCTCGGGCAACGCCGCCTACAGGCATCCTGACGACGAACAGGCTCGCGATGCGCCGCCACACGATCCGGCTCTGGACCGCCAGCGTTGCCGTCAGCGCAGCGGCCGGCATCCTCTACACGCTTCTGACAGGGGCGGAGCGGCCGCTCCTCGGCGCGGTCTTCGGGGTGCTGATCGGGACGCCCGTCCTCGCCTATGCCAGAGGCCTCCTCCTGCCCTCTCTGCGGGATCGCATCCGGGCGTCCTCCACGCCGGTCTATCTGGCTGGATCGATCCTCGTCGTAGTGGTTCTCATCTACGGCGGCACCGTCTGCGCCGGAACCGTCCTGGCCCTGACCGGCGCCATCGCGCGCCCCTGGACCGAGCTTGCGATCCCGTCCGGGCCGGAGCTCGCCTATTCGCTCCTCATCTCGGTCCTGATTCTCTCGACCCTTCGCATTCGCGACGTCATCGGCCCGGGAACCTTCGGCAACCTTCTGCTCGGGCGCTATCACAAGCCCGTTCGCGAGGAGCGGGCGTTCCTGTTCATCGATCTGGTGGGCTCCACGCGCTTCGCGGAGCGGCACGGCGACCTGCGGGCCCAGGAATATCTGGGGCGCTTCTTCGGGCGCCTCGCCCGGCCGGTGCGGCGCTTCGGCGGGAAGATCGACGATTACGTGGGCGACATGGCGATCGTGAGCTGGCCGGCCACCGACCGAGCCCTGGCGGATGCGGCGCCGGTCCGGTGCGTGTCCGCCATCCTGGACGACATTGCGGCGGCGGAAGCGGAGTGGCGAGGCGACTTCCAGGAATTACCGACCTTCCGGGCCGCGCTGCATTGCGGGCCGGTCGTCACCGCCGAGATCGGGCTCGAGCGGCACAAGATCACCTATTTCGGCGATGTGATGAACGCGACGGCGCGTCTCGAAAGCCTGTGCAGGGCGCTAGGAGAGCAGGTTCTCGCCTCGCGGGAGCTGATGGCGCGCATCGGGCCGCTGCCGGCGGGCTTCGAGGCGCGGTCGCTCGGCTCCCATTCCGTCCACGGACGCCAGGAGGCCCTGGAGGTCTTCGCGATTACCCGAAGCGGTTCTCGCGATCAGCCCTCATAGGCGACCGCCTCCGGCCCGTGGAACACCGTCACCGTGTCCCGCCTGGCGATCGCGACCAGCGACACCCCGAGGGCCCGGGCGCGCTCGATGGCGAGCGAGGTCGGCGCCGAAATCGCCACGATGAGCCGCGCCCCGAGGGAGGCGGCCTTCTCGACCATCTCGAACGAGCAGCGGCTGGTCACCACCACGAAGCCGTTCGCCGGGTCGAGGCCAGTCCGTAGGATCGCCCCGACGAGCTTGTCGAGGGCGTTGTGCCGTCCGACATCCTCGCGGATCAGCATGATCGCGCCTTCCCGGTCGGCGAAGGCTGCGGCGTGCGTGGCGCCGGTGGCTCGGCTGAGGAGTTGCTTTTCGGGAAGGTCGCCGAGCGCCTTGGCGATAGCCCGGATGTCGATGGGCGAGAACGCGCCGTCCCGGTTCACTGGCTGCGCGCGCTCAAGGGCGTCGAGGTCCTCGATGCCGCAGACTCCGCAGCCGGTACGGCCCGACATCGAGCGGCGGCGAGCCAGGAGGTTGTGCATGCGATCGGGCGCGACGTCGATCGAAATGCCGAACCCGCGCTCTGCCTCAGTCACGACGACCCGGCGGATCTCCTCCACGCGCTCGACGATGCCCTCCGTGAGGCTGAAGCCGTAGCCGAAATCCTCGAGGTCCGCGGGCGTCAGCATCATCACGGCGAAGGGCACACCGCCGAAGCTCACCTCGACGCCGGTCTCGACCGCGATCTCCCGCTCGCCCGTCGCGGCGGCCGCGCCCGAGAGCGGGATCGTAACGGTAGTCGTATGAATCGTGCGCAGGGTGCCGTCCGACATCGTCCTGTTCTAGCCGGACCGCGCGCGAGAAGATATCGGGCCGGCATGGACCGCGAGCCCCACATCCCGCACCTCGCCATCGAGGCCGGTACGACTCGTGCCGCCGCGCAGGCGGAGCTGCGCCGGGCCTTCGCCGAGGCGGGGATCGATTCAGCCGCACTCGATGCGCGCCTTCTGACGGCCGCGGCGCTGGGTGTCGGTTCCACGTCGCTCCTCGCGGACCCCCAGCACCCCCTCGGCGAGGAGGGCAGCGCACGGCTTGTCGACCTGGCGGCTCGGCGCCTTGCGCGGGAGCCGGTGGCTCGCATCCTGGGAAGGGCGGAGTTCTGGGGCCTTCCCTTCGCGCTCTCGCCCGAGACGCTGGCGCCGCGGCCGGATACGGAGACGATCGTAGAGGCGGCGCTCGATGCGGCGGGAAAGCGGAGAGGCGCGCGCGAGCGGATCCTCGATCTCGGGACGGGGTCCGGCTGCATCCTGATCGCCCTTCTGTCGGAGTTGAAGGACGGCTGCGGGGTCGGCGTCGATCGGTCGCCGGGCGCGCTCATGACGGCCCGCCGCAATGCGGAAATGAACGGCGTTGCCGATCGGGCAGCCTTCGTGGCCTCCGACTGGGCGAGCGCGATCGATGGCCGCTTCGCCCTGATCGTGTCGAACCCGCCCTATATTCGGGCTGCCGACATCCTGACGCTCGAGCCGGAAGTGTCGCATTTTGACCCCGCCCGCGCCCTCGACGGCGGAAAGAGCGGCCTCGAAGCCTACCGGGCTATACTTGACGATGCAGGGCGTCTTCTTGAGAGAGACGGGCGTATCGTCCTGGAACTTGGACATGATCAGGCGGAGAGCGTCGCGTTTCTCGCCGAGGAGCGCGGCTTCGCGGTCGAGGCGATCCGCCGGGACCTCGGTGGGCATCAGCGTGCGATGACGCTTTTCGCTGGGCCGGCTCTTGTTTCCCGTGGATAGAGCGCCACATCAGGGTGGCAGATCAAAAATTGCTTGTTGACCGGAACAGAAGCAGCTAATTTGCTGTCGGTTAACGAGAATGGTCCAGGCTTGATGCGACGTAGCGGCATGCAGCCCACGATCGCTCGGGGACAACAAGGACCGCGCGTTCAGCCATGGTGCGGCGCGGTCGATCGAATCCTACACTGACGGACGGTCCGGCAAAACGAGATCCGGTCCGAGCTGAGGTGACGGGGATTGCGCAGGTCCAGTGCGGCCCGCGCAGGAGCCTGCTTGTCAGGGACACCAGCGAAGGTCTGAAAACATCGATGAGACCAGGACAGAACAGGCGGATGCGGGGGCGCACCCGTGGCAAGGGCCCGAACCCGCTGACCCGCTCCTACGAGTCGAACGGGCCAGACGTTAAGATCAGGGGTACTGCCCAGCACATCGCGGACAAGTATGCGCAGCTTGCGCGCGACGCGACGGCTAGCGGTGATCCGGTGGCGGCTGAGAACTACCTGCAGCATGCCGAGCATTACTATCGTCTGATTGCCGCGGCCCAGGAGACCTACCGGCAGCAATTCGGTACCCAGGGTCGGCCCTTCGACGAGGACGGCGAAGAGGGCGACGAGGAGGGCATGGGCTCGGGCGGGTTCCCCTACGGGCAGGGCGACCGCGGCATGCAGGCCGGGGGTGATGAGTTTGGCGAAGGCGGCGGCAATCCGTACGACACGCGCCAGGGCGGCGGAGACCGGCAGCCCCAGCAGGGTCGCTTCGACCGCGGCGAACGGCAGGACCGGGGTTACGATCGCGGTGAGCGGCAGGGCGCCGACCGGCAGGATCGCAATCAGCGCTTCGACCGGAATGGTGAGCGGTTCGATCGCAACGGCAATGGCTACGACCGGAACGGCAATCGGCCGCAGGGCGAGCGTTTCGACCGGAACGGCAGCAACTATCCGCAGCAGAATGGCGAGCGCTTCGATCGGCCGGATCGGCCCGAGGGTGGTGAGCGGCGCGAACGGACCGGCCGCGGCGAGAGCCGCGAAGGTGGCCGGCGCGAGTTCAACCGCGATCGCGAGCGCGGCCAGGGCCGCCAGGAGCGCTTCGCCGCGCCGCAGCAGGATGAGCGGGATGCGCCCGCAGCTGGCCTGCCGGCTTTCCTGACGACCCCCGTGCGGTCGACGATCGCCCTCGATCAGGACGAGCGTCGCGAGGAGCGCAGCGAGGCCGTGGAAGCGCCGGTCCCGGCCTATGCGGCCGAACCCGAGGTCGCACCCGTCGTCGCCGAGGCGCCCGAGCCCCGGCCGCGCCGGACCCGTCGGACGCGCCGGACCGAACCGGCCGAGAGCCTCGATTTCGGCGGCTCCGAGGCCGAGAAGCCAGCTGAGTAGAGACAAACAAAGAGGGAAGATCCGGGCAGGATCTTCCCTCTTTCCTTATGAGCCCTCGTCTGAGGACTCCTGATCGTACCCGTGCCGAAGATCTTCCGGTGCAGTCTTCGATGCCAGGATCAGCTCAGCGGGCGACCGTCGCCCGGACCAGCCACAGCATCGCGGCGACTTCGCAGATCACCGCATCGAGCTTCTGACCGATCCTGTCCATGACCCCGTCCCCCGTTCTCCGATGGGGATGTTTTGCCGGAACGGTAAGCCGGATTCCGTGCTGCCGCGCACATGGCCGAACACGGTCGAGCGCTTCATCCGTCTGAGTTCTGACGCGCCGCGGGGCCGATCGCCGCGGCGAGTGCCGCACCGAGGCGCCTGTAGCCGGCTTCGCTGAGATGCAGCATGTCGGCGAGAAGGCAGGGCTCCTCGCCGGGCGAGGGTACGAGAGCCGCGTCGGCGTCGAGCAGCGTCGCTCGGAGGCCCGCGAGCTCGGCGTTCAGGCGGGAGCGCTCGGTCTGCCTGAAGCCCGGCGCCTCTCCGCGGCGCGGGATCGTGACGACGAAAGCGGCAGGATCACCCCATTGCCGGATCGCGGCTTCCAGCACGGCCGCGAGACCCTGCGCGATGGCCTCCGGCGGGTCCCCATCGCCGAGGTTGTTCGTCCCGAGGAGCATGACCAGCGCGCGGGGCCTCAGATGGGCCGTGGGGATCGAGGCGAGCCGCCAGAGCGAATTCTGGACGCGATCGCCGGGCAGGCCGAAATTGAAGACGCGCCAGCCTGGAAAGGCGCTGTGCAGCAAAGCCGCTGGCCAGGCCGCCGCGAGCGAATCCCCGAAAAGGACGAGATCGGCCGCCTCCGGGATGCGCGCTTCGATCTGGGCCAGGCGCTTGAGGGCCGATGGCTTGCCCGGGGGCGCCGGAGTGAGGACGCGAGCCAGGGCCTGCGCCGGATCCATCAGGCCTCCCCCGGCCCGCGCAGGCCCGCGCGCTCGAGGATCTGCCGCCCGAGCAGGGGCGTGTAATGGAGGTTATCGAGCCACACATCCGTCGAGCCCAGGCGTGGATCGAACGGATGCCCCGCCCCGAGATCGACCAGATCTAGGAAGCGCACGCCTTGCTCGGCCACCACCCGCCCGACATCCGCCCGCCAGCGCGCGAGATCGTCCATAAGGCCGAGTTCCGACATGATCTGTCGCTGCGCTCCGCTCACGGGTGCCAGGTAGACCGTCACCTCGCGCCCTCGTAAGGCCGACAGGGCTCGCTCGAGGTGGACCAGCGTCTCCGGCCGGTAGGGGGCGGTCGTGCGCCGGCGGATGGCGTCGTTCTTCTCGGTGAGGTCCGGGGGCAACGGAGGCGTGATGCGGAAGCCATCCCGGGTCCAGGCGCCCGGATCCTCCGCGCCCGTGACCTCGTCCAGGAAGCTGTCGGAGATCGCGTAGCGGCTGATCAGGCTGCCGAGGACGGTATTGGCGCGGCCGGTCGCATTGGTCAGCGTTCGGCTCAGCTGGACAGAAGCCGCGTCGCGGCGGGAGAACATGTAGTAGTCGAGCCCGAGCAGCACGCGTTCCACGTCGTCCCGCGAGGCGACGACGGTCGCCACGATCGGCAATTCCTCGCCGCGCAGGGCGGAGATGCCGGCATTGAACACCTGGCCCTGCAGGGAGGGCGCGACATCGCGCGGATCGAGCCCGTGGTAGACGGTCGAGCTGCCGACGAGCGCCACTCTGTAGTCGCGGGTGAGCGCCTGGAGGATCTTGGCGCGACGGGTCTGCCGATCGAGGAGCCGGTTCGAGCCGCCGGTCGCCTCCAGCCAGGGCGGGCTCTCCCGGAACAGCCAATAGGCGTCGAACCAGACGACGCGGCCGACGATGAGCGCCAGCGCGAGCGCGAGCGTGCCCGCCGCCACGAGAAGAAGGGAGCGCCAGCCGGAGCCGGAGGAGGCGTCAGAACTGGGCATAGATGAAATCGGCATTGGTATCGTCGCCGACCTTCAGGAGAACCGCCGCGAGAAGGAGCGCCACGAGCGCGCCGGCCCAGCGCAGCGGGGGCAGTCCGCGGGACAGTTTCCATGCAGTCGGGCCTAGGGTCGCGAGCGCGATCGCCAGGGCGAGCAACCGCCAGAACTCCGAGGGCGCGCTGCCGATCCCGGCCGCCGTGAGGCCCGTGAGCCCGGCATAGACGGCCGTCGCCGCCTCGAAGCTCGGAGCCCGGAACAGCACCCAGGCGAGCGCCACGAAGGCGAAGGTGAGGCCCCAGCCCGCCGCCTTCGGCATCGACCGCCCGCCTTTGCGCCAGAGGAGGTGGACGCCGAGCGCGGCGCCGTGCAGCGCGCCCCAGGCCACGAAGGTCCAGCCCGCCCCGTGCCAGAGGCCGCCCAGCGCCATGGTGGCGAAGAGGGCGAGAACCTGCCGCGGCAGGCCGTGCCGGTTTCCGCCGAACGGGATGTAGAGGTAGTCGCGCAGGAAGAACGACAGCGTGATGTGCCAGCGCCGCCAGAAATCTTGGATCGACACGGACCTGTAGGGGGCGTCGAAGTTCTGCGGCAGGACGATCCCGAACAGGAGCGCGAGGCCGAGCGCCATGTCGGTATAGCCCGAGAAGTCGAAATAGAGCTGGAACGTGTAGCCGAGCATCGCCTGCCAGGCCTCCAGCATCGTCGGGTCGGTGCCGGCGGCTACGCGCGCGTAGATCGGGTCGACATAGGTGCCGAGCGGGTCGCCGATGAAGACCTTCTTCGACAAGCCGAAGACGAGAAGCGCGAGCCCGCGTGCGACGGTCTCGGCGGAGGGCGGGGTCGGCCGTTCCGCAAGTTGCGGGAAGAGCTCCGCCGGTCGCACCAGCGGCCCCGCGATGATGCGGGGAAAGAACGCGATGTAGAGCGCGTAGTCGAGCAGCCCGACATGCCCCGTGCGGCCCGACCGCAAGTCGCTCAGATACATGATGTGCTGAAACGTGAAGAACGAGATGCCGAGCGGAAAGGCGAGCCCGTAGCGGGGCAGCGTGACGCCCGGAAGGAGCGTCAGAAGGTCCGCGAAGAAGTCGAGATACTTGAAGATCCCGAGCAGAAGCAGGTTTGCGGCGATCCCCGCCGCGACCAGCGGCTTCCGCTCGGAACGCACGAAGGCGCCTGCGAGCAGCCAGTTCAGGAGGATGGAGGCGCCGAGCAGCGGGACGAAGCGGAGGTCGAAGAAGCCGTAGAAGACGGAGGAGACGAGGACCAGATAGGCGGTCCTCAGGCCCGGCGCGGCGCGCAGGACGGCCGCATGGCCGAGCCACGCCGCAGGCAGGAAGATCAGAAGGAAGACAAGCGAGTTGAAGAGCATGAGGCGGCGGGCCGATCCATCCTAGGTTCTCGCCCGCGGGCCGGCGAGACAAGTCGCTTGTCTCGCATTTTCGCGCCGCCGCGTTTTTGACGAACGCACGCAAGGCGCTACAGGGGCGTGGGTGATCGCGCGACAGACGCGACCCGGGAGGAAGAATGCAGCAGACCTTCGCCTTTGCCGACCTGTTCCGCAGCGGCCTGCCGGATCCGGTCGCGCCCTTCGCAGGGCTGCCGCGCTACAATTTCGTCTTCGGGCACAACGATCCGGCGCAGGTTCCGGCGAGCGACCTCGCGGAGGCTGCCGCACGCGTGCTGCGCAGCCAGGGCCACCGCCTGGGCATGTACTATCTGGGCGGGGCGCCGCAGGGCTACGAGCCGCTGCGGGAATTCGTGGCCGAGAAGCTCGCGGCACGGAGCGGCATCCGGTGCCGGCCCGACGACGTGATGCTCACCTCCGGCTCGCTTCAGGCCATGGACCTCATCAACGGCTTGTTCCTGGCTCCGGGCGATACCGTGATCCTGGAGGAGTTCACCTATGGCGGCGCGATCACGAAGGTGCAGAAGCTCGGCGCCAACGTGATCGGCGCGCCGCTCGACGAGGGCGGCATCCGCACCGACCGCCTGCGGGCGATCCTCGAGGATCTGCGCGGCAGGGGCGTCCGGCCGAAATACATCTACACGATCCCGACCGTGCAGAACCCGACCGGCTCGATCATGAGCCTCGAGCGCCGCCATGAGCTTCTCGCGCTCTCGCGCGAGTTCGGGGTGCCGATCTGGGAGGACGAGTGCTACGCCGATCTCGTCTGGTCCGGGGAGCGGCCGCCCGCGCTTTATGCGCTCGACCCCTCCCGGGTGATCCATATCGGCTCGTTCTCCAAGTCGCTCGCGCCAGCCCTGCGCATCGGCTACGTGGTGGCGGATTGGCGGGTGCTCGGACAGCTTCTCGCGGCGAAGAGCGATGCCGGCTCCGGCGCGCTCGAGCAGATGGTCGTGGCGGAGTTCGTCCGCGACAGGTTCGACGATCACCTCACCGAGCTCACGCCAGCCCTGAAGCTGAAGCTCGACGCAATCGTCGAGGCGCTCGAGCGCGAATTCGGCACGGCTGCCGAGATCTTCGTGCCGCAGGGCGGGATCTTCGTCTGGCTGAAGCTGCCGGACAGCATCGATGTCCGCAGCTTCGCCAAGGCCGCGCTGGACGAGGGCGTCGCCTTCAATCCCGGCCCCGAATGGGCCTGCGATCCCGAGAGCGCGAAGAGCTACATGCGGCTCTGCTTCGCGCTGCCCTCGGTCGAGGACATCCAGGCCGGGGTGGCGAAGCTCGCCCGCATCTCCTTCGAGCATACGGGCGTGCCGGCGCATGGCGGGAACGTTCGGCGCTAGGCGCTTTCACGCGGCTGTCACGCGCCCCGACTAACCCCGCGCAATCCGGGAGAAAGCGATGCGGTACTGGGCGAGCTTCGGGGCGGCGGCCATGATGGTCGCGACGGGGATAGGACAGGCGGCGGAGGGGCCGCCCGCGCAGGTCGGCCCGCGGCCCTTCTACCTCGTCGATTCGATGAAGCCCGGTCCCGTCCAGGACCGGCTCAGGCAATGCGGCCCGGATCGGACCTACACGACGCGCAACTTCTCCATCTCGCATCGCGGCGCCCCGCTGCAATTTCCGGAGCACACGCGCGAGGGCATCATGGCGGCCGCCCGGATGGGCGCCGGCATCATCGAGTGCGACGTCGCCTTCACCAAGGACCGCCAGCTCGTCTGCCGGCACGCGCAATGCGACCTGCATACGACGACGAACATCCTCGCGAAGCCCGAGCTTGCAGCGAAATGCACGCAGGGC
Source organism: Pseudomonadota bacterium (assembly GCA_023423995.1). Lineage (GTDB taxonomy): Bacteria > Pseudomonadota > Alphaproteobacteria > Rhizobiales > Beijerinckiaceae > Enterovirga. The sequence continues at coordinate 10,086 of JAFAEL010000275.1, read as the reverse complement.
TTCCAGCCGGCCGATCCCGCGACCGGCCGCAAGGCCTCGGCCAAGTGCTGCACGAGCGACCTGACGCTCGCCGAGTTCAAGACCCTCAACGGCAAGATGGACGCCTCCGACCCGAGCGCGACCACGGTCGAGGCCTTCATGAACGCCACCCCGCGCTGGCGGACGGACCTCTACGCCACCACCGGCACGCTGATGACGCACAAGGAATACATTGCGCTGGTGAAGTCGCTCGGCCGCAAGTTCACACCCGAGCTGAAGGCGCCAGAGGTGCCGATGCCATTCGAGGGCAGCTACACCCAGGACAACTACGCCCAGCAACTCATCGACGAGTACAAGGAGGCCGGTATCCCCGCCTCCGACGTCTACCCGCAGAGCTTCCAGCTCCGGGACGTGCTTTACTGGCTGGAGAAGGAGCCCGAATTCGGCAGGCAGGCGGTCTTCCTGGACGAGCAGGACGATGCCGACAAATCCTTCGACAACATGAAGCCGGAGACCTGGAAGCCCGGCATGGCCGAGCTCAAGCAGCGCGGCGTGAAGATCCTCGCGCCTCCGCTGTCCATGCTGGTCACCGTCGGGGATGGCGGCCGCATCGTGCCCTCCGCCTATGCGCTGGAAGCGAAGAAGGCCGGGCTTGGGCTGATCACCTGGTCGCTCGAGCGCTCAGGGCCGCTGAAGAATGGCGGCGGCTACTACTACCAGACGATCAAGCCCGTGGTGGATCGCGACGGCGACATGCTGGCCCTGCTCGATGTCCTCTATCGTGACGTAGGCGTCCTCGGCGTCTTCTCGGACTGGCCGGCGACCACGACCTTCTACGCGAATTGCGTCGGCGCGCCCTGAGCGGTGCGCCGCGTTCGCCGGACCCCCGTTCGAGGCCAGCGGGCTGGTCGCCATCGCACTTCGGCGCGAGACGGGCTAGATCGATGCCGGTAGGGAGCCTCTCATGACCGAAACTCAGAACCGCCGCGTCATTCTTGCGAGCCGCCCGGAGGGCGAACCGAAGCCGGAGAATTTCCGCATCGAGACAGGTCCGGTCTCGCAGCCGGCTGAGGGCGAGGTGCTCATCCGGACGAAGTGGCTGTCGCTCGATCCTTACATGCGGGGCCGCATGAGCGCGGCGAAATCCTATGCCAAGCCCGTCGAGGTCGGCGCCGTCATGGAGGGCGGCACGGTCGGCGAGATCGTCGCGTCCCGCAACAATGCGTTCCGCGAGGGCGATATCGTGCTCAGCCATTCCGGCTGGCAGGATTATGCGCTCTCGAACGGCAAAGGCCTGCGCCGGCTCGATCCGGCCAAGGCGCCGGTGCAGACGGCCCTCGGCGTGCTCGGGATGCCGGGCATGACGGCCTATACGGGCTTGCGGAACATCGGCCGCCCCAAGGCGGGCGAGACCCTGGTGGTCGCCGCCGCGACCGGCCCTGTCGGGTCGGCCGTCGGGCAGATCGCCAAGATCCACGACGCCCGCGCCGTCGGGATCGCCGGCGGGCCGGAGAAGTGCCGGCTGCTCACGGAGAAGTTCGGCTTCGATGCGGCCATCGACCATCGTGCGCCGGATATGGCCGAGCAACTCGCGAAGGCCTGCCCGAACGGCATCGACGTCTATTTCGAGAATGTCGGCGGGAAGGTGTGGGATGCGGTGTTCCCGCTGCTCAACGACTTCGCCCGCGTGCCCGTCTGTGGGATCGTCTCCCACTATAACGACACCGAACTGCCGCCCGGGCCCGACCGCACCCCGCAGCTCATGGGCGCCGTGCTGCGCAAGCGCCTGACGCTCCGGGGCTTCATCGTCTGGGACTTCGCCGCCGACGAGGCGGACTTCGCCCGGGACATGAGCGCCTGGGTGAAGGAAGGGCGCGTGCACTACCTCGAGGACGTGGTCGAGGGCCTGGAGAACGCCCCGGAGGCCTTCATGGGGCTCCTGAAGGGGCGCAACATCGGCAAGCTCCTCGTGAAGGTGTCGTAGGCCCAAGGGCCGGCCGGCCCGTGAACCGCGGGCCGGCCTCCGCGTTGCGGATGGGGCCCGGCGATCGGGCCTGCGAGGCGGAGAGGCCGGCCGGGATGGGAGCTGAAGGGCGCGAGGTCACGGACGGGAAAGGCAGGACCTGGACCTGCATCCAGGCCTTCGCCGGGCTCGGCAACGATCCGGAGAAGCGCGAGGCCGCGACGGTGGGCGAAACCGGCAAGGTCGAGGTGGTCTGCACGCCCTCGGGCGGCGCCAGGTCCCGCCGCGTGCCGCTTCCGCCGGACTGGGAGCGCCTCGGGGACGCGGAGCTCCTGGCCGCGATCGAGCGTGCTGAGCCGTAACGGCCCGGCATGCGTCGCGTCCGGGCGGCTGTGGCCGCGTTTGCCTTGCTGGCCGCCGGCGCCGCCGAGGCGCAAACCGCCGCGGATGGCGAGACGCTCGAACAGAGCCTGTGCCGCCTGATCGAGAGCGCTGCGGGCAAGCACGCCGTGCCGGTCGGGTTCCTGACCCGCCTCATCTGGCAGGAGAGCAGCTTCCGCCCCGCGGTGATCAGTCCCGCCGGCGCGCAGGGCGTCGCCCAGTTCATGCCTGGTACCGCGCGTGAGCGGGGCCTCGCCGATCCGTTTGACCCCGAGCAAGCGATCCCGGCCGCAGCCTCCTTCATCGCGAATCTGCGGCGCGCCTTCGGCAATCTGGGGCTTGCCGCTGCCGCCTATAACGGCGGGCCGACGCGGGTGACGAACTGGCTCGCCGGGCGCGGCGGGCTACCGGACGAGACGCGCAGCTATGTCATCCGGATCACGGGCCGCTCGGCGGAGGAGTGGGCCGAGGAGCGCAAGACGAACGCGACTCCGCCCGATGCCGCGGGGCGGCCGGACCAGCCCTGCCTGCAGGTGACGGCGGAACTGCGCCGTGGCGGCGGGGGCGGGTTGTCGATCATCGCGGAGGGCGCGCGGGCCCCCTGGGGCGTGCAGCTTGCCGGCAACTTCTCCAAGTCGGTCGCGCTCGCCTCCTATGCGCGAAACCGTGCGGGTCTCGCCTCGGTACTGGGCGATGTCCAGCCGATGATCCTCGGCTCGCGGCTGCGCAGCCGGGGCCGCGCCCTGTTCTATCGCGTGCGGGTCCCGGCGCAGACGCGGACGGAAGCGAATACGCTCTGCACCCGCATCCGTTCTGCCGGTGGTGCCTGCGCGGTTCTTCGCACCTAGGCTGTCGCCCGATCCGGGTACGAATAGGTAGATCTCTCAGCCTATAATAGTGGACGAATTCAAAGTCCGGAGATTTGGTCGCGCTGAAATAGACCTGGTGGTATTGTGAGGAGGGCTGTTCATCAGGGGTGATTTAGGCGCTGTCTCAGGGAGGCGAGCATGGGCGGGGTATCTCTTCGCGTTCTCGCAATCGCGGCGGCCGCGACGTTTGTTGCTGGGCCGGACGCCAGAGCGGAGGATCCCGGGGAGGCCCAGTTCGGGAAAGTTCATTTCGAGACCTCGTGCAACGAGGTCGCCCAGCGCCGCTTCGATCGCGCCATGCGCTACCAGCATTCCTTCTGGTACCGGGCCTCGCGTGAATTGTTCGAATCGGCGCTCGAGGCCGACCCGAGCTGCGCCATTGCCCGCTGGGGCGTTGCGCAGAGCCTCCTGCTCAACCCGCACTTCCCGGCCCCGGCCGATAATCTCGCGGCCGGCCTCGCCAGCCTCGAACAGGCGAGGGCGATGGGCGCCAAGACGCAGCGCGAGCGCGACTACATCGAGACGCTCCTCGCCTTCTATGCGGGCCCGAAGGAACGGCCGTTCAAGGAGCGCGTCGAGGCCTATCTCGTGAACGTCGAGGAGCTGGCCGGGCGCTACCCGGACGACGACGAGGCGCAGATCGCCTATGCGATCGCCCTCAACGTCGCGCATGTCCCGACGGACAAGACCTATGCGCGGCAGCTGAAGGGCGCGGCGATCCTGGAGCCCATCTTCGAGCGGCAGCCGCGGCATCCGGGCGTCGCGCACTACCTCATCCACCTCTACGACTATCCGCCCATCGCCCAGCGGGGACTCGATGCGGCCAAGCGCTATGCCCAGATCGCGCCGGCCGCGCCGCACGCGCAGCACATGCCGTCCCACGTCTTTACGCGCGTCGGCTACTGGCGCGACTCGATCGCCGCGAACCGGGCCTCGGCCGAGGCCGCCAAGGGCACGCGCGAGCCGCACGAGCAGCTCCACGCGATGGACTACATGGTCTACGCCTACCTGCAGGTCGCGGACGACGCGCAGGCCCGCAAGGTGCTGGACGAGATGCTGGCCGTGGCCGGGTACAGCCCGGACGTCCGGACCGGCTGGTTCGCGGTGGCGGCGAGCCAGGCGCGCTACGCCGTCGAGCGCGGCGATTGGGAGGGGGCGGCGAACCTGCCGGTGCGGCCGAGCCGCTTCCCCTACGCGGATTCGCAGGTCCATTTCGCCCGCGCGCTCGGCGCCGCCCGCACCGGTCGCATCGAGGCGGCACGGGCGGATATCGCCCGGCTCGGCGAGCTCAGGGACAAGCTCACGGAGGCGAAAGACGCCTATTGGGCCGAGCAGGTCGACATCCAGCGCCGGGTCGCGGAGGCCTGGCTGGCGCTCGCCGAGAACCGGCCCGACGACGCGCTCGTGGCGCTGTCCCTTGCCGCCGACATGGAGGACCGGACGGAGAAGTCGATCGTCACACCGGGTCCGGTCGTGCCGGCCCGCGAACTCCTGGGCGCCATGCTGCTCGAGCGCGGCATGGCCGGCGATGCCCGCACCGCCTTCGAGACCACCCTCAAGAAGGAGCCGAACCGCCTCGGGGCGACCCTCGGGGCCGCGAAGGCCGCGGAGCGTATGGGAGACCTGGACGGTGCGCGGGACCATTACCGCAAGGCGATGACCCTGACGGAGGGGAGCGGGGCGAGCCGACCGGAGCTGAAGGAGGCGCAGGCCTTCCTGGCCCGCCGGACCTGACCGGGCTGGAGACGTGTCGTGGACCGGCTCGCCGCCTTCTGTTGCGCCACCCTCGGGATCGGGGCGGCGCTCGCCCTGTCCGGCAGCTCGCGCGGGACAGGCGCCCATGCACCGTCCGCGCCGACGCCCCCGGCCTGGACGGAGGTGAGCTGGCCGTTCGGGCCGGACCCCTGGGGGAAGGGCAGGGCGTTCCGCTGCCGGGGCGGGACCTGCGGGGCCGAGACCACGATCTACCTCCGGGCCAAGTTCGGGCTCTGCAATTGCGCGACCGGGATCGAGGGCGATTCCGATCTCGACCGCATGGGCGACCTCTACCTGCTCGGAGACGGCTTTGCGCCGGCAGGCGAGGGCCGCCCGATCGCCGTGGGCCACATGAAGGGGCGCAGCCGGTTCTACGGGATCGCGGCGCCGGCAGGCCGAAGAGAGGCCGCGATCGCCATCGGCTACAGCGACCGCTGCGACATGGTGGTGGCGACGGCCCGGCTGGCGGGCGGCAGGCCGGAGGCGCTGGAGCCCGCCCTGCTCGCCTTTCTCCAAAGCGCTCCCGTCATGCGCTGGACCGAAGCGGCGCTCGGCCTCTGACGCGCGGGATCAGGCGTAGACGAGCGAGCCGTCCGGCAGCGGCCTCGCGGCCGGGTTCATCTGCGCCGGCTCCAGCGCGTGCGGCGCCATGATGTGGAACACGGTCTCGCCGCCCGCGATGAGGTAGTCGGCGATGATGCGCCGGTGGCACCGCCACCACACGACCTCGGCGCACATGATGGCGGTCCGGCGCTCGCGGCCGAGCGAAACGAGGCGCTCGAGGCCGTGCCGGAACGGCTCGGTCGCCGCGTAGTCGGCGTAGTTCCGGAAGCTCGGATTGGTCCAGAACGTGTTCGGCGATTCCCCGCCGCCGCGCCGCTTCGACCGCAGCCCGCCGAGTTCGGCGATGTGCTCGTAGCCGATCTGGAACGTGGCGAGGCTCCCCGGCAGCGTGTCGCGGTTGAATTGCGGGTTGGTCCTTGAGCGCGGGATCGTCCGGACGTCGACCACGAGGGCGACCTCGCCGAGCCGCAGCAGGTCCACGAAGTCCGGGATGCTCCAGGTGGAATGCCCGATCGTGAAGAACGGGAGGCGCTCGGCGGCCGTCACCGCGTGGCGGCCTCCGCCGAGCGCTGCGCGAAGTCCATGCCGGTCTCCTCCCTCTGGGGACGGCCGGCGGAACCGCCGCGCGGCGCGGCCATTGCCCCGTCGCATCGCGGCCCGGGGCTCCCCCGCCCTGGATCGCCCCGGAGATGGACCGAAGAATGGCCGAGCGCAGCGCGATCCTGTACCGGATGGTACTTCCCGACCACACCTGCCCCTTCGGCGTGAAGGCGAAGCGGCTGCTGGAGGAGAGCGGGTTCCAGGTCGACGACCGGATCCTGCGCTCGCGCGACGAGGTGGACGCCTTCAAGGCCGAGCACGGCGTGCCGACCACCCCGCAGGTTTTCATCGGCGGCGAGCGGATCGGCGGCAGCGACGACCTCGAGCGCTACCTCGCGGCAGGGCGGTAACGGACGGCCTCACGGGCCGCCGCGGCCACCCACCGCGCCGAAGACCTGCCCGGTCGAGAACGTCGCCTCGTTCGAGGCAAGGAGCACGTAGAGCCCGGCGAGCTCGGCCGGCTGGCCCGGCCGCCCTGTCGGGCTGTCGCCGCCGAACTCCGGCAGGTCGTCCGGAAACTGCCCGCCGGAGGGCTGCAGCGGCGTCCAGACGGGCCCGGGCGCGACCGCATTGACCCGGATGCCCTTCGGGGCGAGCTGCTTGGCCAGCGACTTGGTGAAGTTCGCGTTCACGGCCTTGGTGGACGCATAGGCGAGGAGGTTCTCGCCGGGATCGTAGGCGTTCACCGAGCTCGTGTTGATGATCGCCGAGCCCGGCTTCAGGTGGGCCATCGCGGCCTTGGTGATCCAGAACGGCGCATAGACATTGGTCTTGAAGGTCTGGTCGAATTCCTCGCTCGAGATGTCGGTGATCGACTTCCGCGGGCGCTGGAAGGCGGCGTTGTTGACCAGGATGTCGAGCCCGCCGAGCTCGCGCACGGCATCCGCCACGAGCTGCTGGCAGAAGGCCTCCTCGCGGATGTCGCCGGGCAGCGCGACGCCCTTGCGGCCGGCCTTGCGGATGATCTCGATCACCTCGCGCGCATCCTCCTCCTCGGCGGGCAGGTAGTTGATCGCCACATCCGCGCCCTCCCGGGCGAAGGCGATCACGGCGGCGCGGCCGATGCCGGAATCCCCGCCTGTCACCAGCGCCTTGCGGCCGGCGAGGCGGCCCGAGCCCTTGTAGCTCGTCTCGCCATGGTCCGGCCGCGGCTCCATCCTGGCGGCGAGGCCGGGCCAGGGCTGCTCCTGCTTCGGGAAGGGCGGCTTCGGATACTTCGTCGTGGGGTCGACCAGCGGCTGCGCCGCATTCCCGCCGCCCGACATCGCGGCGGTGCCTTGCTGCGACTGGGCGAGCGCGGGCGCCGCGAGCGCTGCCGCCACGCCGGTCGTGAGGCCGCCGACCAGGCGGCGGCGGGAGGGATCGAAATCGTCGGACGGCATTGGCTCTCCGCTCTGTTCTCGGGGTTCGGGACCGCGGTCCCATGCCGACCAACGCCCGCCCGGACCCGCCGTTGCCCGGGCACGAGGCCGCAGGTTTCCTTGGCCCGGGCCGCGCCCTACAAAGGTTTCCCAAGGATCGCCGCGGAGCTCCGGCTCACGACGGCGACCGGAAACACAACAGGGAGGTTACGACGTGAGGATGATCCGGCTCGCCTGCGCCTGGGCGGCTTTCGCAGCTTTGTCTTTCGCGCCCGCGGCGCAGGCCCAGTCCCCGTCGGGCATCGTCACGCTCGTCGTCCCCTACGCGGCGGGCGGCGGCACGGATGCGGTGGCGCGGCTCATCGGCGAGAAGATGTCGGGCACGCTGGGCCGGTCGGTCATCATCGAGAACGTGAGCGGCGCCGGCGGGACGATCGCCAATGACCGCGTCGCCCGCTCGACGCCGGACGGGTCGACGATCCTCATCAACCACACGGGGCTGCTCTCCGCCCCGAGCCTGTTCAACAATCTCCGCTACGACACCAAGACCGCCTTCGAGCCGGTCGGCCTCATCAACATCGCGCCCCTTCTCCTGGCCGGCCGGAAGACGATCCCCGGCTCGGGCCCGAAGGATTACGTGGCCTGGATGAAGGAGCAGGGCGCGAAGATGACCTTCGCGCATGGCGGCGTCGGCACCAACACCCAGCTCTGCGCCGTGCTGATCGGCAACGTGCTCGGCTTCAAGCCGGTCTTCGCCGCCTATCGCGGCTCCGGCCCGGCCCTCACGGACCTCATCGCCGGGCAGATCGACCTGATCTGCGACCAGGCCACTAGCGCACTGCCCCATGTCCAGGCCGGGTCGCTGCACGGGATCGCCGTGACGTCGAAGACCAGGCTCGAACAGGCGCCGGAGATCCCGACGGCGTCCGAAGCAGGCCTCTCCGACCTCGTCTACACGTTCTGGCACGGCCTCTACGTCGCCAAGGGCACGCCGAAGGAAACGGTCGCGGCGCTCAATGCGGCGCTCCGGGCGGCGGTGAGCGATCCGGGCGTGCGGGCGAAGCTCAAGGCGCTCGGGACGGACACCTTCCCCGAGGCCCAGATGAGCCCGGAAGCGCACGCCGCCCTCTTCGCCGAGGACCTGGACCGCATCACGAAGCTCATCGAGAGCTCCGGCATCAAGGCGACCGAGGCGAAGTAGGGCGTCGGACTTCAGGGCGGCGCGTCTTCAGGCTCCAGCGAAACGCGCACGCGCCGTCCGTCCCCGGCCCGGGGTCTGGTCCAGCGGTGGTTCAAAGAGCTGCCCGAAATCCTGTGAGGGAGCGGGATGCCGGTTCTCCGGCCTTCGATGATGGTGGTTTGCGGATTTGCCTGGTCCCTCCCGGCATCCCGCGACGGTCTTTTCGGCCCCTGGGCACACGCCCGGTCAGCCGCCCGGGCGCCACGGTTTCCGGAACCGCGACCTCGGGACCCGCCCTCGCCTCCGACAACGGTGCCCGGTGTCGACCGCCGTTCCCCCGCCGGAGACGAGTGACGGCAATATAGGAATAAATGCTAGATCTGTCAAGTTGGGATTCCGCTCACACCCTCGAAAGCCGGTGCCCAGGGGCGGGCCCCGGCCTGCGCCGGGGCGAGCGGGGAGAGGCTGGATTGCTTCGCGACGCTCGCAATGACGAGCCCGCCCGCGCCGCCGCTCCCCCGTGCGGGAGAGGGATGGGGTGAGGGCAGGGCGTTTCAGGATGAGGCACGCCTGCTGCACTGGCCCGGCGCAGCACTATGCGGCGCCCATCGCCTCCGTCATGCTGTCCCCATGACCACCGAGGTCCGCAGCTTTGCCCGCGCTCTCCGCCACCGGCAAACCTCCGCCGAGGAGATGCTCTGGCACCAATTGCGGGGGCGCAGGCTCGCCGGGGCCAAGTTCCGGCGGCAGGTGCCCTTCGGCCAATACACCGTGGACTTCGCCTGCATCGCGGGCAGGCTGATCGTCGAGATCGACGGCCGGCAGCACGCCGTTCAGCGCGAGTATGACGAGGACCGGACGGGAGCGATCGAGGCGATGGGGTTCGTCGTCCTGCGGTTCAGCAACGAAGAGATCCGCGACCGCCTGGACGACGTGCTCCGCCGCATCGCGGCGGCGCTACGGATGCCGTGATCGCGATCGCCGAATTTGGCGCTCCGATCCCCGCCGCGCACCCTCTCCCGTGCGGGAGAGGGCCGGCGCGCGCTGGTCGAGCCTCGCGGGCGGAGAGGTTGCCGGATGAGGCGCCGCGATCCCCGCCGCGCACCCTCTCCCGTGCGGGAGAGGGCTGGGGTGAGGGCAGGGCGGGTCAGGATAAGGCGCTGAATCGCGGCTCGCTGGCGCCGAGCTTCACCTTCCTGCGTCCAACCCTCACTCCGGATGCTGCGCATCCGACCCTCTCCCACACGGGAGAGGGTGGCGCGCGCTGGTCGAGCGCTCGCGGGCGGAGAGGTTGCCGGATGCGGCGCCGCGATCGCCACCGCGCACCCTCTCCCGTGCGGGAGAGGGCTGGGGTGAGGGCAGGGCGGGTCAGGATAAGGCGCTGAATCGCGGCTCGCTGGCGCCGAGCTTCACCTTCCTGCGTCCAACCCTCAC
>JAFAEL010000110.1 GCA_023423995.1 Pseudomonadota bacterium | reverse complement strand
CCCCTCCACCATGCCGCCGGCTTCGCCGGACCGCATGGTCCCCCTCCCCCGCAGGGCGGGGGAGGATCCCGGAATGCGCGCGCATCAATGGCATTTGAAATAGTCGAACGGTTCGCGGCAGGCTTTGCAGCGCCAGAGCGCCTTGCACGACGTCGAGCCGAACTCGGCGAGGCGCTCGGTATCCGTCGAGCCGCAGCGCGGGCAGCCGACCACGTCCTGGCCGAACAGGGCGCGCCGGCCGGAGCCGGGGGAGGGCGGGGCGATGCCGTAGTCGTGCAGCTTGCGCCGGCCGGCCTCGCTCATCCAGTCCGTCGTCCAGGCCGGATGGAGCACCGTGCGGATCGTCGCGCCCGGGATGCCGGCGCGGTCGAGCGCCAGCTCGATCTCCAGCGCGATTATGTTCATGGCCGGGCAGCCCGAATAGGTCGGCGTGATCGTCACCTCGACGCGCCCGTCCACCGCCTCCACGCCGCGCAGCACGCCGAGATCGGCGATGGTCAGGACCGGGATTTCCGGGTCGCAGACATCGGCGATGGCGGCGAGGGCGCGCTCTTTCAGGGAATCAGGATCGGACGAGGCAGGGCCGCGCGGTTCCCCTCCCCCTTGTGGGGAGGGGTTAGGGGTGGGGGGCGTGCCGAACGGAGCTCGACCGTCCGGCCCCCCACCCGGCGCCTGCGGCGCCACCCTCCCCGCTGGGGAGAGGGGAAGCGCGACCGCCGTCACCACGTCGCTCCCGGATAAGCCCGCTGCAGGAACTGCATCTCCGAAAGCAGGTGCCCGAGATGCTCCGAGTGCCGGCCGGTGCGGCCGCCGGACTGCATCCAGCCGGCTTGCGGCTGCGCGAGGGTGGCTTCCGCGAGCACGTCGGAGACCGTCTTCGACCACGTCTCGCGCAGGCTCTCGGGATCGACCGCGATCCCGGCCTCGATCAACGCGCGGTCGGAGTCATCGGCCTCGAACATCTCGCCCGTATAGGGCCAGAGATAATCGACGGCCTCCTGCGCCCGCCGGTGGCTTTCGTCCGTCCCGTCGCCGAGCCGGATCACCCATTCGGCCGAATGGCGCAGGTGATAGGCGCTCTCCTTCTCGGACTTCGCCGCGATCGCCGCGAGCTGCGCGTCCTTGGATCCCGTCATCCTTTGCCAGAACGGGTCGGCGAAGGCGGCGTAGAGGAAGACGCGAACAATGGTCCGGGCGAAGTCGCCGTTCGGCAGCTCGGCCAGCAGCAGGTTCCGGTAGGCCGGCGCATCGCGCAGATAGGCGAGCTTGTCCTCGTCCGAGCCGTCCGCCCGGATCTCGGCCGCATACTGATAGAGCGAGCGCGCCTGGCCGATCAGGTCGAGCCCGATATTGGCGAGCGCCATGTCCTCCTCGAGCATCGGCGCATGGCCGCACCACTCGGACAGGCGATGGCCGAGGATGAGCGCATCGTCCGCGCGCCGGAGCGCGTAGAGGGCGAGGGGGGAGTTGGTCGTCATGGCCGTCGCAATCGCCAAGTGAGCCTCCGCTCACCCCGGCGGAAGCCGGGGTCCAGCACCGATGTCGGGATCCCCTTCCCGCCTGCTGCGCAGGCGCCGGGGATGACGACGCTTTGCGTCGTCACATATGCCCGACCTCGTCCGGCACCTCGTAGAAGGTCGGATGGCGATAGACCTTCGTTTCCGCCGGCTCGAACATCATGCCCTTGTCGGCCGGATCGGACGCCGTGATCGCCGAGGAGGGCACGACCCAGATCGAGAGGCCCTCGCCGCGGCGCGTGTAGACGTCACGGGCGGCCTGGAGCGCCATCGTGGCATCCGGCGCATGGAGCGAGCCGACATGCTTGTGGGCGAGGCCGTTGCGGGAGCGGATGAACACCTCCCAGAGCGGCGTGTTGGGCGTGGGCATGCAGTTCCTCCCGTGTCATGGCCGGGCTTGTCCCGGCCATCCCGAATGGCGGCGCTCTTCGGGTCGAGGTGGCCGGGACGAGCCCGGCCATGACAGCGCTAAGCTACGCCGCCGCCTTCATTTCCGTCCGCGCGCGGCGCTTTTCGGCATAGGCCGCCGCGGCCTCCCGCACCCACGCGCCATCCTCGTGCGCCTTGCGGCGGGCGGCGAGGCGCTCGCGGTTGCACGGGCCGTTCCCGGCCAGGACCTGCTTGAACTCGGCCCAGTCGATCTCGCCGAACTCCCAGTGGCCCGTCTCCTCGTTGAAGCGGAGATCGGGGTCGGGGAAGGTCAGGCCGAGATAGTGCCCCTGCGGGACGGTCGCATCGACGAATTTCTGGCGCAGCTCGTCGTTCGAGAAGCGCTTGATCTTCCATTTCGTCGACTGGTCGGAATGCTGGCTCGCGGCATCGGGCGGCCCGAACATCATCAGGCACGGCCACCACCAGCGGTTCAGAGCGTCCTGCGCCATCGCCTTCTGCTCGGGCGTGCCCCGGCAAAGCGTGAGCATGATCTCGTAGCCCTGGCGCTGGTGGAAGCTCTCCTCCTTGCAGACGCGGATCATCGCGCGGGCATAGGGGCCGTAGGAGCAGCGGCAGAGCGGGATCTGGTTCATGATGGCGGCGCCGTCGACCAGCCAGCCGATCGCCCCGATATCCGCCCAGGTGAGGGTCGGATAATTGAAGATCGACGAATACTTGGCGCGGCCTTCCAGCAGCGCGTCGACCAGCTCCTCCCGGGAGGAGCCGAGCGTCTCGGCGGCGGCGTAGAGGTACAGCCCGTGGCCGCACTCGTCCTGCACCTTGGCCAGGAGGGCGGCCTTCCGGCGCAGGCTGGGCGCGCGGGTGATCCAGTTGCCCTCGGGGAGCATGCCCACGATCTCGGAATGGGCGTGCTGCGAGATCTGCCGCGTCAGCGTCTTGCGGTAGGCCGCGGGCATCCAGTCGTTCGGCTCGATGCGGTCCTCGGCGTCGATCCGGGCCTGGAAGCGGGAGGCCGCCTCTGCGTCCTCGACGAAGGGCGGCTCGCGCTCCGCCGCAGCTGAATTCAGCGCCTGCGTGTACATGCAGTCTCCCCAGACTTGCTTCCATCCAATATGTTACGAGAAGCTTCTCTGTTCAAGAGATTTCGTAACGTAACCCGCGGTGCGTCCTATTCGAAACGCTGGCGCAGCAGCGGATCCGCTGCCGGCAGGGGCCCGGTCTCGCAGAGCCCCTGCTCGTCCAGCCAGCGCTCGGATGGGTCCAGCAGGGCATGGTAGATCGTGCCGCAAAGGCGGCGCGCTTCGGCACCCGGCCAGTCCGGCGGCAGCAGGGCGGGCGGGAGGATCGGATCGCGCAGGATCACCCTGCGATAGGCGTGGATGAGGAGGATGCGCGCAACGAAGCTGTCCTCGTCCGACAGCGCCGGCCTCGATCCCAGCGCATCCGCCAGCGGGCGGAACAGGCCGAGGAAGCGGCGATAGCCCTCCGCCGTCTGGGCCAGCGGCCAGGAGGCCGCTGCAAGGCGCGCGGCCGTCTCGTCGCGCGTCGAGGCGATCAGGCGGAGGGCGGTCTCGGCGGCCGCCTTCGGGAACGGCGCGCCCGCTGGAGCCAGCCAGAGCCCGGGCGAGGGCGAGCCGAACCCGGCCTCCTGCAGGTGGGAGCGCGCGGCCTCGCGCTCGCCGTTCTGCGGCAGGATCGCAAGCTCGAAGGCGCCGGACCAGGGCATCGCCGGCGGGTTGTAGATATGCTCCGTCGCCGCCGCGAAGGTGTCCTGCCCCTTCTCGGCCAGAGCGTAGAAGCTGTTGCGGCCGACCCGGCTGCGGACCAGCCAGCCATCCGCGGCGAGGCGAGACATCGCCGTTCGCACCGCCCCCTCGCCGATCCCGATCGCGCCGAAGAAGCGCGTGAGGGTACCGAGCCAGACGGATCCACCGCGCGGCACGATCGCGTCGCCATAGACCGTGATGACGATGGACCAGATCCGGGAAGGCTCCCGGCGCAGCTGGTCGAGGATCGGTTCGAGCGGCGTAATGGTCACGGCATGCCCGCGAAGGGAGCGGCGTTGCGCTCGTCGAGGCGGCGCTCCTACCTCAGCGGGCCGGGGACAGGAAGTACAGCCCCCGCGGCCTCAATCCTCGATCCGGATGATGAGCGGCTCTCCGGGCCGGGCCTGGGCGTCGCGTGCCTTCCGGCGGGCTTCGATCTCGGCGGGCACGTCCAGCACGCTGACGGTGCGCCGTGCGCCCGGCGCGAGTGACTGGCTCAGGTGGGTCAAGCCCGACATCGCCTGGGTGATCAGTCGCGGGAACGCCGTCGGGTCGCCATTGGCCGACATCGTCTGGCTGACGGAAGCCGCCACGAAGGCGAACGACGTGACAACGCGGCCGATCGCCAGCACGGCAATGACGAGAATGGCTCCGAGCAAGCCTCGCTTCAGATACTTGATCATGGAGAACCCGAGTGATCGCTTTGCCGTCGATCCCAATCTTTAGGCTGCGGAAGATGTCCCATTCCAGAACAACTCCGCGTCCCGGCGGATTAACCTGCCATTAGTGTTAACGCCGCCAGGAGATCGCTTGACGCAGCTCGCATTCAGCGGGCATGAGGCGACTGCGCGAGCAGCGTGGCCGTTCAGCAAGCGGCTATGCGGGGCGCCAACGAGCCGGCGGCGCCTGCGCGAACGCCACGATCCTCTCCGCGGAAACGCTTCTTCGAGGCCCCATTGGACCTCTCGGTCGCTCTGATCCTGATCCAGGACGGCATCACCAACGCCGCCATCTACGCCCTCCTGGCGCTGGCTCTCGTCCTCGTCTTCACGGTGACACGCGTCATCTTCGTGCCGGTCGGCGAGTTCGTGTCCTTCGGCGCGCTGACGCTCGCCGCCTTCGAGGCCGGGAACGTGCCGGGGACGGTGTCCCTGCTCGTCGTCCTGGGTATCGCGGGTGCCATCGGCCGCCTCTGGACGGAGCGGGCGAACCTCTCCGGACGGGTCCTCGGGGGCATCGCGGTCGAGACGATCCTGGTGCCCGCGCTGATTGCCGCCCTCGTGACCTGGCTCGCGCCGCACAAGCCGCCGCAGCTCGTGCAGGTGCTCCTCGCCCTTCTCGTGGTCGCCCCGATGGGCGTCTATGTCTACGAATCGGTGTTCCGGCCGATCGCCGAGGCGAGCGTGCTCGTGCTGCTGATCGTCTCGGTGGCGCTGCATCTGGCCCTTGTCGGCCTGGCTCTCGTGTTCTTCGGCGCGGAGGGCTCGCGCACTTCGCCCCTCTCGGGCGCGAGCTTCACGCTCGGCGACCTGTTCATCACCGGCCAGTCGATCGCGGTGCTCGGCGTCACGATCGTCCTGATCCTGGCGCTCTACGTCCTCTTCGACCGCACTTTGATCGGAAAGGCGCTGCGGGCCACGGCCGTGAACCGGCTCGGCGCGCGTCTGGTGGGCATCTCGCCGGGCTTCTCCGGCCGCATCGCCTTCGCGCTCGCGGGCATCATCGGCGCGCTCGGCGGCATCCTCGTCTCGCCGCTGACGACCATCTACTACGACACCGGCTTCATCATCGGCCTGAAGGGCTTCGTCGCCGCCATCATCGGCGGGCTGGTGAGCTATCCGCTGGCGGCGGGCGCCGCCATCCTGGTCGGCGTCATCGAATCCTTCGCGTCCTTCTGGGCCAGCGAGCTGAAGGAGGTGATCGTCTTCATGATCATCGTCCCGATCCTGCTGATACGCTCCTACGGCACGCAGGTCCTGGAGGACGAGGAATGAGCTCGCCCTCCCGCATGGCCGGGATCGCGATCCTCCTTCTCGCGGTCGCGCTGCCCTTCCTGCCCGGCGTGCCACCGTACTGGATCACGATCGCGAGCTACATCGCGATGTCGTCCATCGTGGCACTCGGTGTCGTCGTGCTGACCGGGGTCGCCGGCGTCGTATCGTTCGGGCAGGCGATGTTCGTCGGCTTCGGCGCCTACACGACCGCCATCCTGACCACCCGCTATGGCTGGGGGCCGATCGCCACGCTGCCGGTCGCGATCCTCATCACCGGGGCGCTCGCCTGGGCCATCGGCGCGATCACGCTTCGCCTCAAGGGGCACTATCTCCCGGTCGCCACGATCGCCTGGAACATCAGCTTCTTCTACCTGGCCGGCTCGCTCGACTTCTTCAAACGCTTCGACGGGATCTCCGGAATTCCGTCCATCTCCCTGTTCGGCTTCAGCTTTTCGGACGGGTTCAGGTTCTACTTCCTCGCCCTCGGAATCCTGGTCGTCGCCTATCTGGTCAGCCGCAACCTGCTGGACTCGCGGGTCGGGCGGGCCATCCGGGCCTTGCGGGGCGGGGCGCTCGCGGCGGAATCCTTCGGGGTGGATACGGCGCGGGCGCGCATCCTGGCCTTCGTCTATGCGGGGGTGCTCGCGGCCGTGTCGGGCTGGCTCTACGCCCATTTCCAGCGCGCCATCAATCCGACGCCCTTCAACATCACGGTCTCGATCGACTACCTGCTCATGGCGGTCGCGGGCGGGGTCGGCAGCCTCGGCGGCGCGATCCTCGGGGCAGGGCTCGTCACGATCGTGCGCGACAAGCTGCAGGACATCCTCCCGGCGCTGATCGGCACCCAGGGCAATTTCGAGACGATCGTCTTCGGCGTGGTCCTGATCCTGATCCTGCAATTCGCCCCTGAAGGCTTGTGGCCGCATGTCCGCCGTCTGTTCGGGAGCGCCGGCCGGAAGGAGGCGCCTGCCGCCGCCATAGAGGTCGCCGCCGAGCATCGCGCTCTGCCGGAACCCGGCGAGACGGTCCTCACCGTGTCGAACCTCCGGAAGACCTTCGGTGGGCTCGTCGCCGTGAACGACGTGTCCTTCACCGTGAAGGCGGGCGAGATCGTGGGGCTGATCGGCCCGAACGGCGCCGGCAAGTCGACGAGCTTCAACCTCATCACGGGGGTGCTGCCGGTCTCCGGCGGTGATGTCTCGGTCGGCCTCCAGGCGATCACCGGCTGGCCCGCGCGCCGAATCGCGCGCCTCGGCGTCGCCCGCACGTTCCAGCACGTGAAGCTCGTCCACGGGATGAGCGTGATCGACAACGTCGCGCTGGGGCGCCACCTCCTCGGCCGCGCCAATGCGGTCCGGGGCGCGCTGCGCCTCGACCGGGAGGAGGAGGCCGCCATCTTCGCCGAGGCGCGACGGCAGCTCGCCCGCGTCGGCCTTACCGACCATGCCGACACGATCGCCAGCGAGCTCGCACTCGGCCAGCAGCGGCTGGTCGAGATCGCCCGCGCCCTCTGCCTCGATCCCGCCCTCCTGCTCCTGGACGAGCCCGCGGCGGGGCTGCGCCACAACGAAAAGGCGGCACTGGCCGAGCTCCTCCGGAAGGTCCGCGACAGCGGCGTCTCCATCCTGCTCGTCGAGCACGACATGGACTTCGTGATGGGCCTGACCGACAGGCTTGTCGTCATGAATTTCGGCGCCGAACTCGCCCAGGGACGCCCGGCCGAGATCCAGAAGAACCCGGCCGTGCTCGAGGCCTATCTCGGCAGCGCCGCATGAGCCCGCTTCTCTCCGTCGACAAGCTCTGCGTCGCCTATGGGCGGGTCGAGGCGGTGCGGGATGTCTCCCTCCAGGCGCCGCAGGGCTCCATCGTCGCCATCCTCGGGCCGAACGGGGCGGGCAAGACCTCCCTGCTCGGCGCCATCATGGGCGTGCTGCGCTCGCGCGGCGAGGTGCGGTTCGACGGCCGCTCCCTCGACGGCTACCGGGTCGAGCAGCGGGTCGCGGACGGCATGAGCCTCGTGCCCGAGAAGCGCGAGCTCTTCGTCACGATGAGCGTGGAGGACAATCTCCGGCTCGGCGGCTTCCGCCGCCGCGGCTCGGCCGAATACGGCCAGACGCTGGAGGAGATGTGGCGCCTGTTCCCGCGCCTGAAGGAGCGTCGGGCGCAACTCGCCGGAACGCTCTCGGGCGGCGAACGGCAGATGCTCGCGATGGCCCGCGCCCTGATGAGCCGGCCGCGCCTCCTCATGCTCGACGAGCCGAGCCTCGGCCTCGCGCCGCTGATCGTGAAGGACATCTTCCACACGGTCTCGGAACTGCGGGCGAGCGGCGTCTCGATCCTCCTGGTCGAGCAGAACGCCCGGGCCGCGCTGGAGCTCGCCGATTACGGCTATGTGCTCGAGAACGGCTCCGTGGTCCTGGAGGGCCCGGCCTCCGAGCTCCGGCAGGACGAGCGCGTCATCGCGGCCTATCTCGGGATCAAGGCGGTCGCGAGCTGAGCCGGAGCTCTCGTCCCGGAGCGGCTCAGTCCTTCTTGTCGCGGACCGGTCCTGCTTGCGTCAGCCGGGTCGTTTTGTCCCTCGCCGTCCGGGCTTGCCGGAGACCGACATACAGCTTCTCGATGAGGAGGTGACCGTCCCAATCATCGGCGATCCGAATGACGGTGGCGCCGTGCTTCACCTCGAACAGGCACGGCTCGGAAGGCCCGGTCATCCTGTCGCCATCCGCGAGGCGCCGGGCGGATTCATGATCGGGCTCGCTCGCGCCGGGCGAATGGGTGAACTCTGGCTGGGAAGGCATCGTGGTCTCTCGCCGTTAGGGGACGTGCCGCCCCCGGAGACCTGTCTGAAAATGAAAGCGCCGCCGGGATGCGGCGGCTTGGGATGATCGTTGGTCGTGATCGAACGCAGCCGCCCTATGGTAAGGGCAGGCGATAGCTCACGGCGTTGCTGGCGCGACGGATCATGGGTGCCGCTTACGCCGAGTGCCCGGTCTGGTCAACGAGACACGTATCGCGTCCGCGTCCCATCCGTCTGGCACGATCCGGCTGCGGCGCCCGGTCGTAGGTCCCCGCTGTCGCTTCGCTCGCCCGGAATGACAGTGTAAGCGCATTCCCATGACCGATCTCGCCGTCCAGATCCGGCACGAACTCCCTGGCGATGCCGACGCCATCCTGCACCTGCACGAGCGCGCCTTCGGGCCGGGCCGTTTCGCCCGCACCGCCTTTCGCCTGCGCGAGGGCGTGCCGGAGCGGCTCGACCTCTCCTTCGCGGCGCTGGTCGGCACCCTTCTCGTCGGGTCGGTGCGGATGTCGCCGGTCCTGGCCGGCCGCGAGAACGCTCTCGCGCTCGGGCCTCTGGCCGTGGAGCCGGCCTTCGAGGGGCGCGGCATCGGGGCAGCCCTGATGGAGCGCAGCCTCGCGGCTGCCCGGGAGGCCGGGCACGGCCTCGTGCTCCTCGTCGGAGACCAGCCCTACTATGCCCGGTTCGGCTTCGTCCCCGTAGCGAAGGGCAGGCTGGAAATGCCCGGGCCCGTGGACCCGGCCCGGTTCCTGGCGGTCGAACTCGCCCCCGGCGCGCTGGAGCGTGCATCGGGGCGGGTCATGGCATTGCGCGGCTAGCTTCGGGCCTCACTGCTGCAGCAGGAGGTAGCCGACGATCGCGATCGGCCCGAGCACGCCGAGCAGGAAGGGAATGATCAGCCGGATCACGAGGACTTCGCTGCAGGGGCGTTGTTGCGGCGCAATGAAGCCGACCTCTCCGGCCGGCGCAATCGGCAAAAAGTCACCATGCGGGAGCGTGGCCTAGGGCCGGCACGTTTCCGCGGGATGTCGCGCGCGTCGAACCGGCGGGCGCGTCGGCCGTTTCCTCCGGAAGGAGGTGACCATGTCAGGATCCAAGACCCACGAGCACCAGATCCGTCAGTTCGAGGCTGGGCTCGAGTCCCAGGACTGGCGTCCCGACGCCCCGCTCCCGCCGCCGCGGCATGAATCCGGCTCGCTCGACCATCCGGCCGCCCAGGAGAGCAGCCACAACAAGCACAACAATCCGGGCCAGGAGGGGCACAGGCCCCAGAAGCACGGCCCGGCCGAAGAAAAGGAGATCTGAGCGAGGCATCGCCTCGCCGGCCGTTCAGGCGGCCTTCGGCTCCGCGGCGCGGTCGGCCCCGAAGGTCGCCTCGAACTTTGCGATCAGGGCGGCCAGTTCAGGCTCGTGCACGGCTGCGGCCGCCTCGCCCGGCGCGAGCCACTTCGTCTCGCGCTGCGCATGCTCGGGCCAGCGGCGGCGCTGCTCGCTGACCTTCATCGGAAAGACCTCGACGACGCATTCGACGAACGCCCCGTCCTTGAGCTTCTTCTCGTAGCGATAGGACCCGATGGCGCGCTGCTGGATCTTGCCCTTCAGCCCCGCCTCCTCGAAGGCCTCCCGCTCCGCCGTCTTGTGAGGGGACTTGCCCTTCATCGGCCAGCCCTTGGGTATGATCCACCGCTTCGTTTCCCGCGAGGTCGCCAGCAGGATCTCGAGGCTGCCTTCCGTCGTCCGGAAGGGGAGGGCGCCGTATTGTACGCGCGGCTTGGGCAAATCCGTTCTCGTTCGGCCAATTGCCCGGCTTCTTTTCTTCGGTCGGGCGGACTGGAGTGATTCGGCCATTCTAACGCGAATAGCCGCAGGAAGGTGTGGGTAGAGACGCACAAAGTGCAAGAAGGCTGACGTCGCGGCGCGCTGCAACCGCTGCGCGATCTGTCGCATTTGAGCTCTCCGCGAGGAAAGTCTGAAACCAGCCTTGGTGCAGGATCAAACCGTATGCCGCTTCTGGCGGTTCCCAAGCGAGCAGACCCATCCCCGGGTGACGATGCGCCTTCCCCCGCTCCGCTCAACAGCCAGCTTGCATCGGGTCGGCGGGGACCCGCACAGGATGCCCGCCCTCATCATGGGCTTCGCGCTCCTCGTCTGCGGCGTGCTGGCGGCCAGCGAGCTGTGGCGCGAATGGCGCGCGCGCGGCCTCGCGCTCGAGCAGGCGCAGCTCACGACCGCGAATCTCGCGCTCTCCCTCGTCCGGCAGGCGGAGGAGACGTTCGAGATCATGGACACGGCGGTGTCCGGACTCGTCGGACGACTCGAGCAGACCACACCCTCCACCGATGCGCTGGAGAGCGTCAGCGGCGCCCTCCGTGTCTGGGGTGCCAAGATGCCGGTGATGCGCAGCCTTGCCGTGCTGGGACCCGACGGACGTGTGCTCGCAACCTCCACGGATCAGAGAGGTATCGGCGACGACCGATCGCACGCACCCTACTTCCAGCACCACATGGCCGATGCCGGGCGGGAGCCCTTTCTGGGACCGCCCTTGAAGGCTTCCGACGGTCGCATGGTTCTCACCGTCTCTCGCCGGCTGGAAGGCGCGGACGGGTCGTTTCGCGGCGTCGTCCGCGCCGCGATCGACGTAGACTATTTCCACGACTTCTACGTGAAATTCGCCATTCCGGCAGGCAGCGTGATCGCTCTCCTGCACCGCGATGGCGCTGTCCTGTCCCGCTACCCCCTCGACGAGGACGCGATCGGCAGGCCGTTTGCCGGGTTGCCCGTTGCTGCCGGGGCGGCGAACGGGCCTCTGCCGGGGCTGAAGGCCGCAAGTGGCGCGCCCCAGATCGGCGCTTCGCGGCTCGCCAGCAGCTATCCCGTCATGGCCGTCGCCTCCTTTCCCGAGGACAAGGCGCTGGAAGCCTGGCGAAAGCAGGCATCCTGGAGGATTGCGGCCGCCATTCCCGTGATCCTGCTCATCCTCGCGGCCGCCGGCCTCCTCGGCCATCAGGTCGCCCGTCGCCACAGGGCGGACCTCGCGCTGCGGGAGGCCGAAGCCCGCTTCCGTCTCGTGGCCGAGAATTCGAGCGACATGCTCTGCCGCGTCGACGATCGAGGGTACCAGACCTACGTGTCGCCGGCCTCGCGACGGCTGCTCGGATTGGAGCCGCGGAATCTGATCGGAGGCCATTCCCTCGATCGCATCCACGCCGAAGACCGGCCGAGGGTGGAAGACGAGATGCTGCGGCTACGGGAGAGCGGCGGCGAGGCGGTGCTCTGCTATCGCGCCGCCCATCGGAACGGGGCCGAAATCTGGCTCGAGACGACCGTGCGCGTCCTGACCGACCCGACCACCGGCCGGTGCAACGGTGCGGTCACCAGTTCGCGCGACGTGACCGACCGCAAGCGCCTCGAGGCCAAGCTCCTGGAATTGGCCCGGACCGATGGCCTCACGGGGCTCGCCAACAGGCGCAGCTTCGACGAGGCGCTCTCTGCCGAGTGGCACAGGGCGCTGCGCATGGGCGCTCCCCTGTCGCTCGTGCTCCTGGACGTCGACCGGTACAAGCTCTTCAACGACGCCTATGGTCACCGGGCCGGCGACGAATGCCTCCGGTTCGTGGCTGGCGCAATCCGCAACGTGGCGACCCGCCCCGGCGATCTCGTCGCCCGGTATGGCGGCGAGGAAATCGCCCTCCTGCTTCCCGGAACCGATGCGGTTGCGGCCTATCGCATCGCCGAGCACGCGCGCCGGGCCGTGCAGGATCTCGGCCAGGCGCATTCCAGCAACGCACCCTACGGCGTGATCACGGCGAGCGTGGGCGTCGCGACGTTCCAGGCGCCGGCCCGCCGGCCTGGGGACAGGGCGGGCGCGGAGCCCGGCCCCGCCGACCTCGTCGAAGTCGCGGACCAGGCGCTTTATGCCGCGAAGCGGGATGGCCGGAACCGCGTTATAACGGCTCCCGCGCTCACCGGGACAGCGGATCCACAACTGCGAGCCGCCTAGGCCCGCAATCCGTACACCCCGGGAGATTGCGGCGGCGGCGTGATTGTTCTAGCCCCGCGGGGCAGCGTCGACGGCCAGGAGGGCGTGATCGAGAACGAGCTTCTCGAGTTTGTCCGATACTCGATCAGATCGGTTTGGAATGTCGAGCTTCTGCTTCACCTTCGGAGATCCGCGTCCCGGAGCTGGAGCCAGGAGGAACTCGTGCGCGAGTTGCGGGCAAGTTCATCCGTCGTGAAGGACGGTCTGGTTACGCTGCAGACTGCCGGGTTGGCGATGGCCGACGAGAGCGGAGCGTGGCGATATGCTCCCGCATCGCCGGCTTTCGACCGCCTGACGAGCGACCTGGAAATCCTCTATCGCGAGCGCCCGACAATCGTGACTCAGGCTCTCTTCGGCCGGGCAGACCGGCTTCGCTCCTTTGCCGACGCATTCAGGCTGAGGAAGGACTGACGCATGTCCGGCACAAAGGCCGCGATCTACCTGCTCTGCCTGCTGGCGAGCGCCGGCTGCGCGGCGCTGCTCGTGCGCAGCTATCTCCAGACCGGGGGAAAGCTGCTGCTCTGGAGCGCGGGCTGCTTTGTCCTGCTCGCCCTCAACAACCTCCTGGTGGTGATCGACTTGCTCGTGATCGAGAGCATCGACTTCCTCGTCTACCGTCGACTGACCTCCATCGCCGGGATTAGCGTGCTGCTGTTCGGGTTCATCTGGGAAGCGGAGGAGCGCTGACCGTGCTCGACTTCAGCTTCGGCGCGGTCGCGATGGGGTACCTCATCGCCGCCGTCTTCTTCCTGAAATTCTGGTCCCAGACGCGGGACGAGCTCTTCGCCGTCTTCGCGGCAGCCTTTGCGCTGCTCTCGCTGGAGCAGGTCCTGATCGCATGGTCCGGGCTGCCGAAGGAGGAGCAGACCTGGTTCTACCTGATCCGTCTGTTCGCCTTCCTCCTGATCATCGCCGCGATCCTCCGCAAGAACACGCGCCGCGCCTCCTCTCGGTGACAAGGGGCTTGCGGCCGCAGTTTGGCCGTGCCCCGCCCGAGTGGCTTAGCTATAAAGATGGATCGAACCGGCTTTGATCTGGCCGGGCGGGAGCGGGAACATGGACCAGCCCTCCGAGCTCGCCGGCGACGGCGCGACCGAGACTGCTGCAAATCCGGCCATGCCCCGAGGGGCGAGCCGGAACGGCGGCGCGCCGGCTTCCGGCTCGCATGGCAATGGCCAGGAAGCCGACAGCCACACGATCGAGCTGCTCGAAGCGCTGCAGGCGATGCGGCTGGGGGATTTCTCCGTCCGGCTGCCGACGCACCATACGGGCGTCGCCGGCAAGATCGCGGACGCCTTCAACGACATCGTCGCCGCGAACGAGCGGATGGCGAAGGAGCTGGAGCAGGTCGGGCAGGTCGTCGGGCGCGAAGGCAAGACCCGCAACCGGGTCCGGTTCGGCACCGCGCACGGCGCCTGGGGCGACATGGAGGAATCGGTCAACACGCTGATCGACGATCTCCTGTGGCCGACGACGGCGGTGACCCGCACGATCACGGCGGTCGCGAAGGGCGACCTGCTCCAGACCGTTCCGCTCGATGTCGACGGGCGCCCGCTCAAGGGCGAGTTCCTGCGCTCGGCCACGATCGTCAACGCGATGATCAAGCAGCTTTCCGTCTTCACGTCCGAGGTGACGCGCGTCGCCCGGGAGGTCGGCACGGACGGCAAGCTCGGCGGCCAGGCGCAGGTCTCCGAGGTTACAGGCGTCTGGAAGGACCTGACGGAGAGCGTCAACTCGATGGCGTCGAACCTGACCGCCCAGGTCCGCAACATCGCCGACGTCACTATCGCGGTCGCGAATGGCGACCTGTCCAAGAAGATCACCGTCGACGTGCGGGGCGAGATCCTGCAGCTCAAGGAAGCCATCAACACGATGGTGGACCAGCTCCGCTCCTTCGCGTCCGAGGTGACGCGCGTGGCGCGCGAGGTCGGCACGGAGGGCAAGCTCGGCGGCCAAGCGATCGTGCCCGGCGTCGCCGGCACCTGGAAGGACCTGACCGATTCCGTGAACGCGATGTGCGGCAACCTCACCGCGCAGGTCCGCAACATCGCCCAGGTGACGACGGCGGTGGCGCGCGGCGATCTCTCGCGCAAGATCACCGTGGATGTGTCGGGCGAGATCCTGGAGCTGAAGGAGACCATCAACACGATGGTCGACCAGCTGAACGCCTTCGCGTCCGAGGTGACGCGCGTGGCGCGCGAGGTCGGCACCGAGGGCAAGCTCGGCGGCCAGGCGCAGGTGCCGGGTGTCGCGGGTACCTGGAAGGACCTCACCGACAACGTCAACTCGATTGCGTCGAACCTGACGGGCCAGGTGCGCAACATCGCCGAGGTCACGACGGCGGTGGCGAATGGCGACCTGTCGAAGAAGATCACCGTCAACGTCTCGGGCGAGATCCTGGAGCTGAAGGAGACCATCAATACGATGGTCGACCAGCTGAACGCCTTCGCGGGCGAGGTGACGCGCGTGGCGCGCGAGGTCGGCACGGAAGGGCGCCTCGGCGGACAGGCCAACGTGCTCGGCGTGGGCGGTACCTGGAAGGACCTCACCGACTCGGTCAACTCGATGGCCGGCAACCTGACCGCCCAGGTGCGCAACATCGCGGAGGTCTCGACCGCCATCGCCAACGGCGACCTGTCGAAGAAGATCACCGTCAACGTCTCGGGCGAGATCCTGGAGCTGAAGGAGACCATCAACACGATGGTCGACCAGCTGAACGCCTTCACCGGGGAGGTGACGCGCGTCGCGCGCGAGGTCGGCACGGAGGGCAAGCTCGGCGGTCAGGCGCAGCTGAAGGGCGTCGCGGGCACCTGGAAGGACCTCACCGACTCGGTCAACTCGATGGCCGGCAACCTGACCGCCCAGGTCCGCAACATCGCAGAGGTCGCGACGGCGGTCGCGTCGGGCGACCTGTCGAAGAAGATCACGGTCGACGTGCGGGGCGAGATCCTTCTCCTGAAGGACACCCTGAACACGATGGTGGACCAGCTTCGCTCCTTCGCGGGCGAGGTGACGCGCGTGGCGCGCGAGGTCGGCACGGAAGGACGGCTCGGCGGCCAGGCGCAGGTGCCGGGTGTCGCCGGCACCTGGAAGGACCTGACGGACTCGGTCAACTCGATGGCCGGCAACCTCACCGCGCAGGTCCGCAACATCGCCGAGGTCGCGACCGCGATCGCGAACGGCGACCTCTCGCGCAAGATCACCGTCGACGTGCGGGGCGAGATCCTTCAGCTGAAGGAGACGCTCAACACCATGGTGGACCAGCTCAACCGGTTCGCCTCGGAGGTGACGCGCGTCGCGCGCGAGGTCGGCACGGAAGGCAAGCTCGGCGGCCAGGCGCAGGTGCCCGGCGTCGCGGGAACCTGGAAGGACCTGACCGAGAACGTCAACTCGATGGCCTCGAACCTCACGGGGCAGGTCCGCAACATCGCGGAGGTGACGACCGCGGTCGCGCGCGGCGACCTCAGCCGCAAGATCACCGTGGACGTGAAGGGCGAGATCCTGGAGCTGAAGAACACCATCAACACGATGGTGGACCAGCTCAACGCCTTCGCGGGCGAGGTGACGCGCGTCGC
>JAFAEL010000008.1 GCA_023423995.1 Pseudomonadota bacterium | reverse complement strand
GGGTCGTAGACCTCGGGGCGGCCCCGGGGGGCTGGTCGCAAATCGCGGCCCAGCGCGTAGGGCGGCCGGCCGGGAAGGGCAGGGTGGTCGGTATCGACCTCCTCGACATGGATCCGCTCCCGGGCGTCGATTTCGAGAAGCTGGACTTCATGGAGGAGCACGCCCCGGACCGGCTCAAGGAGATGCTGGGCGGCGGCGCGGATGTCGTGATGTCCGACATGGCCGCCAACGCAACGGGTCACAAGAAGACCGATCACCTCAAGATCATGGGACTGGCGGAGGCGGCCGCCGACTTCGCCCGCCTCGTGCTCGAGCCGGGCGGTGCCTTCGTGGCCAAGGTGCTTCAGGGCGGGACGGAGAACACGCTGCTCGCCGACCTGAAGCGCGACTTCGCCCAGGTCAGGCATGTGAAGCCGGCGGCTAGCCGCTCCGATTCGGCCGAGCTCTATGTGCTTGCGACGGGCTTCCGCGGTGCAGGAGCCCAGCCGCAGGAAGCCGACTAGGCGCTCTCGGCCATCGGCTTCGCCCGGATCGCAGCGCGGCCGGACATCTCGGCCCCGGCATCCGGATCGAGTCGGGCAAAGAAGAAGACGGACGTCGCGGAGACGAGGCCGACCGCCAGGAAGGCCGGCCAGAAGTCGCTCGCGGCGAGCTCGTGCCCATGTCCGACCTGGCTTGCGAACTGGAGCACGCCCGCGCCGACCGCGATGCCGGCGCTGAGGGCCACCTGCTGCGTCACGCTCACGAGGCTCGTGGCTCCGCTCATCCGCGAACTTGGCACATCCGCATAGACGATCGTGTTGAGACCGGTGAACTGGAGCGACCGAAAGCAGCCGCCGACGAGCAGCACTGCCAGCACCACGAGCGCCGGCGTCGTCGGCTGGAAAAGGCCGAAGGCCGCAATGAAGCCGGAGGCCACGAGCGCATTCCAGATCAGCACCTGCCGGAAGCCGAACTGCCGCAGGATCCGCGCCGCAAGGCCCTTCATCACCATTGCGCCGGCCGCCGATGCGAAGGTGAGAAGCCCCGAATGCACGGGGCTCAGCCCGAACCCGAGCTGGAACATGAGCGGCAGCAGGAAGGGGATAGCCCCCACCCCGATCCGGAACAGCACCCCGCCGATCATCCCGTTCCTCAGCGTCGGCAGCTTCAGGAGGGAGAGGTCGACGAGGGGATGCGGCGTGCGGAGGGCGTGCCAGGCGTAGAGCGCGACGAGCGCGGCACCGAGAAGGCTGGCGGCGAGGGAAGCCTCGATCGGGATGAGATGACGGCCGCCCGTGGAGAAGCCGAGCATCAGGAGCGCGAGGCCGAACCCGAAGGTCAGGAACCCGAAGACATCGAGCGGGCGCCTCTCCTCCTCGCGGATGTCTCCCATGAAGCGCGTCGCAAGCAGGATCCCGACGACCCCCACCGGGAGATTGATGATGAAGATCCAGCGCCAGTCGAAATAGGTGGTGATGAAGCCGCCCAGCGGGGGGCCGATCACCGGGCCGATGAGCGCCGGCATGGTCACCCAGGCCATCGCGCTCACGAGCTCGCTCCTGGGCACGCTCCGCAGGAGGACCAGCCTCCCCACGGGCACCATCATGGCCCCGCCGATTCCTTGCAGGAACCGTGCGGCCACGAAGCCGGTGAGCGAGCCAGCGACCGCACACGCGATCGAGCCCGCCATGAAGACGCCGAGCGCCGCCCGGAAGATGTTCCGGGCACCGAAGCGGTCGGCCATCCAGCCCGAGACGGGAATGAACACGGCCAGGCTGACCAGGTACGAGGTCAGCGCGAGCTTGAGCGCGATCGGGTCCTGGTTGAGGTCCGCGGCAATCGCCGGGAGAGCCGTCGAGAGCACGGTCGAGTCCGTGTTCTCCATGAACAGCGCTGTCGCGACGATGATCGGGATGAGGCGTTCGCGACGCATCAGGACGGGTTGGCGAAGAATGGGCGACGCGGCCCGGGGCGCCGGCTCTGTGAACCTGCCGGGCCGGCAGCGCAACCTGGCAGGGCGCGGCCTATTCCTGCGTGAAGAAGGTGAGCAGCACCTTGCCCTTCTCGCCGAGGAGGCAAACGAAGCGGTGCGGTTTCTCCGTCTTCTTTTTTTCCAGATAGGCCTCGCCCATGATCACGCCCTTTACCGGCGTGTCCTCGACCTTCGTGTCCGCCTTGGCGATCGAGACCGCATCCGGGTCGATGAGAAGATCCGTGATGGCGGGGTTGCGTTCCTTCAGCGCGAGAAGGCCCGTTGTCTTGCAAGCCTCCAACTCGGGCTGGGGCGGGGTGCGCGGAACTTCCTGGGCTGCCGCGATGCCGGTCAGCGCCAGGAGGCCAAGGCAGGCATGGGCGAGAGGGGCGAACTGCATGGAGAACCTCGGTCAAGGTCGTGCGACAAGCGTCCGCGGCTCCGTCCGGTTCCCATCGGCGAAGAACCGGTGGCGAGTCGCTAGCGTTGCCGCGGCCTGCGTGCTACGGACCCTCGCCAACTCTCGGACCTGATGCTGCGGTGCGATATCGCAGTTTCCCGACCGAGCCGATGAGGGTTGGCGATGATCGAAAGCGGCGGTTCTACCATCTTTGTCGAGGGGCTTACCTTCGACGACGTGCTCTTGCGGCCAGGCCGCTCCGAAGTCCTGCCGGCGGAGACGGATGTCAGAACCCAGCTGACCCGCTCGATCGCCCTGAATATTCCGATCATCTCCTCGGCGATGGACACGGTCACCGAGGCCAACATGGCCATCGCCATGGCCCAGAATGGCGGGCTGGGGGTCATCCACCGTAACCTCGACGCACCTGACCAGGCCGAGCAGGTCCGGCTCGTGAAGAAATACGAGTCGGGCATGGTGATGAACCCGATCACCGTGTTCCCGGATGAGACGCTTTCCGAAGCGCTGGCGACCATGAAGCGCCATCGGATTTCCGGCATTCCCGTCGTCGAACGCGGGCCGAACGGCTCGCGCGGCCGTCTCGCGGGCATCCTCACCAACCGGGATGTGCGCTTCGCCAACGATCCCAGCCAGCCCGTCTCCGAGCTGATGACGAAGGACCGGCTGATCACAGTCCGCGAGGGCGTGAGCCAGGACGAGGCCAAGCGCCTGCTCCACCAGTTCCGGATCGAGAAGCTGCTCGTCGTCGACGACCACTTCCGGTGCATCGGCCTTATCACCGTGAAGGACATCGAGAAGCAGGTCGCCTATCCGAACGCCGCCAAGGACGAGCAGGGCCGGCTCCGTGTCGCCGCCGCGACGACCACGGGCGAGGGCGGCTTCGAGCGCTCGGAGATGCTGATCGATGCGGGCGTCGACGTCATCGTGGTCGACACGGCGCATGGTCACTCGGTGCAGGTGCTGAATGCCGTCACCCGCGTGAAGAAGCTGTCGAACGCCGTCCAGGTGATCGCCGGCAACGTGGCGACGCGGGAGGGCACGCAGGCGCTCATCGATGCCGGCGCTGACGCTGTGAAGGTCGGGATCGGGCCGGGCTCGATCTGCACCACCCGCATGGTCGCGGGCGTCGGCGTCCCGCAACTCACCGCCATCCTGGAGGCCGTGGAGGCGGGCAATGCGGCCGGGGTTCCGATCATCGCCGACGGCGGCATCAAGTTCTCCGGCGATCTTGCCAAGGCACTTGCAGCGGGAGCGTCCTGCGCGATGGTCGGCTCCCTGCTGGCCGGAACCGACGAGGCCCCGGGCGAGACGTTCCTCTACCAAGGTCGGTCCTACAAGTCGTACCGGGGCATGGGCTCCGTCGGCGCAATGGCGCGCGGCTCGGCCGACCGCTACTTCCAGGCGGAGGTCCGGGACGCGCTGAAGCTGGTGCCGGAGGGAGTCGAGGGACAGGTCGCCTACAAGGGTCCGGTCGCAAACGTGCTGCACCAGCTCTCGGGCGGGCTTCGCGCTGCCATGGGTTATGTCGGCGCCGCGACGCTCCCCGAGCTGCGCGAGAAGGCCCGCTTCGTCCGCATCACCAATGCCGGCCTCCGCGAGAGCCACGTCCATGACGTGACCATCACGCGCGAGAGCCCCAATTACCCGACGCGGGTGTGAGGCGAGTGGTGCGAGCCCGGCATTCGGGAGGCGCGGCGTGAGCATCCCGGCCATTCTCCTGCCGCTGTTCGTGCAGGTCGCGCTCACCTTCGCGCTGCTGATGTGGACGGGGTTGCGACGCTACCGGCTGCTGCGTTCGCGCGCAGTGGAGGCCGGAGAGGTCTCGCTGGGCCAGAAGAACTGGCCGGCACCGGCTCAGCAGGTGGCGAACGCTTTCGGGAACCAGTTCGAGGTGCCCGTTCTCTTCTACGTGCTGGTGATTCTCGCCATCTACACGCGGAAAGCCGACCTGCTGTTCGTCGCCCTCAGCTGGGTCTTCGTGCTCACGCGCTTTGCCCATGCTGCGGTCTATGTCAGTACGAACCACGTCCCGTACCGGTTCGGGGCTTTCGTCTTCGGCGTCGTCGTGCTTGTCGTGATGTGGATCATCTTCGCGATCCGCATCCTCGCGGGGCCGTGGCCCGCGTGAGCCTGCAGCCCACGCGGACATAAGGCCCTCAGTAACGCCGGCCGGATTCCAGCTGTGTCTTGGCGTCGAGTTGGCGCTGACCGGGCGGCGGGTAGTCGGGCGGAGGCGGCGGGGCCGAGGCGCAGGCCGCGATCGTGAATGTCAGGGCGGCGATGACGGACAGCCGCAACAAGGTAGTCATGAGGCAATTTTCTCCGGAAGCCGGGCAGGCGCGCTGGGAGCGTTCCCTCCTGACAGGGCTGACGTTCTGCGCCCGAATGGTGACGCTTCGCTTACCGGGGAGCGCCCGATGACGCCGGCGGCACGCCTCTCCGCGGCCGTGGAGGTCCTCGCCGACATCGCAGCCCGGCGGCGGCCGGCGTCGGACGCCCTGAAGGATTGGGGACTGTCGCACCGCTTCGCGGGGTCGGGCGATCGTGCCGCGATCGCCGGCTTGGTCTACGACACGCTCCGTCGCAGGGCCTCCGCGGCTTGGCTCATGGGCAATGACAATCCGCGCGGCATCCTGCTGGGAATGCTGCGGCTGGAGAGAGGCCTGTCGGCCGAAGAGATTTCCCGCCTCTGCTCCGGAGAGCGCTTTGCGCCTTCGCCCCTGAGCGACGCCGAGCGGGGGCGCCTCGAGTCCGGGAGCGTCGACGATGCTCCCCCTCATGTCTCGGGGGACTTCCCCGAGTGGCTTTCGCCCTCGCTGGAGAGGCTCCTCGGCGGCGAACTCGCCGCGGAGGCGGCAGCGCTCGCGAAGCGAGCTCCGCTCGACCTGCGCGTCAACGCCCTGAAGAGCTCGCGGGAGCTCGTCCAGGCAGAGCTCGCCCATCTCTCGGCCGTGCCGACGCCCTACTCGCCGCTCGGCCTGCGGATCATCCATGGCGCCGGCGAGAAGGCGCCCTCCATCCAGTCGGATCCGGCCTTCCTCAAGGGCGAGATTGAGATCCAGGACGAGGGTTCTCAGCTCGCCGCCATGATCGCGGGCGCCGGACCCCGCGACCAGGTGATCGACCTTTGCGCCGGTGGCGGCGGCAAGACGCTCGCGCTCGCGGCCGCCATGGGCAATCACGGCCAGATCTACGCAACCGATTCAGACCAGCGGCGGCTCGCTCCGATCCATGCCCGGCTCGAGCGGGCCGGCGTGCGGAACGTCCAGGTCAGGACGCCGCGTGGGCGGGAGGATGCGGTGCAGGACCTCGAGGGAAAGGCGGACCTCGTTCTCGTCGATGCTCCCTGCACGGGCACCGGCACCTGGCGGCGAAACCCGGATTCCAAGTGGCGCGTGCGGCCGGGGAGCCTCCAGGTCCGGCTGAAGGAACAGGCGGCCGTGCTCGACCGCGCCGCCGAGCTCGTTCGCCCCGGCGGGCGGATCGCCTATATCACCTGCTCGATGTTGCCGGAGGAGAACGACGATGCCGTGGCCGGCCTGCTCGAGCGTCGCCCTGAATTCTCGGCGGTAGCCGCCGGGGAGGCTCTCGCCGCAGCCGGGCTTTCGGGACTTGGCGAGGCCGTTCGCCTCACGGGACATGGGCTTCAGATGTCGCCGTTGCGGACGGGGACGGACGGGTTCTATGTCGCTATGATCAGGCGGGAGGGCTGAGGGCCGACCATGGGCGAGATGACGATCCGCAACATCGACGAAAGCCTCCTGCTCGAGCTCAGGCAGGCCGCCGATCGGCTCGGGGTCGATGCCGAGAGCTTCGCGGCTGATCTGATCCGACTGGGGTTGCGTGCCCGCTCTGGAAACCGGGCCGCCCGCGCGCGGGCGATACAGGCGGCTCAGGCGCATCCCTCGCCGATCAACTCGGTCGACCTGATACGAGAAGACCGCGCCCGTTGATGAGACCGATCGTTCTCGACGCCTCGGTTGCCGTTAAGTGGTACGTGCATGAGCACGATCGCGAGCTCGCTCTCGGTCTGCTGGAGGCGGAAAGCCTTCTCTTCATAGCGCCCGACATCCTCCTTCCGGAGGTCGTGAACGCTCTTCTGAGACAGAATCGGGCCGGCAAGTTCGCCGATGAGCTCTTGGATCTGGCGCTCGCCGATCTCGATCTGACCTGCCCTGAACTGGTCCCCTCGAAAGCGCTGGTTAAGGTTGCCACGGAGGTTGCGCGAACTCTTGGGCATCCGATCTATGACTGCTTATACCTCGCCCTGGCTCAGCGGTGGGACACGGTGCTCATCACCGCCGACGAGGATTTCGTTTCCCTCTGCCGTCGGCGTCTCGCGGACGAGTCGCTCGTGGCGCGCTTGAAATCACTTCGCGAATACCGAGTCTCATGACCACCCACGACCACGACAAGATCCTCATCGTCGATTTCGGCTCCCAGGTGACGCAGTTGATCGCGCGCCGCGTCCGGGAGGAGGGGGTCTATTGCGAGATCGTCCCCTTCCAGAAGGCGGAAGCGGCCTTCCGTGAGCTGAAGCCGAAGGGCGTGATCCTGTCTGGCGGCCCGGAATCCGTCACGGTCGAGTCGAGCCCCCGCGCTCCTCAGGACGTCTTTTCGGGCGACGTGCCGGTCTTCGGCATCTGCTACGGCCAGCAGGCGATGGCCGCGCAGCTCGGCGGCGAGGTCGAGGGCGGCCACCACGCTGAGTTCGGGCGGGCCGAGATCGAGATCATGGCCGACAGCCCGCTGTTCCGCGGCGTCTGGCATGTCGGTCACAAATACCCGGTCTGGATGAGCCACGGCGACCGCGTCACGAAGCTGCCGGACGGGTTCGAGCCGCTCGCCTTTTCGGAGAACGCCCCCTTCGCCGTCGTCGCCGACGAGGCGCGCAAGTTCTACGCGGTGCAGTTCCATCCCGAGGTCGCGCATACCCCGCAGGGCGAGCTCCTGATCCGCAACTTCGTGCGCGACATCGCAGGCTGCTCCGGCGACTGGACGATGGCGGCCTTCCGCGAGGAGGCGATCGGCCGGATCCGCGAGCAGGTCGGCAAGGGGCGCGTCATCTGCGGCCTGTCGGGCGGCGTCGATTCCGCGGTCGCGGCCGTGCTGATCCACGAGGCGATCGGCGAGCAGCTGACCTGCGTCTTCGTCGATCACGGCCTGTTGCGTCAGGGCGAGGCCGAGGAGGTCGTCGGCCTCTTCCGCGACCACTACAACATCCCGCTCGTGCATGTCCGGGCGGACGAGATGTTCCTGCAAGCGCTGGAAGGCGTCTCCGACCCCGAGGTCAAGCGCAAGACGATCGGCCGCCTCTTCATCGACGTCTTCGAGGCGGAGGCGAAGAAGATCGGCGGGGCCGAGTTCCTTGCGCAGGGAACCCTCTACCCGGACGTGATCGAGAGCGTCTCCTTCACGGGCGGCCCGTCGGTCACGATCAAGAGCCACCACAATGTCGGTGGCCTCCCCGAGCGCATGAACATGAAGCTCGTCGAGCCCCTGCGCGAGCTGTTCAAGGACGAGGTGCGCGCGCTCGGGCGCGAGCTCGGGCTGCCGCCGGCCTTCGTCGGCCGCCATCCCTTCCCGGGGCCTGGCCTCGCGATCCGCTGCCCCGGCGAGATCACGCGCGAGAAGCTCGAGATCCTGCGCAAGGCCGACGCCGTGTATCTCGACGAGATCCGCAAGGGCGGACTCTACGACACGATCTGGCAGGCCTTCGCCGTGCTGCTGCCGGTCCGTACCGTCGGCGTCATGGGCGACGGTCGCACCTACGACTATGTCTGCGCGCTGCGCGCCGTCACCTCCGTGGACGGCATGACAGCCGACTTCTACCCCTTCGACATGGCCTTCCTCGGCCGCGTCTCGGTCCGGATCGTCAACGAGGTGAAGGGGATCAACCGGGTGACCTACGACGTGACGTCGAAGCCTCCCGGCACGATCGAGTGGGAGTGACGGCACCTGTGCCTGTCGTGGGCGGGTCCTCGCCGACGAGGTAATCGTGCTCGAGCGCCTCGAAACGTCTTCAGGCGTGCATGCGGTACCGCTCGGCGGGCAGCCGGTTTCGGTAGTTCGGCAGCATGGCCTGGCGTGCTGCCTGAAGCGCGTCCCACTGGCCGACATCGGGGAGCGGCGGGATGGTCACTGCTTCGCGGCGGTCAAACCCGACCATAGCCGCATCCACCAGGTCGTCGACCTCCATCACATAGGATAGCCCGCTGACGTCCGTACCGACGTGATCCCAGATCGCCGTGCGCGTCGTGGCGGGAAGCACGGCCTGAACGTAGACGCCCTTCGGCCCAAGCTCGAGGTTGAGTCCCTGGGACAGGAACAGCATGAAAGCCTTGGTCGCCCCATAGACGGTCATGCCGAATTCCGGCGCGAGGCCGACCACCGAGCCGATATTGACGATCGCTCCTTCGCCCGCCCTTGCAAGCCGGGGCGCGACGGCGCTGGCTAGACGCAGGGGTGCAGTCGTGTTGATCGCGACAAGTCGTGCCACCTCATCCGGGCTCTGCTCGACGAAGCTTCCGCCCAGCGCCGTGCCGGCGTTGTTGATGAGAACACCGATGCGGGCGTCGTCGCTCAGCCTTGCCTCTACCGTCGCAAGCTCGGCAGGATGCGTCAGATCGGCCTGGAGGATGTCGACGGACACGCCATTTTCCTGGCGCAGGCGGGCGGCGAGCGTTTCCATCCGGGCCATGTCACGGGCAACCAACACGAGGTCGTGGCCGCGTGCCGCGAAGCGCTGCGCGTACGCGGCTCCGATGCCGGTGGAGGCTCCCGTGACGAGGACGGATGGAGCGAGTGTCATGGCGTTGCTCTTTCCCCTGATCGGTTCTAATCATGATATGCATCATGATTGGCGAACACGACGTCAATCGTGGAAATCTCACAGGGCCGCGCGGGACATCTCGGAATGAAAGTGAGCCGGGAGCAGATGGCGGAGAACCGCCGCCGGATCTTGGACGCGGCAAGCCGGCTGTTTCGCGACAGGGGCTTCGACGCGGTCAGCGTGGCGGAAGTGATGAAGGCCGCCGGGCTGACCCATGGCGGCTTCTATGGTCACTTCAGGTCCAAGGACGACCTGATCGAACACGCCCTTACCCATGTCCTCGCCGGCTCAACCGGAGGCGAGGATCTTCGCACCTATGTGGATGCCTATCTCTCGCCGCGTCACCGCGACGATGCCGGAGGCGGTTGCCCGACTGCGAGTCTCGCCGCGGCCGTGCGCCACCAGACCCCCGGGGTCCGCTCGGCCATGGCGGAGGGCGTTCGGCGGCGGGTCGACCGTATCGGCAAGTCGCTCCCGCAAGGTGATCCGGCAGAGCGGCGGCGCGCAGCGATCGGAACCTGGGCAGCGATGGTGGGCGCCGTGATACTCGCCCGGGCGATCGACGATCCCGCGCTCTCGGATGAGGTGCTGGAGGGGACGCGGGCCTGGATCGACGATGGGATTGAGCGAATGGCTGGCGCGTGACGGCTGCGCCCAGCCCGAAAGCGGAGACGCCCCGCTACGTCGAGCGGGGGTACAACTCCGTGGCGGCCGGCTGCGATCTCGGTATCATGACCACGGGCGCCGACGCGCTCGCGCGAGCCTTAAGGCCTGATCCGCTCGTGTTCTTGTGCGAGGCGTCATGCAGATCGACCGACGACGCCTCCTCAGAACCGCCTTCGCGGCCCCTCTTCTCTCCCTGCCGATGACGGCCAGCGCGCAACCGGCGAAGGTCGTGCTTGGCACGGCGACGCTGGGCGGCGGCTTTCCGGTCTATGGGGCGGCGCTCGTCGCGGCGCTCAAGACCGTCGATCCCCAGCTCGAGATCGAGCAACGCGGCACCAAGGGCAGCGCCGAGAACGTCCCCATGCTGGAACGGGGTGAACTCGACCTCGGTCTCGTCACGGGCGAGGTGCTGCATGAAGCGCTTGCCGGACCCGGTCGCCCTTCCGCCCGCGTGAAGATCCTGAGCGCCATGTATTCCCAGCCTGGGATGTTCGTGGTCCGGGCAGAGAGCCCCGCGCGCAGCATCGGCGACCTGCGGGGAAAGCCGATCGCCTTCGGGGCGCGGGGTTCGGGCCTGGTCGTCCTCGCCCGCTATGTCCTCGACGGGATCGGGCTCGATCTCGATCGGGACTTCCAGCCGATCTTTCTCGACCGCGCGGGCGACGGCCCCGCCATGGTGCTCGACGGGAGGGCAGCGGCCTTGTGGGGCGCCGGACTCGGATGGCCCGGCTTTGCATCCGTGGCAGGGTCGCCCGGCGGGGCCCGGTTCATCGCGCCCGATGCCGGGCAGATCCAGGCGATCCGCGCCAAGCACGGCTTCCTCAAGCCGCTTCTCGTTCCGGCCCGGACCTATGCGGGACAGGATGCACCGATTCCGTCGGTCGGCTCGTGGAGCTTCATCCTGGTGCGATCGGATCTGGACGGGGCGCTCGCCTATCGCCTCGCACGGGCGCTGAATCGCGCCGAGCCGGCTTTGGCCGCCTCGCTCCCGCAGGGTGCCGAGACCACGGCGGGCAACACGGTCGCGGCCGTCTCCAGCCCGGACGCCCTGCATCCGGGCGCCGCCCGCTATCTGCGGGAAGCCGGCTTCCTCCGGTGAACCGGAGCTGCCGGGCTCAGTCGAACATCGCGAGGCAGCGATCTCGACGTTGACACCCGTGTGATGCGGCGTGCCGCCCACGCAGGCGTAGCCGTCGGCCGCTTGCTAATCTGCTCGGGGCTGGTGCGTTCCGGGCATGACTGGGCGACGCCGACAGAGGCACTTCGCTCCCGTTCGCGACGAGGCG
The DNA here is from genome assembly GCA_023423995.1 of Pseudomonadota bacterium. Classification (GTDB taxonomy): domain Bacteria; phylum Pseudomonadota; class Alphaproteobacteria; order Rhizobiales; family Beijerinckiaceae; genus Enterovirga. The sequence goes on along the minus strand of JAFAEL010000008.1, from coordinate 5,307 downwards.
GCATGGCGGAAGATCTCGGCCCGGCAACCACCTTTGCGGAGGGTATGTATTCGAATGGCCTGCCGTAGATTATTTGTTCTACAAGTTGCAGGAAAAGGAGATTGAAATTCTGGTTTCAAGTGTAACAAAGCATAGTCAGACTAGTTGATCTTTGTTGTCTAGGTGACGACGATGCCTGCTCCAAACATTGGTGGAGAACGATCGTGGTGGGGGCAACCGAAGGTTATTGGCAAGGGAGAGCGACGGCGGCGCTTATGTCCCCGGAGGGAGGACAACCCGTTCTTCTTCGCCGCCGATTGGGAGCGCTGAGCCTGGCGCTCGCGCTGGCCCTGATCAGCTGGATCATCGTCGGAGGCCCCGCCTCCGCCCAGGGAACGGCCGCCGGGGCGCTCGTCACGACGGAGTGGCTGGAGAAGAATCTCGACCGGCCGAAGCTCCGGGTTCTCGAGGTCTCCGTCGAGCCGGGGCTGTTCGAGCGAGGCCATATCCCGGGCGCGCAGAACGTCGTCTGGCACACGGATCTCGTCGAGACCACCGACCGCGACATCGCCCGGCCGGAGAAGTTCCAAGCATTGGCCCGCCGTCTCGGCATCGACCGGGACAGCACGATCGTCCTCTATGGCGACAACAACAACTGGTTCGCCGCCTGGGGCGCGTGGGTCCTCGCGCAATACGGCCTCGTCGACAACGTTAAGCTGCTCGATGGCGGCCGCAAGAAGTGGGAGGCCGAGAAGCGCCCGCTCGACACCCGGACCGCCGAGGTAGCGCCCTCGAACTTCACCGTCGCGGCGGCACAGCCGGGGCCGCGGGCGCGCCTCGCCGACGTGGTCGCGGTGGCCAAGGGCGATCGGAAGGCGAAGATCCTCGACATCCGCTCGCCCGACGAGTTCTCGGGCAAGATCATCGCGCCGGCCGGCTTCCAGGAGCTCGCGATCCGCGCGGGCCACATTCCGACCTCGGTCAACGTGCCTTGGGCCCGGGCCGTCAACCCTGACGGGACCTTCAAGTCCGTGGCCGAGCTCAAGAAGATCTATGCGGAGGTCGGCGTGGACGGGTCGCAGCCGATCATCACGACCTGCCGCATCGGCGAGCGCTCGAGCCACACCTGGTTCCTGCTGACGCGCCTGCTCGGCTACGAGGCGGCGAACTACGACGGCTCCTGGACGGAATACGGGAACGCGGTCGGGGTGCCGATCGCCAACCTCGCCGGCTCGGTCTGGGGCGGCAAGTAGCGTGAGCTCCGCCTCCAATCCGGTGCTCCGGCCCAGCCCGGGGCTCGGAGACCTGTCTCCTGTCAGGGCCGCGCTCGCGGCCCTGATTGCCGTCGGACTCGTGGCCGGCGTGTGGCACCTCTCGTCACAACCCGGCAGCGGTAAGCTTTCGCTGTCGCTCCTCTTCGGCGCAGTCTTCGGCTTCGTCCTGCAGCGCTCCCGCTTCTGCTTCGCCTGCCATTGGCGCGACCTGCTCGATCGCGGCGACCCCCGCGGCGTGCTCGCCATCCTGGCCGCGCTCGCAGTGGCGCTGGCCGGCACGACGGCCGTGATCGGCGGATGGCTTCCCGACCCGAGCGGGACGCGCCTGCCGCCGGATGCGCATATCGGCCCGGTCGGCCCGGTTCTCGTCCTGGCCGGCCTTGCCTTTGGCGCGGGCATGGCGATCTCCGGCTCCTGCATTAGCGCGCATCTCTACCGGCTGGGAGAGGGGTCGCCGACGGCACCCTTCGCGCTTCTCGGCACGGCGATCGGCTTCGTGCTCGCCTTCCAGACCTGGAACCCGCTCTATCTCGCGAGCGTCTCGGACGCGCCGGTCCTCTGGCTGCCGCGCTTTCTCGGTTATGGCGGCGCGCTCGCGCTCGGCCTCGGTGTGCTGGCGGCGATCGCCTTGTGGCTCATCTACGCCCGGCCGGTCGTGCCCACTTCGCCAGCGGCGGACCCGCTCCAGGCCGTGTTCCGAAATAGGTGGCCTGCCTGGCTCGGTGGAATCGCCGTCGGCGCGATTGCGACGATCGCCTATCTGCGCGTCGGCCCGCTCGGCGTGACGGCCGAGATCGGCTCCCGCTCGCGCCAGCTATCCGGCGCCCTGGGGCTTCTTCCCGCCCGGCTGGAGGGGCTCGACACGTTCAGGGGCTGTGCCACGCTCGTGCGCGACGCTCTTCTGACCCCGAACGGCTTGTTCGTGACCGGCCTCGTGCTCGCCTCCTTCGGGGCGGCTCTGCTGGCCGGCCACTTCCGGCTCGAACGGCCGCGGACGGGCCATGTCGCGCGGGGCCTCGCCGGGGGCGTGCTGCTGGGCTGGGGAGCCATGACGGGTCTTGGCTGCTCCATCGGCACGCTGCTGTCGGGCATCTCGGCCGGCGCCGCATCGGGCTGGGTTTTTGCCGTGACGATGTTCGGCGGGGCGACGCTCACGACGGCCCTTGGCCGGCGCCTAAGGCTGCTGCCGGGCTCCTGATCGCTCGACGGGACGGATCGCAGGCTCTATCCAGCTTCGTTGCTCGGCCCTCGGCGGCGAGCGCGTCAACGATGATGGATCAGCCTTCGTGCCGAGCCGCCAACCACTCCGGATCGCAATCGTCGGGGGCTCGATCACGGGTCTGACGGCCGCCGCGCTGCTCGCGCGGATCGGCGCCGAGGTCCGCGTCTTCGAGCGCTCGCAGGCCGACCTCGCCGGGCGCGGGGCCGGCATCGTCACGCATCCGGAGATGCACGCGATCCTGGCTCGGCTGGATGCCTGCGCCGATCCCGCGAGCCTTGGAGTCGCGGTCGAGACCCGCCGGGTGCTCGACCGGGAGGGGCACATCGTCGGCGAGACACGGCTGCCGCAGGTGCTCGCGAGCTGGGGGCGCCTCTATGGCGCTCTGGGGAAGGTGCTCCCGCCGGGGATCGTCACGCTCGGCGCCAATGTCGTGCGGATCGAGCCAGGCTCGGGCGAGGTGGCCTTGAATCTGGAGGACGGCCGGAGCTTCACGGCCGATCTCGTGCTGGGAGCCGATGGCCTGTTCTCGACGGTCCGCCGGATCTTCGCCCCCGAGGCCGCTCCGGTCTATGCGGGCTACGTCGCCTGGCGCGGCCTGGCGGAGGAGAGCGAGCTCTCGGCCGAGACCCGGGACGCGATCGCTGATCATTTCGCCTTCTGCCTGCCCAAGGGCGAGCAGATTCTCGGCTATCCCGTCTCCGGCGCGGGCGACGATACCCGGCGCGGGTGCCGCCGCTTCAACTTCGTCTGGTACAGGCCCGCTGGGGCGGAAGAACTCGGCCGGCTCCTGACCGACACGGAAGGGACGCGGCACGAGCTGTCCATTCCGCCCAACCGGATCCGGCCGGAGGTCCTGAGCGGGATGCGGAGCGATGCGGAACGGCTGCTCGCCCCGGCCTTCGCGGAGGTCATCCGCCGGACGCGCCAGCCCTTCCTCCAGGCGATCCTGGACCTCGAGGCGCCCGCCATGGCGTTCGGCGGCCGGGTCGCGGTGATCGGCGATGCCGCCTTCGTGGCCCGACCGCATGTCGGCATGGGGGTGACCAAGGCGATGGCCGACGCGTCGGCGCTGGCAGATGCGCTCGTCGCAGCGCAGGGCGACGTCCCATCAGCCCTGGTAGCCCTGGACCGGGCGAGGCGGCCCTTCGGCGCGGCGATCGTGGCGCGGTCGCGGGCGCTCGGCGCCTATATGCAGGCCCAACAGCTCGACGCCCGGCAGCGCGAGGACGCCGAGCGCCACCGGAAGCCGGAAGCGGTGCTCGCCGAGACGGCGGTCCCGCCGCCCGGCCTTTCCGCCTGAGGCAGGGAGCTGCGCTCAGACCCGAACGTGCACCGCGCCTTCCGCCTGGGCCTGCACTTCGACAGGCAGCTCGAAGGGCGGATTGGCGCTGTCCAGGAACTCCACCGTCGTGAAGATCAGCTCGGTGTCGCCGATATTAGCGAGGTCGTGCGTCATCGAGCGGCCGGGCGAGAACGTCATGTGCTGGATGTCCCCGGCCCGGTACTCGGTCTCCACGACCCGGCCGTCCCCGAAATGCGAGCGCGCCCGGCCGGACGTGACGGCGGTCCAGAAGTAGTCGAGCACATGCGTGTGGAAGCCGATGCGCTCGCCCGGCTTCAGCTCGATCGTCCAGACGCGCGAGCGATCGTCCACCGACAGGAGCCGCGTGCCGACGCAGCCGTTGCGGCGTCCCGCGTCCAATTCTGCCGCGAGGTCGGGGGCTGGTGCTGGACGGGATGACAAGGCCTGCGACATGGATCGTTCCTCCTGGTGTTGTTGGGGTTAGCCCGGCTCGTGCACGGCGGGTCGAGTGGGGGCGGCGGCTTTGTGCTCGCGGCGGACGATCGCCCGGAAGGCCTCGCCGAGCCCCGGCAGGCTCGAGTCGAGCAGGGCTTCGCGGAGCGCGTCGTGATCGGACGGCGCATCGGCGCCGTAAACCTGTGTGCGCAGCCCCACATAGACGAGGGCGCCATGGATGCCGAAGAGGAGCTCGAACTCGGCCGGCGAGAGCGGCTGCGTTTCGGGCGGCGGCAACCGGTACTCGGCGCGCATGGCGGCGAGAAGCGGGGCGAAGATGCGCTCGCGCACCATGCCGAGATAGCGCTGGGGAAGGCCGTAGCCCTTCAGTCCGGCCGAGACGAAGATGCGCAGCCATGCGTAGTCATCGATCGTGCGCTGGTAATCCAGCTCGAACCGCCGGAAGCGTTCGATGGTCGGCCGGGACGGGTCGGCGATGATCGCCTCCCACTCAGCCTTCCAGCGCTTGAGATAGACCTCTTCGTAGATCCGCTCGATCAGGTGCTGCTTGGTCGGGAAATAGCGGAACAGGAGCGGCTGCGTGATCCCGAGCCGCCGAGCGAGCTCGCGCGTCTGCCCGTCGAGCCCGACCTCCGCGAAATACGCGATCGCGCCCTCCAGGATCTGCCGCTCTCGCGCGCCGGCGTCGAGCCGCCGGCGTGCGGGCGCACGGCTCGGCCGAAGGTCTAGCTCGATTCTACTTGACCCCATTCCAAGGCAGCCTCTATTGATCAAACGATCAACAAGAGGCTCCAGCCTGCCCCAACCACCCGGGGCAGAGCAAGGGGTGAAGGGGAGGGTGCGCCGGATGAAGGCGCCGGATTTCGCCTATGCGCGGCCGACGACGCTCGACGAGGCGCTCGCGCTGCTCGCCGAGCACGGCGAGGATGCGCGGCTCCTTGCGGGCGGCCAAAGCCTCGTCACCTCCCTCAACATGCGCCTCGCGGCGCCTTCCCTCCTGATCGACCTGAACCGGATCCCCGATCTCGCCGGGATCGCGGAAGCCGATGGGCTGGTCCGTATCGGGGCGATGG
>JAFAEL010000126.1 GCA_023423995.1 Pseudomonadota bacterium | reverse complement strand
GTGACGTCGCGCCAGTTCGGCTACCAGGGCGGGCGCGCTTTCGAAGCCGCTGCCGAGGATCAGGCCGACAAGGTTTTGGCCCGCGAGCCCTGCAAGGTCGCCCGCGGCCTGCAGCGCCGTCCCGCCGTGGAGGCTTCCGCCGAACCCGCCTCGCAGCGGGCGCCAGGCTTCGGCGGAGGCTTGAGTATCCTCGTCCCCGAACAGGTCGGCGACATAGGGCCGAAGCCCTGCCCGTCGGGCCGCCTGGGCAAGCGCCCGGCCGGACTGCGCGAGGATGACGACCGCCTCAGGCACGTCCCGCGATCTCGGAGGCAAGCGCGAAGGCCTCCTGCAGGCCGACGGCGAGCGGCTTCTCCGAGGCCAGCATGCGCCGGAACAGCCCCAGCTCGGTCTGGTACTTGACGTTGCCGATCGCGAGCGCGCCAACGCCGAATGTACGCCCGCTGCCGCCGAGCGGGGAGCCGTTCGCTTGAAGCTCGAGCCCCGCGATGCCGGATGGCGGAACCGCGTTCACGTCCGCCGCCACCGACAGCTTCGCGGCGTGCCGGAGGTCCTCGCCGGTAAGAACCTGGATTCCGGCCTTGGCGGCGGAGAGGACGACCTCCGCATCTCCGATGGCCCTGCGCCGGAGCTCCGGCGTCGAGCCGTCCAAAGCCTCGACCTCCGCGCCGAACCTGGCCCGGATCGCCTCGGCGATGCGGGCCACGCGATCGCGCCCGTCATAGCCGACGAGAACCGGCCGCGCGCCCTCGCCTGTGGCGAGCACCGCCGCCCCGTAGGCGACCACGCCCGTACCGCCGAAGATCAGGACGCGACGCCCGGAAAGCCCGCTTCCAGAGAGGTCGCGCAGCTTGCGGGACACGATCGCGATCATTGCCGCCGCCGTCGTGAACGAGCCGCCCGGATCGACGAAGAGGCTCAGACGGAATGGCGGCACGAAGGCCGCCTTGGCAGAGGCAAACATGTCGAGCGCGGTTTCTGCGTCCTTACCGCCGATGAAGACGCAGGTCCGGCTGCCATCCTGGGGCGAGCGGGAGAAGATCGCGTCCTGCACGAGCGCGCCGACTTCGCCCGGCAGAACGTCCGGATGAGGCACGATCACGTCGAAGCCGGCATCGACGGCCATGTTCACGTCGAACGGGCTTACATGCTTCGTCGGACTGAGCATATGGAGTATGGAGCGCGCCATCGGAGGATGAGCCTCGCGCTCAAGCGTTCAGGAGAGCGCCGCGGGCGGCCCTCTCCCCCGCTTCGACCAGCCGGATCTCGGCCGGCCCGTTCCGTCCGCGGACAGCCAGGATGCGAAGCCCGTCGGCCGGGCCTCCCGGCCGCCTGAGCCAGCGAACGACATCCGCCGCCTCCGCCTCGGAACCAACAAAGGCGAAGCCGGTCGGGCCCCAGGAGCTCTGTCCGGCACCGCCGATTCCGAGCGCCTCGACAGCCGCCATCGCGGCCGCGACGCGCGGACTCGTATAGCGGCCGCCCTGCGCCGGGGCGAAATGGTCCCCAAGCCGGCGCTGGATGTCCGCGATCCCTGCGCCGAAGCCCGGCAGGTCCTGCTCGGCCAAGGCAGGCAGGATCTGCATGAGGACCGTCCGGGAGATCCGGTCGGCGTCATGTTCCGGGAAAGCGGGGAGCCGCGCGAAGGCTGCGCGCTCACCCTCGCCATGGAAGCCGGCCCTATCCGGATCGAGCACCAGCAGCACCCGCCAGTCGGCCGGAAAGTCGAGGCGCGCGATCACGGGCGGCAGGCCGTGGCCGCTCCGTCGGCCTCCATCGACAATCAATCCGCCTTGGAAGAACGCAGCGATGCCTACCCCGGAGCGATTGCCGCGATCCAGCGCCTCTGCCGCGGCGGGCGTGAACGCGCGGCCGTTGAGCCGGGCGATCCCGCCCCCGATTGCGAGCGCGAGCTGCGTGCCGGAGCCGAGACCTGCATGAGCCGGTATCGCAGTGGTCGTCACGATCCGACAAAGGGCCTCGACCTCAAGATGCTCGGCCGCCGCAAGGCACAGCCGGCGCACGCGACTGGCTTCCGAGCCCTCGCAGCACAGCTCTCTCGAGGGCTGCAGTTGAAGCTCTGTGAAAGGCTCCTCGAGGGCCAGGCCTATGCTGCCGAAGCAGCGCCCGAGGCCGCCATGGAGGTCCAGAAATCCGAGATGCAGCCGCGCAGGCGCCCGCACCACGACGGCTTGGCTACCTCGTATCGGCTGTGAAGCCACCTGGCCGCGCCTCCCACCCGAAGTCTTTGCCAGCTTCACATGCACGAGCGATCCGCCGCAACTCAGCATGCTCTTAGAAACATCATAGAATAATTTACGCCGCGCTGGGCCCTTGCCCCCCTGATGGGCGACAGGCACTCTCGGCAGCGTTGCTTGATCGATCGACATCTTCGCGGACGAGCGGAAAGTCGGGCGTAGAGGCTTCGGTTCAGGCGGCACGGAGCAGCGGCGCGGCTGATGGCGGCCTGGATCAATGGAGCGCGGGTGGATCGAGAAGCAGCTCTCACGGCTGCAGCCGCTGTCATCGCGGAGGCCCGGCTGCCCGCAATTGCGGGGCTCGTCGCCGATGTGGACGGCATCCGGGCGGGCATTCGCCTCGCGGAAGTCGTCGGCGGGATCGTCGATCCTCTCGCGTCCACTGAGCTCTATGCGGCGCTCGCCGGCTTCGCCGCCTCGGGCACGATCGCGACAACCCCGGCCGAGGCCCTGGCCCGAGCCGACTTCGTCCTGGCGATCGGGGAGGCTGCGGCCGCGTCATCCATGCTGCGCCGTCTCGCGAGCCGGGGCCCTGTGACAGGCCGGACGGCCGGAGCGCTCCGAAGGATCGTCGCGCTCGGCGGGGTGCCGCCGCCGGACGTGGGGCATATGGCACACCCACTGCACCTGGCCGGGCTTCCCGCGAGCATCGGCCTCCTCAGGGCTGTCACGGCTGGGCGGATCGCGGCCGATCCCGAGGTGACCGCCCTTGCCGAGAACCTGCGGACGGCCCGGTTCGGCGTCGTGCTTTACGACCCCGGCGAGCTGGGCGAGCTCGCCTCTCAGATGCTGACCGAACTGCTTCAGGAGTTGAACGACACTGCACGGTGCTTCGCTTTACCGCTCGCGGATGCCTGGCAGGGGCAGTGTGTGATCCAGGTCTCGGCCTGGACGACCGGCCTGCCGCCCCGACAGGGTTTCGGGCGTGGTTCGGCCGAGCATGATCCCTGGCGCTTCGACCTGAGGCGCGCCGTCTCCGCCGGAGAGGTGGACGCCGTGCTCTGGCTGGCGTCCCTGCCGGCGCCGGCACCCTCGGGGCCGGAACGGCCCGAGCTCGCGCTCCTTGGCGAGCCAACAGGTGACGAGGCGCGCATCGTCATCGAGGTCGGGGTCCCAGGGGTCGTCTGCGACGGCGCTGTCTGGGACGACTGCCGTGGCGCCATCGAGCACCGGGCGGCGGCTCGCCAGGGCGAGGCGATCACGGCGGCGGACGCCCTCGCGCGGCTCGGGTGCGAGGCGCTCCGTTTTCGGCGGGCGCCATGCTGACCTGCATCGCCGGCGGGCGCGTGGTCGACCCGACCACGGCGCGGGATGCGATCGGGGACGTCTGGCTTCAGGACGAGCGCGTGGTCGAGCCGCCGGCGGATGGCCGGGCCGATCGGAGGATCGACGCGGACGGGCACGTCGTGATGGCCGGTGCGATCGAGGTGCACAGCCATATCGCGGGCGGCAACGTGATCCTGTCCCGGCTCCTCCTACCCGAGCTTCAGGTGGACGAAGACGGCGGGCTTCCCGGCGTCACCGGCTCGGCGCGGACAATCGGGGCCGCCTATGCGCGAATGGGCTATACGACCGCGATCGAGCCGGCCCTGGCGCCCACGAACGCGCTCGCGACACATCTCGAACTGTCCGACATCCCTTGCCTCGACAAAGGCGCGCTTTCGGTCCTCGGCAATGACGACCAGTTGCTGGCGCTCTTGCGCGACAGGGAGAGCTCCGAGGCCGTCCGCGACCTCGTCGCGCTGACGCTCGCCACTTCCCGCGGCCTTGGCGTGAAGGTCGTGAATGCAGGCGGGGCGGTCGCCTTCAAGGAGGGTGCCGTCCGGTTCGGACTGGATGACGAGGTTCCCGCATACGGGCTCACGTCCCGGCACATCCTCCAGGCGCTGCTCGATGCCGTCGATGAGCTCGGCGTGCCGCACCCACTGCACGTCCATTGCAGCAATCTCGGCCTGCCGGGTGCCGACGAGACGCTGATCCAGACGCTCGCGGCGGCGGAAGGCCGTCGCATCCACTTCGCTCATGCGCAGTTCTACGCCTATGCCGAGGCGGAGCCCGGGGCGGTCTCGAGCGGCTTCCGCTCCGCGGCGGAACGCTTCACTGCCGCCATCGCCGAGAATCCGAACGCGACGATGGATGTGGGGCAGGTCGTCTTCGGCCAGACCTGCACCCTGTCGCTCGACGTCATTCGCCAGTTCGAGGGGCGAAAGGCGGCTTCCCCGCGAAAATGGGCACTCGTCGCCGGGGATGCGGAGGGAGGCGGCCTCGTCCCATTCAGGTATCGGCGCGCGGGCGCCACAAGCGCCCTGCAGTTTGCGATCGGGCTCGAGCTGATGCTGCTTTCGCCCGATCCGGAGCGCATCCTCCTGACGACGGACCACCCCAATGGCGGTCCGTTCACGGCCTATCCCCGCATCCTGCACCTGCTGATGGACAGGGAGGAGCGCGACCGGGAGCTTGCTACCCTCCCCCGGGCGGTGGCCGAGCGTTCCTCCGTCGGCCGCCTGGAACGCGAGTACACACTCAGCGAGGTTGCCGCGATGACGCGGTCGGGCCCGGCGCGCCTCCTCGGCTTTGATGATCGCGGCCATCTCCGACCCGGCGCCCGGGCGGACGTGGCCGTCTACCGCGATATCGCGGACCGGACGGCCATGTTTTCCGCGGCAGCTCACGTCCTGAAGGATGGAAGGACAATTGTGGAAGACGGCGAGGTGGTGGATTGGCAGGCCGGCCGGACTCTGTCCCTCTCGGTCGAGGCTGATCCCGGAATGACGCGCCGGGCCGACGCCTATCTCGAGACGCGGTTCGGGGTCGGGCTTTCCGGCTTCGCCGTTCCAGAGGCGGCCTTCCCGGGTCGCGAGGTCTTCAGCGAGGTCGCATGCCGGATCTGAGCCTGAACGGCGTCAGGATCGCGGATACGTTCGCCGAGGCCTTCGACATGGCCGCGACGGGGATCGTGATCACCGGGGAAACGGCACGCTGGGCCGAGATCGCGGCAACCACCGTGACGGGCTTCGCGACCTCGGTGATCGGCTGCGGCGTCGAGGCCGGGATCGACGCCGTGGTCCCGCCGGAGGCGACGCCCGACGGGCGCCCCGGCATCCGGGTTCTGCTCTTCGGCTTCGACCGCAAGGGGCTGCAATCGGCGCTGCTGAAGCGGGTCGGGCAATGCGTGCTCACCTCGCCGGGCTCCGCCTGCTACGCGGGCACTGAGGGAGCAGCCCGACTTAAGATCGGCGCCGGGATCCGGATCTTCGGCGACGGATTCCAGACGGCCAAGCGCTTGGGCGGCCGACGCTACTGGCGCATTCCCGTGATGGATGGCGAATTCGTCTGCGAGCACGATACAGGTGCGGTGGAGGGGGCCGTCGGTGGCGGAAACCTGATCTTCCTCGGACGCGATTTCGCCGGAACCCTGGCTGCCGCAGAGGCGGCCGTGAGCGCCGCCCGTTCGGTGCCGGATGCGATCCTGCCTTTCCCGGGCGGGATCGCCCGCTCGGGTTCGAAGGTCGGATCGCGGTACAAGGGCGTGATCGCCTCGACCAACGATGCCTACTGCCCGACCCTGAAGGGGCGGCCGCGGTCCGCCCTCCCCGCCGAAGTCGATGCCGTGCTCGAGATCGTTATCGACGGGCTGTTCCCCGACGCCGTCGCAGCCGCCATGAGGGCGGGGCTCCATGCGGCGGCCAGCGTTGGTGTCGCGCGCGGGCTCATCGGAGTTACGGCCGGAAACTACGGCGGAAAGCTCGGGCGACATCACTTCCACCTCGCGGAGATGGTCGCATGACCGTCCTCACGCTGCTGGAGGAGCCGCCGGAGCGCCTCGACCTGTCGGGCATCACCCCCGCCGCGCTTGCCGGAATGAGCGAGGCCGAGCTCGCTCGCCTGCCGGTCGGCACCACGCGCCACCGGCTGACGCTCGGGGATTGTTTTGGGATTGCGGTCGGGGAACCCGGCCGGGTGCTCATACGCGGCGGCTCGGCCCGGCTCGACAGGGTCGGGGCAAAGTTGGCGGCGGGCACGATGGTCGTCGAAGGCGACGTCGGGCAGCGCCTCGGGGAAGGCATGACCGACGGATCCCTCGAGGTTCACGGCTCCGCCGGCCCCTTCGCCGGGACCGCAGCCGCCGGCGGCCGGATCACCATTGACGGAGACGCCGGCCCTTCAGCCGGCGGAACGCTCCACGGCGCCAAGGCGGGATTGAACGGGGCCACGCTCATCATCAAGGGTCGCGCCGGGGATCGCCTCGGCGACACGATGCGGAGCGGCCTCATCCTCGTCGGCGCCGCGGGCGATCATGCGGGCTGCCGGGCCATCGCCGGCACGATCGTAGCCGGAGCGGTCGGAGCCTATCCGGGCTATGGCATGAGGCGCGGCACCCTCCTGGCGCGCGAGTGCGGTCCGCTCCTGCCGACCTTCGTGCGCACCGGACGGCAACCGCTCGTCATCACGCGGATTCTCCGCAGGCTCCTCGAGCAGTTCGCACATGACACGGGCGAGGTCTTATCAGGCCCTCTCGATCGCTGGGCGGGCGACCTTGCCACCCTGGGCAAAGGTGAGATCCTGATGCCCGCCGGCTAGGTGTACGGTCCCGGAATGTGGTGTGACGGATCGAGTCTGAAGCGTTCCGGCTCTTTGGTCCAGACCTGGAGGATGTGTTCGTAGGGTGTGAGGCCGCGCAGGGTCTTCAGCCGGCGGGCGTGGTTGTAGGCATCCAGGAAGAGCGGCAGATGCGTCC
>JAFAEL010000165.1 GCA_023423995.1 Pseudomonadota bacterium | reverse complement strand
ATCATGCTCAGGAACGGGTTCTTCTTGGTCCAGGGATTTGCCATGCCAGCCTCCTGGGAGCGGCTGGTGTGCTTTTCCAGACCCGCTCTCTGTTGAAGCCGATCACTGCGGCCGTGGTTGCACAGGCCCGGTTCGAAGAGGTGTCAGACCATAGTCCCGTCTCAAAGGTAGGCATGACGCGGACGGCTTCCGGCGCAGCGGTGCGAGCAGTCTGATGCCCGCCCTCCGCCGCCAATCAGGTGGCGAAGATGTCGCGCCCCTCGAACTGCCCGTACTGAAGGTAGTGTTCCAAGGGGTTCACCCCAGCCTTGGCCACGTCGGTGTACTTGGCCAGGTAGGCTTCGCCATCGAAGGCGGTGCTCGGGTCGCGCCCTTCCCTAGCGCCAGACGCGAGGTAGTGCTCCAACGGATTGACGCCAGCCTTGGCCACGTCGTCGTACTTGGCGAGGTACCAGTCCGTGTCGAAGAACACGTTGGCGTCCCGCCCCTCCTTCCAGCCCAAGGCCATGAAGTGCTGGGTGGCGTCCACGCCCTCCTTCGCCACGTCGTCGTACGCCGCGTAGTAAAAGGTGGCGTCCACCAGCGCGTTCTGCGGCCCCGTGGCGTGCGGCGTCGCCTGGTGCGCGGCGCGCCCCTCTGCCTCGCCGTGGTGCAGGAAGTGCAGCAGCGGGTCGAGGCCCGCCCCGGCCACCTCGGCGTTTGCCTTGAGGTAGGCGTCGCCGTCGAAGCGGAAGGATGCGTTTCGGCCTTCCTTCCAACCGGATGACATGTAGTGCTCGAGCGCGTTCATACCGGCGGCCAGCACGTCGGGGTTCTGGTTCAGGTAGAACGACACGTCGAAGTGGCTGTTCGGGTCGCGGCCCTCGGCGGCGCCGGACTGCAGGAAGTGCTGGAGCGGGTCCATGCCAGCCTCGGCCACGTCGCGATTGTTCGCCAGGTAGTAAGCGATGTCGAACAGGCCGTTGGCCGCCGACCACTCGGGCTGAGTGGGCGTTTCCGGCTGGGCCGGCGTCGCGGGTTCGGGGGAGCAGCCGCAGCCGGTTTCCTCCCCGTCGGCATGGAAAGACAGAGAGGTCGGCCTCGGGAAGCCACCCCGGTAGTCCTTGGCGATGAGCTTGGTGCCTTCCGCCGTGCCGTCCGTGACCCAGAGCTCCCTGCGGTTCAGCTCGTGGTCCGTTCCGATGAACAGCGTGCGCCCGTCGGTCATCTGCTTGAACGTGACCTGATCGGCGGGCGGGTTGTCCATGCTCGCCGCCTTGAGCAGGACGCGCTCGCTGCCGTCAAACAGCCAGATGGAGGACGGACCCCGCCCGCCGCCTTCCTGCTCGACGTGGATGGCCTGGCGACCACCGACAGGTACGAAGAGCGAGCCGGGCACGCCGCTCCAGGCGCCCTCGATGGCGAGGGTGCCCGCAACACTCCCGTCGGTCACCCAGACCTTGCTGCTGGACGTGCCGACCGGCCCGTGCACGCTGATGAGGGTGCGGCCGTCGCCGAGATCCGTGTACGTCGGTTGGCCGAAATACTGATCTTCTGGCAGATCGAACAGGCGGTGCGTTCCTGCCTTGGTGCCGTCCGTGATCCAGAAGGCATCGGCGACGCTGCCGTCTTTGGTGCCCGCGACGGTGACAATGACCTTCCCGTCGGCCGAGGGGGCCATGCGGGTGCCCTGGACCTCTGCGCGGACGTCATCCCATGGGACGTCCAGGATCCGGGTTCCAGCCGCCGTGCCGTCCGTCACCCAGTACTTGCTGCCGCCGCTGCCTGGGGCGTTGTCATGGTAGATCGCCCTGCCACCGCCGAGGCTGACGGCCTTCAGGTCGAAGTAGGACAAGCCATCCACCAGGAGACGCGTGCCTTCCGCGGTGCCGTCGGTGACCCAGGCGCCCGCGCTGCCCTTGCCGATCTCCCATGCGACGAAGGCAACCCGGCTGTCGCCCAGCGAGATGAAATCCTTGAACGCCGACGTCTCGCCTCCCGGGAACAGGTCGGTGACCATGCGGGTTCCGTCCGGCGTTCCGTCTGTCACCCAGATGCTGTAGCCGTTGGCGCCGTCGTTGGCGACGAACAGGGCGCGCCCCTCGTCGAGCCGCGTGAAGCTCTGCGGGTAGCCCGCAGGCGGCTGCCCGGATGGGGCGTCGCCACTGGGGTGGATGTCCCTCAGCATCACCGTTCCCGCCTCGGTGCCGTCGGTCACCCACAGTTCGTCGCCATGGGTGCCGTCGTTGCCGATGGCAATCAGTCGCCCCGGGGCGAGCTCCATGATCGGGCTCAGCAGATGCTCCGAGATCAGGCGCCGCTCGCCCGTCTCGGCATCGTTGAGCCAGAGGCCGGTCCGGCCCGTTTCACCGACGGGGGCAGAAGTTAAATACGTGCTCGACGCGACCATTGCAGCCCTGCTCCACGGCATCCTGACGGAAGCGCCTCCGGGGCGACGATCCCTGCTGGAGGGCCTACCGGACCCTCGAGTTCTACTTCGGTCAGCGTTGCGCCGAAGGTGCCGCGGTCGGCTTTGATTGAAGCACAGGCTGCGCCATCCTTCGCAGGCAGACAGGCCGCGTCAGATCTCAGGAAAGCTGCTATTAATTTAGACTGTTCCCGTCAATCAGGCTGTTAGTCACGAAAAGGTATACGCCGAGCCGTCGCCCGGCTAAGATAGAGAACGAAGTTCGGGCGCCGCCGCAGGCACCGAGGTCGCGCAACCTCGTTCACTTGCCTTGCTGGTGGCAGGCATCAGAGAAATGGATATGAACAAGCGCCGAGCCGAGGCCCCACCAGAATTCGACCTATCCTATTGAGATAAAACAGGAATGGGATGCAGAAATGGGGTCTCGACAAGCGCCGATCAGGATCCCACCTAATGGTCGATTTTGGCAAAAAGCAGACTCTTGCCGCCACTTTCAAGAGGGTTCTGGTTCGGCGCTTATTTACATGCTGACGCTGTGCCCTGTGCTGCCTGAATCTGCGGCTTCTCGTCCACGCACAGCACCAACGCGCAGTCAGATGGTGCCAGATAGAGCCCGACGATATCGCGCACCTTCTCCACAAAAAGCAGGATCGGGGGACAGTTTGAATGTGTCTGACCGATGCGGCTGCAGGCCAAAGGCACGCCAGATGCGTAATACGGCGGTCTGGCTCATGCCCACCCGGCGCGCCGGAGCGGGGTGCGTCCGCCAGCCCCTCCAGCCGCTGCTTGGCAAAGCGGCCGCGCCAGGTCGCCACTGTTTGTCGACTGACACCCAGCATCCTGGACACACCCAGATTGTCGGATTGGGCTCTGCGCAGGCGAGCACCACCCGGATGCGCTGCGCCAGTGCCTGGCCGATCCCGCGCCGGTGCCGGCGCAGCAAGCGTTGCAACTCGACCCGCTCAGCTCCAGTCAGCTCAAGCAAAACAGCCTTGGGTCCATGAGACATGACACGCCTCCCAGCGTATCAACCTCCTCCCGATCTGCCCCAAACCGCAAGCAAACTTCCAACTCAGTCCACTAGGAGAGGCCATTGCAGAAATCGTGGATGCGGCCGCAGGCCTCGCTCAGGCTCGCCACGTCGGTTGCGTAGGAAACACGGAAATACGGGCTCATTCCATAAGCAGAGCCCTGGACCGCCGCAACCTGCTGTTCCGCCAGGAGAGCGGTGACGAAGTCCACATCGGTCTCGATCTTCCGCCCGCCCTTGCTAGTTTTGCCGATGCAGCCTGCGATGTTGGGAAACACGTAGAACGCGCCTTCCGGCTTGTGGCAGGTGATGCCTGGCGCCTTGTTCAGCATGTCGACAACCAGATCGCGGCGCTCTTTGTACAGAGCGGCACGCTTGGCCAACAGGTCCTGTGGGCCGTCCAGCGCCGCGACCGTCGCAGCCTGCCCAATGGTCGAGACGCCGCTGGTCGATTGGCCCTGCACATTGGCCATCGCCTTGATGAGACGAACCGGGCCGCCGCAGTAGCCGATGCGCCAGCCGGTCATGGCATAGGCCTTGGACGCGCCGTTCATCGTCAGCACCCGGTCACGCAAGCGCGGCTCGACCTCGGCGATGGTGACGAACTCGAAGCCGTCGTAGATCAGGTGCTCGTACATGTCGTCCGTGAGGATCCAGACATGCGGGTGCCTGAGCATGACGTCCGCGATCTCCCGCATCTCGTCGCGGGAGCAGGCGGCGCCAGTCGGGTTGCTCGGGAAGTTCAGGATCAGCCATTTGGTGCGGGGCGTGATCGCCGCCTCGAGGTCGGCCGCGCGCATCCTGAAGCCATTGTTCTGTGGGCAGGCAACGCCGACCGGCACGCCGCCGGCGAACTTCGCCATGTCGGCGTAGCTGATCCAGGAGGGGCGCGGGATCACCACCTCGTCGCCCGGATTCACCGTCGCCATGATCGCGTTGAAGATGATCTGCTTGCCGCCGCCCGCTGTCAGGATCTGCGAGATGTCGTAATCCAGATTGTTGTCGCGCTTGA
>JAFAEL010000131.1 GCA_023423995.1 Pseudomonadota bacterium | reverse complement strand
CTCGAGACGAGGCGTTGGACCCTGGCGGCCCTCGCCGTACCGCTCGTTGCGGCCGTGATCCGGGGCACCGTCCAGCCGGTCATGAAGCTCGGCCTCGGCTTCTGGCCGCAGCCGCTCGCCGCGACCGTCATCAGCTACGTGGCTTCCGCCTCCGTGATGGTCGCCGTCTCGCTGGCTCTCGGCCGCGGCCGCCCGCTTCTCCCGGCTCCAAGCGCCATGCCGGTCTTCGCGATCGTGGGGCTCCTGAACGGCGCCTCGGTGCTTCTGCTCTATTCCGCGCTCAGCATGGGCCGGGTGAGCCTGGTTGCCCCGCTCGTCGCGATCTACCCGCTCTTCACGCTCGCCTTTAGCGCCGTGCTGCTGCGGGGCGAGGTGCTCCATCCGCGCCTCCTCGTCGGGATCGGCGCGACGGTGGCGGGCGTGATCCTCCTGCTCGCGAAGGGCTGAGCCCGCTCACGTTTCCGGGAGCCCGGGTGGCGTCGGGGCGTTGCCCACACTAGCAAGCGCCGAACCTGACCGCTCGCCTTGGCCCATTACGCCGTCGTCGTACCGCCCCTGCTCGGCCATCTGAACCCGATGGCGGCGCTCGCGCGCGAACTCGTGTCCCGCGGCAACCGGGTCACGTTCCTGCACATGCCGGATGCGGCGGCGCTGCTCGCGGAACGAGGTTTCGATTTCCGGCCCGTCGGCTCTGGCTCGCATCCGCCCGGCACGCTCGCGCAGGTGCTGCGCCGGATGGCGAGGATCCGCTTCCCGTTCGGGCTCGGCGGCGTCATCCGGGACGTCGCGGCCGCGACGGACATGCTGTGCCGCGAACTGCCCGGCGCTCTGCGGGCGATCGGGGCGGACATCCTCGTCTGCGACCAGACCGAGGCGGCCGGCGGCCTTGTCGCCCGGCATCTCGGGATGCCGTACGTCTCGGTCGCGAACGCATTGCCGCTGAACCGCGAGCCGGGAGTGCCGCCTCCCTTCACGTCCTGGCGTTACGACCCGTCTGGCTGGGGACGCGAGCGCAATCTCGGCGGCTACCGCGTCAGCGACCTCCTGATGCGCCGGCTCCGCGCCGTGATCGAGGCGCGCGCGGCTGAGTGGGAGCTCGGGCCGCTGCGCAGCATCGAGGATTGCGCCTCGCCCTTCGCGCAGATCAGCCAGCTCGTCGCCGGGCTCGACTTTCCCCGGCGCGAGCTGCCGGAAAGCTTCCACTATGTCGGCCCCCTGCGCGGCGGGGAGCCGGTCCCCGCCGATTTCATGATGCCGTCCGGCGACGGCCGCCCGCTGGCCTATGCGTCGCTCGGCACGCTCCAGGGCAGCCGGGTTCGGCTGTTCCGGCGCATTGCCGAAGCGGGGAGCCGGGCAGGCCTGCAACTCGTGCTGGCGCATGGCGGTGGCCTCACGCCGGATCAGGTGCGCCGGTTGCCCGATCGTCCGACGGCCTTCGCCTTCGTGCCGCAGCCGGAGGTGCTGCGGGAGGCGCGGCTTGCGATCCTCAATGGCGGCCTGAACACCGTCCTGGATGCGCTCGCCGCCGGTGTGCCGCTCGTCGTCGTCCCGATCGCCTTCGAGCAGGGTGCGATCGCGGCACGGGTCGAGCGCGCGGGTGCGGGGAGGGCGGTGCCGCGCCGCTTCCTCTCCGCGGACCGGCTCGCCCGCGCCGCTCGATTAGTGCTCGAGCAGCCTTCATACGCCGCGGCAGCAAGGCGGCTTCGGGCGGAGATCTCGGCTGCGGGCGGCGTGAGGCTCGCCGCCGACATCGTCGAGGCAGTGGCCGCGAGGGGCGGGCCGGTCACGCGGGACGAGGCGAGCCGCCTTCAGGGCCGGGCGACTAGGCCGGGATGCGCCGCGTGAGCCGGCCGGAACAGGAATGGGACCTGATCCTGGTGGGCGGCGGGCTGGCGAACGGCCTCATCGCCTACCGGCTCAGGCAGGTCAGGCCCGAACTTCGGGTGCTCGTCCTCGAAGCCGCCGGCCGGCTCGGCGGCAACCACACCTGGTCCTTCCACGAGACGGACCTCTCGCGGGAGGCGACGGAGTGGGTCGACCCCTTCGTGGTCCATTGCTGGCCCGCCTACGACGTCGCGTTTCCCGAGCGCCGGCGGCGCGTGTCGATCGGCTACCGGTCCGCCACCTCGGAGCGCTTCCACGACGTGCTGTCGGCAGCACTCGGCGGGGCGATCCGTTTCGGGGCCGGGGCCCGCGAGGTCGGGCAGACCTCCGCCGTTCTCGACGGCGGCGAGCACCTCCGGGCGGCGGCCTTGATCGACGGGCGCGGCGCCATGCCCACGCCGCATCTGAGCTTCGCCTGGCAGAAGTTCCTCGGCCTGGAGCTGCGCTTCGCGCGGCCGCATGGGCTCGACGTGCCGATCCTGATGGACGCGACGGTCGCGCAGGAGGACGGCTACCGCTTCGTCTACGTGCTGCCCTTCGGGCCCGATACCGCGCTCGTCGAGGACACCTATTATGCGGACGGCCCGGAGCTCGACGATGCCGGCCTGCGGGCGCGGCTCCTCGCCTATGTGGCCGGGAAGGGCTTCTCCGTCGCCGAGGTTTTGCGCGAGGAACGAGGCATCCTGCCGATCACGCTGGATGGCGACATCGAGGCCTTCTGGGACGGGCCGGAGCTGCCGCGCTCGGGGCTGCGTGCGGGGCTCTTCCATCCGACGACCGGCTATTCGCTGCCCGATGCGGTGCGGCTCGCCGACCGGATCGCGGGCCTTGCGGATCTCTCCGCGCCCTCGCTCTTCGCCGCCACCCGCGCCGCCTCGCGGGAGCAGTGGCGGCGCCAGAGCTTCTTTCGCCTCCTGAACCGGATGCTGTTCAGGGCCGGCCCACCCGACGAGCGATACCGAATGCTGCAACGCTTCTACGGACTGCCCGAGCCGACGATCGGCCGGTTCTATGCCGGGACGCTGACGGGAGCCGACAAGGCGCGCCTCTTCGTGGGCCGCCCCCCGGTCCCCGTTCTCGGCGCGGCGCGTGTCGCCCTCAACCTCGCGGGCCCGGCGCGATGAACGGAGTCCGTCCGAAAGCCGCCGTCATCGGGGCCGGGTTCGGCGGGATCGCGCTCGCGATCCGGCTGCAGGCCGGCGGCTACGACGTGACCCTGCTCGAGAAGCGGGACAAGCCGGGCGGCCGGGCCTACGTCTACGAGGACGAGGGCTTCACCTTCGATGCCGGGCCGACCGTGATCACCGATCCCTCGGCCCTTGAGGAGCTGTTCGAGACGGCCGGGCGCAAGCTCTCCGATTATGTCGAGCTGCTTCCCGTCAGCCCCTTCTACCGGCTGGAATGGGAGAGCGGCTACAGCTTCGACTACGTGAACGACCAGGCCGAACTCGACCGGCAGATCGCGGCCAAGAGCCCCGCGGATGTGGAGGGCTATCGGCGCTTCCTCGACTATTCCAAGGCGGTGTTCGACGAGGGCTACCTCAAGCTCGGCGCGGTGCCGTTCCTGCATTTCTCCGACATGGTCCGCGTCGCGCCGCAGCTCGCGCGGCTGCAGGCGTGGCGCAGCGTCTACTCGATCGTGTCCCGCTTCATCCGGGACGAGGAGTTGCGGCAGGCCTTTTCTTTCCACTCCCTCCTGGTCGGCGGAAATCCCTTCGCCACCTCGTCCATCTACGCGCTGATCCATGCGCTGGAACGCCGCTGGGGCGTGTGGTTCCCGCGCGGTGGCACCGGCGCCCTGATCCGGGGCATGGTCCGCCTGTTCGAGGATCTCGGCGGGACCGTCCGGCTGAATGCCGAGGTCTCCGGCATCGAGTTGGGCGAGGGGAGGGCTAAGGCGGTCGCCACCAAGGACGGCTGGCGCGGCGAGTTCGACGCGGTCGCCTCCAATGCCGACGTGGTGCACACCTATCGCACGCTCCTCGGCGGCAGCGAGCATGGCCGCAGCTTCGCCCGCAAGCTGGCCGCCAAGCGCTCCTCCATGTCGCTCTTCGTGATCTATTTCGGGCTCCGGCGGCACCGGCCGGACCTGCAGCACCACACCGTCCTCTTCGGGCCCCGCTATCGCGGGCTGATCGACGACATCTTCAACCGCGAGACGCTGGCGGACGATTTCTCGCTCTACCTCCATTCGCCCTGCGCCACGGACCCGTCGCTCGCCCCGCCCGGGGCGGGCGCGTTCTACGTGCTGGCGCCCGTCCCGCATCTCGGCACGGCGCCGATCGACTGGGAGCGCATGGCGCCGATCTATCGGGACCGCATCCTCGACTACCTGGAGGCCCGCTGCATTCCCGGCCTGCGCGAGGACCTGGTCACCGTCCGGACCTTCACGCCCTACGATTTCCGCGACGAGCTGAACGCGCATCTCGGCTCGGCCTTCTCGCTGGAGCCGATCCTGACCCAGAGCGCCTGGTTCCGGCCGCACAACCGGGACGACGTGATCCCGAACCTCTACATCGTCGGGGCCGGCACCCACCCGGGCGCGGGCGTGCCGGGCGTCGTCGGTTCGGCCAAGGCGACCGCCGGGCTGATGCTGTCCGATGCGGGGCTGGTGCGCGCATGAGCGAGGATCTCGTCAGGGCGGCGACCGAGACCATCGCCCGGGGCTCGAAGAGCTTCGCGGCAGCCTCCAGGCTGTTCGGCCGCGAGACCCGCGAGGGCGCGGTGATGCTGTACGCCTGGTGCCGGCATTGCGACGATGTCGTCGACGAACAGGAACTCGGCTTCGCGCGAGGTCATGGCGAGGTCGCCGCGAGCTCCGCGCGAGATCGCCTCTCCCAACTGGAGGCCAGCACGAGATCCGCCCTGGCCGGCGAGGCGCAGGCGGAGCCCGCCTTCGCGGCCCTGCAGGCGGTCGCGCGGCGCCACGCGATCCCGGAGCGGCTGCCGCTGCAGCACCTCGCCGGCTTCCGCATGGATATCGAGGGTCGCCGCTATCTCACGATCCAGGACACGCTCGACTATGCCTACCATGTCGCCGGCGTCGTCGGCGTGATGATGGCGCATGTCATGGGCGTGCGGGACCCCGCCGTGCTCGACCGCGCCTCCGACCTGGGGCTCGCCTTCCAGCTCACCAACATCGCCCGGGACATCGTCGAGGATGCCGGGATCGGCCGGGTCTATGTGCCCGAGGCCTGGCTCCGCGAGGCGGGAATCCCTCCGGAGGAAGTGGCGGAGCCCCGGCATCGCCCGGCCCTGGCCGGCGTCGCGTCGCGGCTCGTGGAGGCGGCGGAGCCCTATTACGCCTCGGCCCGCATCGGGATCGCGGCGCTGCCGCCCCGGTCCGCCTGGGCCATCGCGACCGCGCATGGCGTCTACCGGCAGATCGGGATCGAGGTTCGCCGCCGCGGTGCCGCTGCCTGGGACGAGCGGGTCTCCACCTCCAAGCTGCAGAAGCTCGGTCACGTCGGGGCGGGCGGCCTCGAAGCCCTGCTCACCCGCGTTCCGCGTCCCTCGCCCCAGCCCCGCCGCGGCCTGTATCAGCGCCCGGCCTGAACCCTGACGGAGGGAAGGCGCCACCACGGCACGTGCGGCATGTCATGGTGCTCGTGGTGGTAGCCGAAATGGAAGCAGGTCAGCAGCGACAGGAGCGGATGGAAATCGTTGCTGCGCGCGTTGTGCCCGTCGCCGAAGGCCTCGTCCTCGTGCCGGTGCGGCAGGTAGGTGCCGAAATAGAAGAGCTGGACGGAGGACAGGATGGCCGGGACGCCCCAGAGCACGAGGGCGTTCACGGGATCGGCCCGGAGCACGAGGAGATAGGTGGCGAGGAGCAGCGCCAGGATGCCGAATTCCCGCCAGCCGAAGTAGCGGCGGAAGAAAGCCACGTACCAGGGCCAGAACCGGCGCGGCTCGTCGGCATGGAAATCGGGGTCGTCCGGCGTGCCGGAATGGCGGTGATGGGCGAAGTGCTTCCCGATCAGCCGGTCGTAGGAGAAGCCCGCATAGAGGGCGAGGCAGAGCCGGCCGACGGCCCGGTTGAGGCCCGGCCGGTACGGGGCGAGCGAGCCGTGCATGCAGTCATGCGCGACGATGAAGAGCCCGACATTCAGCCAGCATTGGACCGCAATCAGGAGCGGGGCCACCGCGATGCCGAGCGGCGTCCAGCGGTGGAAGAACACCGCGTAGACATGGCAGGCGAGCCACGCGCAGATGAGCCCTGCCGCGAGGGCGAGGCCGATCGCGGCCTGGTTGGCGACCGTGCGCGGCCTGCTTCCGGTGAGCGCGGCGCTCATGTCTCTGCGTCCCGGGAAAGCGGAGCGCCACCGCGCCGAAGGTCCTCCTTGAGGCGTCGTACCGGTGGCGCATAGAGGAACCCGAAGGACACGCAGCCATCCCGCCCGTCCACGGCGTGATGCAGCCGGTGCGCCTGGACCAGCCGCTTCAGGTAGCCGTTGCGCGGCACGTAGCGGAACGGCCAGCGCTGATGCACCAGCCCGTCGTGCACGACGAAGTAGAGGAAGCCGTAGACGGTCATCCCGATCCCGACCCAATAGAGCGGGCCGCGGCCGGGGGAGAAGACGATCAGCAGCAGCGCCAGCCCGGCAAAGATGACGGCGTAGAGGTCGTTCTTCTCGAGCACCTCGTCATGCTCGACATGGTGGGAGCGGTGCCAGCCCCAGCCCGGGCCGTGCATGACGTATTTGTGGATCGCCCACGCGACCGCCTCCATCACGAGGACTGTCGAGACCAGGATCGTTGCGTTCAGAAGCATCGGCGCTCTCTGCTGTTGCGCCTTGAGCTAGGCCTGGACCTGGGCCTGGATCGTCGCTCCGTGGCCGGCGTGCTGGCCGGCCTTGTCCGCGAAGATCGCTCCGAGAAACATGGCGAGCTCGCCTTCCGGGCGCAATGCGGCGCGCGCCTGGGTGAGGTGGCGGTTCAGGTGATCGCGCGCGCTCTGCCGGCCCATGAAGGACAGGATGGTGACCTTGTCCCCGTCCTCGCCCAGCCCGTCCGTGCCACCCTCGCCGTCATCCAGATCGTCGAGGATCTGGAAGGCCTGGCCGAGATCGGTGGCGAAGCCGCGAAGCTCCGCCATGCGGGCATCGCTCGCCTCGGCGACCACGCCGGCCATCTCGACGGCGGCGACGAAGAGCGCCCCCGTCTTGCGGTGGTTTGCATCGCTCACGCTGTCCATGGCGCTGAAGGTGCCGCCGGCGCGAAGATCCCGGTACTGGCCGCCCGCGAGCCCTTCGGATCCGATCGCCCGTGACAGGATCGAGACCAGCTTGGTCCGCTGCTCCGCCGTCAGGCCGGGGGCGGAGGCCGCCGTGGAGAAGGCCCGGCTGAGGAGCGTGATGGCCGCCAGCATGGCGACGTCTTCGCCGAAGGCGCGGTGCGTCGCGGGCTCGCCCCGGCGCAAGGGAGCGTCGTCCATGCAGGGAAGATCGTCGAGGATGAGAGACGCCGCGTGGACCATCTCCAGGGCACAGCCCGGATCCAGCGCCCGCAGGTCGTCGCGGCCGAGTTCCCAGGATGCCAGCACCGCAAGCGCGGGCCGGATACGCTTGCCCGGGCTCAGCACGGCGTAGCGGATCGCCTGTTCGAGCGTGGTGTCGCCGGCCACACGGGGAAACAGCGCATTCAGGCGCCTGTCGATGGCGGCGCGCAGCACGCGCATGTCCTTCCGTGAGCAACGCCGCGCCGTCGTCGCGGCGATCGCTGCCGCGCTCGGTTTAGAACCCAACGTCTCTCCTCCCGGGACCAAAGATCGACCGCACTTTGCCGCGTCGAACGGTGGGCACCGGCTCGCCAGCTGGCAAGGCAACCCTCGAAAACGTGAACGGGTGGCGCCGGCGCTGGTCGATGATATGCCGGTGGTGAACGAACCGGGGGCACGCCAAACCTCCCGGCATCGGGGGTCGGCATGCCGGCAGTGAAAAGAGGCCAAGCGCGGCAGGGCGGATGCGAAAGGCGAACGAGGTCGATTTCTGGCGGGGGCTCGCTCTCGTCACGATCTTCATCAACCACATCCCGGGCTTCAGCTTCGAGCAGCTGACGCACCGGAATCTGGGGCTCTCGGACTCGGCCGAGCTCTTCGTCTTCCTGGCGGGCTGGTCGCTGCGGCGCCTTGCGGACAACGTCAGCGAGAACCTCGGGCTCGGGCGGCTCGTCCTGCGGCTCGGGGCGCGCGCCGTGACGCTCTACGCCGCGCAGATCCTCATCACGATGATCGCGATCGCCATGATCGCCAGTGCGGCGCTCATCCTCGAGAATCCGCTGCTGCTCGAGTGGCACAATGCGGCGGCGGTCTTCCAGGATCCCGTTCCGGCCCATGTCGGGCTCGTCCTGCTGAGCCACCAGCTCGGCTTCTTCGACATCCTCCCGCTCTATGTGACGCTGATGCTCGGCTCGCCCGTGCTGGCGGTCGTTCATTACGTGCGGCCGGGCCTCGTCCTCCCGCTGTCGCTGCTCCTCTATGCGGGCGCGCTCGCCTTCGAGATCAACTTCCCGACCTGGCCGGTGGAAGGAAGCTGGTACTTCAACCCGCTCGCCTGGCAGCTCGTCTTCGTCCTCGGCTTCGTTCTCGCCGGGCGCGCCACGCCGGCCCGCATCCTCGTGCGGCGGCATCGTCTGGCGGTCCGGATCGTCGCCGGCCTCGTGCTCGCGGTCTGCCTCGTTGTCGTGAAGACGGGCTGGGCGCCCGACCCGACGCGGGTGCCGTGGCCGCCATTGTTCTTCGTGTTCGACAAGACCTACGACACGCCGGCTCGCCTGATCCACTTCCTGGCGCTCGTCGCGGCCTTCGGCGGCAGCTTCCCGTTGATCATCCGCTATGCGCCGCCGCTCGGGCGGTTCCTGTCGATGCTGGGCCGGAACTCGCTCAACGTGTTCTGCGTCGGCTCGCTCCTGAGCATTGCGGGCCAGATTCTGCGTTTCGCCTTTGGCAGTGATATGATCGTCGAGGTCCCCATCCTATTGATCGGGATCGCTATTCTGGGGTTCACGGCATGGCTGTCGGAGTTGCGCGCACGGCTTCAGGAGCGAAGTTCGCCCTTGCCGCCGGCTGCGCGCAGCTGATCCTGCTGATCCCGAGCGCGGCCGGCGCGCAGACGGCAGACGCACCGCCTCCCCAGCTCAGCCGCCTGTGCGAGGCGCCCAGCGCCGACATCTCGACCTCGGCCCCGCTGCCGCGCACGGTCGAGAAGCTGCGGAGCCGGGGCGAGTTGCGGGTCCTGGCGATGGGCACCTCCGCCGTCGGAGGCGGGTCGGGGGCGCCCAAGAACTACCAGGCGAAGATCGAGGCCATCCTCGAGAAGGCCTTCAAGGGCGTGAACGTCGTGATGGTGAACCGCGGCGTCTCAGGCGAGGTCGCCTCGCTGACGGCGGAGCGCCTGAAGCTGCTGGTGGCCCTCGAGAAGCCCGACGTGGTGCTCTGGCAGGTCGGCACGAATGATGCGCTGGCCCGGGTGCCCGCGGAGGAATTCGAGCAATCCCTGCGGGACACGGTCGGCTGGCTGAAGCAGCACGGCGTCGACGTGATCCTGGTCGGGCTCCAGTACAACCCGAAGCTCGCGGCGGACGAGAACTATGCCGCCATCCGGGGCGCGCTGAGGAATGCGGCCGCCGCCGAGAACGTGCCGCTCGTCCGGCGCTACGCGGCCATGGAGCTGATCGAGCGGAGCCGGAGGGGCGAGATCGATCCGATCGACATGACCGACCTGAACGATCTCGGCTATCGCTGCATGGCGGAGCACATCGCCCGCGCCATGGTGGTCAGCGCCTTTCCCAAGGCGGTCCTTGCTCCTGCGCCGCAGCCCTCGGCCGCCAAGTAGCGTTCCGCCGCCGCTCTAGGCGACGCGGCGTTCGCTGCCCTCGGCCGGCATGCGGTAGCGCAGCTCGCCGATCATCCCGACGATCTGCTGCGGCTGGTAGGGCGTGCGGATGCTCGGTGCGCCCTTGACCTTCGCCTCGTCCGGAATGCGGTGCGGAGCACGCGAGGCATAGATCACGTCGATGCGCGGATGGATCAGGCGGGCGGCCTTCGCGACGGCAAGGCCGCTCACGTCGCCACCGAGATCGGCATCCACCACAAGGACGTTGATGCGGCGCTCGCCCTCCAGGATCTTCATGGCCTCGGCGCCGTCCCGGGCGAGCAAGGGCTCGAAGCCGTACATGATGAGGCCGTTCGCGGTGATCTGGCGGGTCAGGCCATCGTTCGCGACGAGGAGAACGGTGACTGGTTTGCTCACGGTCGAACCTCGAAACCATTTGCTCGAAGCAATGCGGGTGCCAGGCGGCTAGGATGAGCTAGGGCGCAGGCGATCGCTCCAATCGTTGACGATTTCTCAACTCGACCACTCAATTTCTAACGATTCGTAAAGAACCGCCGGTCCGTACCAATACTACCCGAGATGTTGCACAGGATCCCCACTGCAACTTCGACGGAATATCCACAGGCTGGGCAGCGGCTGTGGAAGGCAGCGCTACGCGCGGGCGCGGCCGCTCATTGCCTGTTGGGGCACCGCGCTTCTCGGGCTTGTTTTGCGGCCCGGCCGAGGCGGTCAGAGGGGCAGGGCGTGGACGGAATGGCCGCAGCGCGCGGCCCGCTCGGCAGCGGTCACAATGTCGAGAGGACACCACGGCTTCGGGACGTAGACGCAGCCATCCGGCAGATCGCTGAGGCGCTGGCCCGGGTTTCCGGACGTCACGATGACGCTGATTCCCGGCCACAGGATCGACACGCTGCGCGCGAGCGAAACCCCGTCCATGGCCCCCGGCAGGTTCACGTCCGCGACGACAACCGTCACCTTTCCACTGCTGTCGCGGAGGCGCTCGATCGCGTCTTCGGCCGTGGCGACCCTGAAGACGTCGAGGTCG
Organism: Pseudomonadota bacterium; assembly: GCA_023423995.1. Taxonomy (GTDB): domain Bacteria; phylum Pseudomonadota; class Alphaproteobacteria; order Rhizobiales; family Beijerinckiaceae; genus Enterovirga. The sequence goes on along the minus strand of JAFAEL010000131.1, from coordinate 3,318 downwards.
AACTCCTCGAGCATCACCGCGCCGAGTTCGCGCTGGGCTGCGTCGTCTTCGACGATCAGGGCGATGGGCCTCGCTTCCTGCGCATGCGTCATCGGTCCGCCTCCGCGCCCCCCGGAAAGCGATGGCCAGCTTCTGCCGGCTCGGGTCGGCTACCCCGACATTGTCCGATTTAGGCCAAAGTGCCGCATCCGGCTGCCCGGATCAACCCCGGGAGGATCGGGCCGACATTGACGCGCCGATCCATCGATCTCAGAACGCCCCGGTCCAGCAGCGCGGGGAGGCGCACATGAACCAGCTTTCGCCCGGCATCGCCACCCAAGCCCGGCCGCTCTGGCTGAACCTGATCGGCGCCGAGCGCCGTGGCGCCGCGGATGGGCGCACGCTCGACGTGCTGTGCCCGTCCGACGGCCTGCCCTTCGCCGCCATCGCGCGCTCCGGCCAGGGAGAGGTGGATCTGGCCGTCCGGGTCGCGCGGGCCGCCTTCGAGGGCGCCTGGGGACGCCTCACCGCGACGGAGCGCGGGCGCCTGCTGGTCCGGCTCGGAGAGGCGATCCTGGCGCGCGCCGACGAACTCGGCGAGCTCGAGTCCCGGGATACGGGCAAGCCGCTGTCCCAGGGGAGGGCGGATGCCGTCGCGGCGGCGCGCTATTTCGAATTCTACGGCACCTCGGCCGACAAGCTGCATGGGGAAACCATCCCCTTCCTGAACGGCTACACGGTCGCCGTCATCCGCGATCCGCACGGTGTCACGGGGCATATCGTGCCCTGGAACTACCCGATGCAGATCTTCGGCCGGTCCGTCGGCGCCTCGCTGGCCTGCGGCAATGCCTGCGTGGCGAAGCCGGCCGAGGATGCGGGCCTCAGCCTGATCCGCATCGCCGAGCTCGCCCTGGAGGTCGGGTTCCCGGAAGGCGCCCTGAACGTCATATCCGGCCTCGGCGAGGAGGCGGGCGCCGCCCTCGCGGGCCATCCGGGCATCGATTTCGTCTCGTTCACGGGCAGCCCCGAAGTGGGCACGCTCGTCCAGGCTGCCGCGGCGCGCAACCACATCGGCTGCACGCTCGAGCTCGGCGGAAAATCGCCCCAGCTCGTCTTCGCGGATGCCGACCTGGAGGCCGCGGCCCCCGTGCTCGTGAAGGCGATCATCCAGAATGGCGGCCAGACCTGCTCGGCGGGAAGCCGCGTGCTGGTGGAGCGGCGCGCCTACGACGAGGTGGCGGCGCGCGTCGCCGAACTCTTCGGCAAGGTCCAGGCCGGCCCGCATGACCGGGATCTCGACCTCGGCCCGATGGTCAATGCCGGCCAGAAGGCGCGGGTGGAGCGGTTCGTCGCCGCCGCCCGCGATGCCGGCGTGCCCGTCCTGGCCGAGGGCCGGATCGTCGACGGCGCGCCCGCCGCGGGCTTCTACGTGAAACCGGCGCTGTTCGGCCCGGTGCCGCGCGCCAACGACCTCGCCGGCGAGGAGGTGTTCGGGCCGGTCCTGTCGCTCCTGCCCTTCGACGACGAGGCGGACGCGATCCGGCTGGCCAACGGCACCCCGTACGGCCTCGTCGCGGGGGTTTGGACGAACGACGCCAAACGCTCGATGCGCGTGGCGCGCGCCATGCGCTGCGGCCAGGTCTTCGTGAACGGGTACGGCGCGGGCGGCGGGATCGAGCTGCCGTTCGGAGGAGTGAAGAAGTCCGGCCACGGTCGTGAAAAGGGCTTCGAGGCTCTGTACGAGTTCTCGGCTTCGAAGACGATCGTGCTCAACCACGGCTAAGTTGCACGAAGGGGAGGAACTGCCTTGAGGCTTCAAAACAAGACCGCCATCGTGACCGGAGCCGCCCAGGGCTTCGGCTACGGCATTGCGGAGACCTTTCTTCGCGAGGGAGCGCGCGTGGCGCTGCTCGACATCAACGGCGATGCCGCCCAGAAGGCGGCCGAGACGCTCGGATCAGGGGCATTCGCGTTCCGCTGCGACGTCGCCGATGGCGCGAACGTCGCCGAGGTCACCCGGAAGGCCATCGACGCGCTCGGCGGGCTCGACATCCTGGTCAACAATGCCGGGACCACGCACCGCAACCAGCCGATGCTGGATGTCGGAGAGGCGGAGTTCGACCGCGTCTTCGCCGTCAACGTGAAGTCGATCTACCTCTTCGCGCTCTCGGTCGTGCCGCATTTCCGCCAGCGCGGGGGCGGGGTGATCCTGAACATCGGGTCCACGGCCGGCGTCCGGCCGCGGCCGGGGCTGACGTGGTACAATGCCTCGAAGGGCGCCGTGAACCTGATGTCGAAGTCGATGGCGGTGGAACTCGCGCCCGACAGGATCCGCGTGAACGCGATCGCACCCGTCGCGGGGGAGACGCCGCTGCTCGCGAGCTTCATGGGCGAGGACACGCCCGAGAAGCGCGCTGCCTTCCGAGCCACCATTCCCTGGGGCCGGCTCTCGACCCCGCAGGACATCGCCAACTCCGCCCTCTTCCTCTGCTCGGACGAGGCGGAGATGGTGACCGGGACGGTCCTCGCGGTCGATGGCGGACGCTGCATCTGATCCGGACAACGCCAAGGAGCCGGCTCGCTGAGCCGGCTCGCCAGGAGACGCAATGAGCCAGCTTTTCTCGCCGATCAGGCTCGGGAACCAGGAGTTCCCGAACCGGATCGTGATCTCGCCCATGTGCCAGTACAGCGCCATCCATGGCGACGCGAACGACTGGCACCTGGTCCATCTCGGGACGCTGTCGATGTCGGGAGCCGCGCTCCTCGTGCTCGAGGCCACCGCCGTGGAGGAGATCGGCCGGATCAGCCACGGCGATCTCGGGCTCTACAACGACGAGAACGAGGCCGCGCTGCATCGCGTCCTCGGCTTCTGCCGGAAGCACGGCTCGGCCAAGCTCGGAGTCCAGATCGCCCATGCGGGCCGGAAAGGATCCGCCCAGGCGCCTTGGGAGGGCGGGCGGGCCCTCGGGCCGGACGGCGATCCGTGGGAAACCGTGTCGGCCTCGGCGCTCGCCTTCGCGGATGACTGGCACACGCCCCGCGAGGCGAGCGAGGAGGACATCGAGCGGATCGTCGCCGCCTTCGCGGAGACGGCCGAGCGGGCCATCCGGCTCGGCTTCGAGGTGATCGAGCTGCATGCCGCGCACTGCTACCTGCTCCACCAGTTCCTGTCGGCCGTCTCGAACCAGCGGACCGACCAGTATGGCGGCAGCCTGGAGAACCGGATGCGGGTTCCGCTGCGCGTGTTCGATGCCGTCAAGGCCGTCTGCACGCCCGAGGTGGCGCTCGGGGTCCGGATCACGGGCTCGGACTGGATCGAGGGCGGGATCGACATCGAGG
>JAFAEL010000116.1 GCA_023423995.1 Pseudomonadota bacterium | reverse complement strand
ACAACCTTGCCAAGGTTGGGGTCGAGGGTTCGAATCCCTTCGCCCGCTCCAGTTTCTCTCAAGGAACCACGATAGGCGGCCTCGGGCCGCCTTCGTCGTTTCTGGGACTGCTCATCGAGGGGCGATTCGGGGGGGGCGCATCGGACCTGCTCTCGGCCACCGTGGCCGGCAGGGCCGTCCTGATCATGATGTCGTCGAGATCGGACTGCTCGAAGCCGGCGTAGCGGGCGACCATGCGCATGCTGACCAGCCTGCGGTCTGGCAAAGAGCCCTCAGACTACCGCCTCGCTTCAGGAACCAGACCGCGAAGTGGTGCCGCCAATCGTGGGTGCGGAAGCCGGTGATCCCGGCCCACTCTCCGGCCGTCCTCGACCCTTCCATATCTCCATGAGAGTGGCCCGGACGATCGGGCGCAGGCCGATTCGGCGTGAGCGCTTCGTCTTCGTCCTCGACCCGTCTGCCCGGCGGTATGCTCGACGAGGATGGCGTCGCGGTCCCGGAGCACGGAGCGCCAATCGAGCCGCAGGGCTTTCTGGGTCCGCATGCCGGTCTCGCACAGGATGATCATGACCGGCTGCGCCCAGGCGCTATAGGCCGCGAGCAGACCCGCCTCCTGGGCTGAGGTGAGATAGGCGATCCGATCTGCGTCGGCGTTCTTGATGGCGCGCAGCTTCGGGGCCTCGTCCCCGAACTCGTCCGCACCGTAGGCCAGTGCGGCTTGAAGGTTGGAGCGCCAGCAGGCGATCGTAGGAATGCGAGCCCCTGACCCCGACCGCGCAACCACGAGCCCCAGGCGGCCCGAGCTTCGGTCGGCGACACGGTCCTCATCGTCTCTTCGAGTTCCGGGGCCGAACACTCCGGACGAGATTACGCGTGCTTTCCTGGCATTTCTGGGCTCTGTAATCGTCAAAGCCTGGTCATGATTAGGCATCTTCTAAATAGGAGGACCGGTTTGCTTCTCCTGACTGGCGATGTCGATTCTGCGTAAAAAGAAGTCCGATGGTCGCCGTCGGTGAGTGCTCGAATGCCTCATCGACGTGAGGCATTGCAGTGCTTTGGGCGCCGGATGGGGCGGGCGCGCCGGATCTCGAATTCGTCAGTAATGCACGGCACGAGCAGAGTTCGTCACGCCGGCGAAAAGCGGGCCTCCGTATTCGCGCGACCACTTGAATCCTTGGCGGACGGGATAGTTTGATGCGAACGACCTCGATCGACGATGGCCGAACAGGGATGTTGCCCTGAGGACAACATGCGCGCTACGATCCTTTCAGGAGGGTCGCAGACCATGAACCGCCGTGAAATCATCACCGCCATAGCCCCGGCCGCTGCCGCGACGGCGATCGCAGCCCCGGCGATCGCGCAGAGTTCGCCCGCGATCCGTTGGCGGATGCAATCCAGCTTCCCCAAGTCGCTCGACACGGTGTTCGGTGGCGCAGCTTATCTGGCGCAGCGCGTGGCAAAACTCACGGACGGCAAGTTCGACATTCAGGTTTTCGCTGCCGGCGAAATCGTGGGGCCGCTCCAGGTGCTCGACGCCGTGCAGAACGGCACCATCGACGCTGGGCATACCGCCGGCTTCTACTACATCGGCAAATCCCCCGCGCTCGGCTTCGATACGGGCGTTCCTTTCGGACTGACGCCTCGCCAGCATGTGTCCTGGATGCGCTATGGCGGTGGCCTGGAACTGATGCGCGAGCTCTATGGCGCGTTCAACGTGATCCAGTTTCCGTGCGGCAATACCGGCGCGCAGATGGGCGGCTGGTTCCGCAAGGAGATCAAGTCGGTCGATGACTTGAAGGGACTGCGGATGCGTGCGGCCGGATTCCTGGGCACGGTCTATGCGAAGCTCGGCGTCGTGGTGCAGCAGATCCCGGCGGGAGACGTGTACCCGGCGCTCGAGCGCGGGACCATCGACGCCGTCGAGTGGGTCGGCCCCTATGACGACGAGAAGCTGGGGCTGAACAAGGTCGCCCAATACTACTACGGGCCAGGCGTGATGGAGCTCGGGGCCTCGCTCTGCGGGATCGTCAACATGGCGAAGTGGAACGAGCTCCCGCCGCTCTACAAGGAGGCCTTCGAGAGCGCCTGTGCCGACGCCTACCTCGACACGCTCGCCAAGTACGATGCCTACAACATGGCCGCGCTCCGACGCCTGATCGGTGCCGGCGCTCAGCTCCGGTTCTGGCCCGCCGAGGTGATGAAGGCGCTCCAGAAGGCGACCAACGATTCCCTTCAGGAGATCGCCGTCAAGGATCCCGCCTTCGCGAAGGTGCACACCGCCTGGAAGAAATTCCGCGACGAGCAAGTCCTCTGGAGCTCGGTGAACGACGGTGCCGCCGAGAACTTCCTCAACACCAACCGGACCTGATCAGGCAAAGGTCAGTCGCCGCTCACGACGATGAACAGGCGGCTTGGCCCATCGACGCTTCGGATCCGGTGCCGGATGGCTCCGGAGAACTGGAGATAGTCTCCGGCTTCCATGACGACCTCGTCACCGCCGAGGTCGACCGTCACGCGCCCGGAGAGAACGAGGAACGCCTCCTCTCCCCGATGCGCCACCTCGCTCGTGCGGGAGGAGTGCTCCGCCAGATCCACGATAAAGGCGCTCAGCGGACCGCTGTCTGCCCGGCTCAGGGCCCGGTAGGTGTAGCCACCATCCGCGCCGGGCGCTGCGAGCGTGACCGCCTGGCCGGCTCGCACGAGATGGTAGGGCGCGCCGCTCGGCACTTCGCCGAGCAGTGCGGCGACGGTCGTGCCGAGCGCGCGCGAGACCCGCATGAGCGCCGCGATGGAGAGCGTCTTCTCGCCGCGTTCGAACCGCGAGAGGTGCCCCTTGCTCAGCCCGGTCTCGTCCGCGAGCTGGTCGAGCGTTCTGCCGCGGGCCAGACGCAACGCGCGGGCGTTCGAACCAAATGCCTGCGCGTCGCCGACGGCGGGCGTGAGTATCGGATCCTCGCTCAGTTTAGCCAAACCACCACCTACGCCTCATCGTCAGCACCGCCCTGAGCGCCAGCTTGGCAGCGGCCGGGGACGGCTGTATCGTGTTGTCTAATGGACAACCAAGAACCGTCGGCGCCAGCCCCAATGATCACATTGTATGATCACCCCCGCTCGGGGAACTGCCACAAGGTCCGACTGCTCCTGTCGATGCTGGGCCTTTCGTACGAAAGCCGCTTCGTCGAGGTTCTCAAGGATGTCCATCACCAGCAATGGTTCATCGACCTGAACCCGCTGCAGCAGATTCCCGTTCTCCAGGACGGCGATTACCGCGTCCAGGATAGCCAGGCGATCCTGGTCTATCTGGCGTCCCGCTACGGGCCCGCATGGATCTCCACCGATCCGCAGGAACTCGGTCGCATCACCGAGTGGCTCTCTTTCGCCGCCAACGAGATTGGGAACAGCCTGCAGGCGGCGCGCCTTCATTACCTGATCGGCGAAACCTGCGACATCGCGACGGCGGACCGGAAAGGGCGCCGCGTGCTCGGACTGCTGGATGAGAGGCTTGCGGGCCGGGACTGGCTCGCTGCCGAGCGGCCCACCATCGCCGATCTGGCCTGCTTCCCCTATGTGGGATTGTCCCGGGAGGGCCGGCTTCCACTCGACGATTACCGGAACGTCCTGTCGTGGATCCAGCGCATCGTCGCCCTTCCCGGCTACGTGGGGATGGATGGGCTCCCTCAACCCAAGCCGGAGTGCCGCGCATGACTTGGTCCGGTCGCATCGAGGGGCTTCATCTGTGCCCCCGCTCATTCCTGCCGATGCGCTCGCCCGATAGCCTGACCCTCATCGAGGGAACCGGCATCGAGGGCGACCGGTATTCGGTCGGGGAGGGCTTCTACTCCGACCGGCCGGAGGAGGGTCGCCAGGTGACCCTGTTCGAGGCCGAGACGCTCGATGCTCTGTTGCGGGATCACAAGGTGCGCCTCCGACCGGACGAGCACCGCCGCAACATCACGACCCGGGACGTCCCGTTGAACCACCTCGTTGGGCGCCGGTTTCGCATCGGCCCGGTCCTCCTCGAGGGCACGCGCCTCAGCACGCCGTGCCGGCACATCGAGCAGATAACGGGGCAAGAGATCTTCACCTTCCTCCTCAACCGATCCGGACTGCACGCCCGCATCCTCCAGGGTGGCGTCATCCGGGTCGGGAACGAGATCGTCCCGGCATGACCGCTTTTTCCCCGAAGCCGATCCACCGCGTCACGACGGTTGTCCGCTCGATCACCCCGGTCTGCGACGGAGTGCTCGCGTACGAACTCGCCGATCCGGACGATTGGGAATTGCCCCCCTTCACGGCGGGCGCTCATATCGACGTTCACGCGCCCGGCGGAGGTCTCGTCCGGCAGTACTCTTTGCTCGGCGATCCTGCGGAGCAGAACCGCTACCGGATCGCGATCCGCCGCGAGCAGGCAGGGCGCGGCGGATCGACCAGGCTTCACCGGGAACTCGCTCTCGGGTCGATCGTCCCCGTGTCGCTGCCCCGCAACCACTTTCCGTTGCGAGATGGTGCCCGGCACCTGATGATCGCGGCTGGGATCGGGATTACGCCGTTCCTCTCGATGGTTCCGGTTCTCGAGCGGGCCGGCGCGGCCTTCGAACTGCATTACGGCTCGCGCAGCCCCAAGCAGACGCCCTTCCGTTCAGAGCTGTCGCGCCTCGCCGACCAGGGCCGGGTGAAGCACTATTTCAGCCGCGCGGGCGAGCTATCGGCCCGGCTCGACCTTGAGGCACTCCTGCGCTCCGCGCCGGACGGCGCCCAGGTCTATGTCTGCGGGCCACTTGGGATGGTCCGAGATGCCTTGCGGCTCGCGCCGCCGGAACTCGAAGGGCGACTTCATGTCGAGCTGTTCGGCGGAGTGCACCCCGATGCGCCGACGGATCCCGATTATGTGGTCGAGCTCGCGCGGTCCGGGCAGTTGATCGTGGTTCCGCGAGGCCAGACGATGCTCTCCGCCCTGCGTGAGGCCGGTGTGGAGCTGAACGCCTCCTGCGAGGGCGGCGTGTGCCTCGAATGCAGGACCCGCTACCTGGACGGCGCCCCTGTGCACCGGGACCTCACCATGCCGGCGAGTGAGCGGGGCGAGTTTCTGACGCCCTGCGTCTCCGGATGCTCGAGCGAGCGCCTGGTCCTGGATCTCTGATCCCGCTTCCGTGCCAAGTCTCGCAGGCTCCCTTTCGGAGCGCAGACCCGCCCATTCCGTTCGTTCGGCGGACCAGGTCCTGTAGTATCTCGTGCTCGAGCAACAGGTCGGGGACGAGGCTGCGCAGCTGCGCTTACTCTGCTTTGGCGGTCCTGATCTCCGGACCGCTTATGTGACGCTCTCCCACGAAGGCAGGCTCGCGGAGATGCAGTGGCACGAGCCGGGGCTGTGTCTGGCGCACCAACGTCTGTCCTCGTGATCAGGGAAGCTGAACCAGCCAACTCTGCGCCGAAACGGATCGACTCAGGGCGAGGAACGCAATCTATAGCTGTATCGGTCGGCCGCGTTGGACGGTGTAGGCATTCGGCTGTCGGCAAGCCGGCGGACGGGCCTCCGCCGTCGCTTCAGCCTCCCGCGGGATCGAGGAAGAACCGATTGGTACCGGCTTGCCCGCCCTTCAGGATGACCTCGGCGCCGTTCAATTCGTCGGTCGAGAGCAGCCGGCAGATATGGCTTGCCTGGCGCCCGTTCGATGAAGCGATCTCGAGTGCGTAGGCACCGCAGCTTCGCATCGCGAAGCTCGAACTGTCGCCTCCCGCAAAGATGACACGGCGCATGCCCGCCTCGCGTACCGCTCGGCGAAAGAGCTCAGCGAGGGCGTGGCCGATCGCCGGTGCGCGGCTGAGATCGAAGGTTTCCGTAGCCTCGCCCCGCGATGTGTAGACGGCAACCGAGTGCCCGGCCCTGAGGGCTGCAATCATGTCCGGAGCGATTGCTGTGGTTGCCCGCTGCGTGTCGTCCGGTCCGGTGAGGCGTTCAACCGGCAGGCGGATCATCGTCCAGTTGGCCGCCTCAGCGGCGGCCAGTTGCGTTGCCGTGTGGGGCGAGCAACTGCCCGAAAGGACGAGGCCCGGACCCGGTGCCGGCCGCATCTCTAGCGAGGCTCGACGGCCGAGCTTGCCGGCGAGCACCCCGCCTATGCCTTGCGGCAGGCCCTGGGCCGCAAGGCAGAAGACGCTCCTGGCCTCGGCCAGCTTCCAGATCGCGGCGCTGAGGCGCGTCAGGTCGTCATTCGTGGTGGTGTCGAGAACAACAGGAACACCTCCCTCGCCGCGGACTGCGATCAGTTCCGCCAACGATGCCGGATCTTCCCGGAGTTCCGGCAGCATGATCGTGGCTGCGCGGGGAAGACCGAGCGCGGTCAGGTGGCGGCGCAGATCCGCCTCGTGCATTGGCGTCGAGGGATGCTGGACCAGCGCTGGATTGCGGTCGATCCGCAGGATCTCGCCGCCGTGCCGCGAGAAATGGTTGGCGAAGGCGGTGTAGCGCCCGAAATCTGGTGTCGCGGGAAGCATGGGTAGCAGCGCGTCGGGCCAGACGCGGAGTGCCTCCTCCACGGCTACGGCAAAGTTCCCGAGCTCCGGCGCGGAATCGAAGGTCGAGCAGACCTTGTACTGATTGAGACCAGTGCCGAGACGGCCGAACAGCGCGAAGGCTTCCGCCAGCAGCGGGCGCATCTCGGCTGGCGGACGCGACCGGGCTACTCCCGCGATGCCGACGACATCCAGAGTAGCTGCGTCCGCCAGGACGCGAGCGGGATCGGCAGGTTCGAAATAGAGCCGACTGCGCAGCCCGTGCGCGTGGAACTGCGCCAGGTTCTCCGCGGCCCCGGTGAAGTCGTCGCCATAGAAGCTGACGGCGGGGCCGTTCATGGTGTCTTTCCCGGTCTATCGTGCTGCGGCGCCTGTTCGAGGACGCGACGGAAATACTCCATGTTCTCGTCCGCTCCGTAGCATTCGCGAGCAGCGGCCGAATTCCGTCCCTCGATCATTGTGTACATGACCTCGTGCAGGCGTATCGTGTCGGCGAGACCGCCATTGGCATGCGAGTGGCGCAGCCAGCCCGACACCATGTTGCTGACGAAGTTCGCGAGCGTCGCGACGAGTTCGTTCTTCGACGCCTTGTAGATCGCGCGGTGGAAGGCGAGATCGGCTTCCACCGTCGCGTCGTAATCTGGCGGGTCGGCTGCAACGAGCGGCCGCAGCCGTTCGATGCAGGCGCGCATCTCGGCCAGATCCTCCTCGGTACGGCGCTGTGCGGCGAGCTCGGCGCAACTCCGCTCGAAAATCCGGCGCACCTCCATGAGCTTCTGGGGCGTCGTGTCCGTGAGATAGGTTTCGAATAGGAGGAGCTGGCCGAGCGAGGCATGTGCGCCGTCGGTGACGAAGGTCCCGCGCCCGTGCCGCACGTCGAGGATGCCGACGGCTGCCAAAACCTTGACCGCCTCACGCACCGGGGTCCGGCTGAGGCCGAGTTCCCGGGCGAGATCGTTCTCGGGCGGAAGCTGATCCCCGGGACGCAGACGGCCTCCCGCGATTTGCGCCTTGATGTGATCGAGCACGGTCTCGAGCCGGCTTCGAGGCTTGCGCCCGCTACCGCCCGTCTTGTCGGAACCGTTCACTCGGCGCTCCTTCGAACACGACGCTCTCACCGTCCGGGTGAGTATTGTCTTGACACCCTGATCGGACAAGACATCATACCTCTCAAAGAAGCAGGCTGCCACAAGAGCGGGCCGCTGGGTGGAAACGCTGATGTCCGAGATCGCGCCGGAATTCTCCGGCCGCGTCGCCCTCGTCACCGGGGGAGCGCGCGGCATTGGAAGAGCCTGCTGCCTTCGGCTCGCCGCAGGCGGCGCCCGGATCGCGTTGAACTATGCCGCGAACCATGCGGCGGCACGCGAGACCCAGGCGATGGTCGCGGCCGCGGGTGGGGTCTGCGAACTCTTCCCCGCCGATGTCGGCGATGAACCCGCCTTCTCCGCTGCGGTCGAGGTCGCCCGCGAGCGGCTTGGGCCGATCACGCTCTTCGTCGCCAATGCGGGCACCACGCGGGCGCGCGGCCATGACGAACTGACGCTCGCCGATTTTCGCGAGACGCTTCGGGTCAACCTCGAAGGCGTCTTCGTCGGCATCCAGCAGACCAAGGCCGACATGCTTGCGAGCGGCGGCGGCGCGATCGTGTGTCTGAGTTCGATCGGAGCGTTCCGGCCCCGCAAACGTCAGATCGACTATGCGGCGGCCAAGGCCGGCGTCGTCGCGATGATGCGCTGCTACGCCGAGGCGCTGGCTCCGTCGATCCGGGTCAATGCCGTCGCGCCTGGGTTGACCGAGACCGATATGATCGGCGGGCTCGACCAGCATCTTCTGCCCGCACGCATGGAGGCGATCCCGCTCCAGCGGTTTGGCCAGGCGGCGGAGATCGCGGAGGCGGTCGCTTTCCTCCTGTCGGATCGGGCGGCGTTCATCACGGGCCATACGCTTGTCGTGAGCGGCGGGGACGTGATGGCGCCGTGACCGACATCATACATCATACAAATGGCGAGATCCGCGCCAGCTACCTGATCGAGACGCCGTTTCCGGTCGAGCAGGCCGCGGCCGCGATCGCAGGTGAGCAGTCCACTGGCACCTTCCTGAAGCTCGCCGCGGAGACCGACGCGGTCGGACGGCGGGCGGCGGCGCGGGTCGAGCGGATCGAGCGGCTGACGGAAGTGGCAATACCAAGCCTGCCCGGAACGCGCGTGACCGGGCGGGCCCGATACGCGCAGGCCCGCATCGAGATCGCCTGGCCGTATTCGAACGTCGGCCCGGACCTGCAGACCCTGATGGCGACGGTCTGCGGCAACCTCGGGGAACTCAGCGAACTCTCCGGGATCCGCCTCCTCGACATCCGTCTGCCGCCGGCATTCGTGGAAGCCTTCCCGGGCCCGCGCTTCGGTGTCGTCGGCACCTGCGAGCGGCTGAAACTCGATGGCCTGCCGGCGATCGGCACGATCGTGAAGCCGAGCATCGGCCTCCTGCCGGAGGAAACAGCGGCCGCGGTCGCCGCCTTCGCGGAAGGCGGCATCGATTTCGTGAAGGACGACGAACTGTCTGCCGATCCGCTCTATGCGCCCCTCGAGGCACGCATCGCGGCCGTGATGGCAGCGGTCGAGCGTCATGCGGATGCGACCGGCCGGCGCATCATGTACGCCTTCAACATCACGGGCGATCTCGACCGCATGCGCCGCGGCGCAGAAGCCATCCTCAAGGCTGGCGGCGATTGCGCCATGCTGAGCCTGAACTGGGTCGGCACGCCGGCCGTCTTGGCGTTGCGGAAAGAATTCCCGCTCTTCATCCACGGGCACCGGAATGGATGGGCGCTGTTCTCGCGCGCGCCCATGCTGGGCTTCGATTTCAGCGTATACCAGATGCTCCACCGGCTCGCCGGGGTAGACCACATCCATGTGAATGGCCTTCGCAACAAGTTCGCGGAAAGCGACGAATCGGTACTCGCCTCGGCACGCGCCTGCCTCACGCCCATCCGCGAAGGCGATCCGCGCATCATGCCGGTTCTTTCCAGCGCGCAGACGGTCCTGCAGGTGCACGATACCTACGCGGCGTTGGGCACCAGCGAACTCATCCATGCTTGTGGAGGTGGCATCGTCGGCCACCCCGATGGGATCGCGGCCGGGACGCGGGCGCTGAGGGGTGCCTGGGAGGCAGCCCGTGCGGGCCTGCCGCTCGCCGCTGCGGCGCGGGATCTGCCCGAATTGGCCCGCGCGGTCGAGACCTTCCAACGACACGTCCGATGACGGCTTCCCTCTGGAGATAGAGCGACGATGGCTGAGCGCCTGAAAGACAAGGTAGCGCTGGTATTTGGTGCGGGTTCCGTTGGCGAGGGCTGGGGAAACGGCAAGGCCTCCGCCGTGCTCTACGGTCGGGAAGGCGCCAAGGTTGCTTGCGTCGACCTCAACGAGGAGGCCGCCCGAAGCACCGCTCGCATCATCGGCGAGGAGGGCGGTGAGGCCGTTGCGCTGCAAGCCGACGTAACCAAGCTCGCCCGTATTCGCGAGGTCGTCGCGGACGTGAAGGGCCGCTGGGGGCGGATCGACGTTCTCCACAACAACGTCGGCATGAACATCGAAGGCGGCCCTGTCGAGACCACTGAGGAGCAGTGGGACAAGGTGATGGACGTCAATCTGAAGTCGATGTTCCTCACCTGCAAGTGCGTGCTGCCGATCATGGAGGAGCAACGAAAGGGAGCGATCGTCAACATCTCCTCGTTGGCCTCGATCCGGTGGATGCACTTCAACTACATCTCTTATTATGCCTCGAAGGCCGCGGTGAATAACTTCACGCGCGCGATCGCTCTGCAATATGCGGACAAAGGCATCCGGGCGAATACGGTTCTTCCCGGCCTTATGGACACCCCGCACATCTACGAGGCGATGAAGGCGCATTACACCGACTTCACCGAGATGCAGCGCAAACGCGCCGAGGTCACCCCGATGAAGCGCATGGGCGAGGGGTGGGATATCGCCTATGCGGCGCTTTTCCTCGCATCGGACGAGTCCAAGTACATCACCGGCATCGACCTCTGCGTCGATGGCGGGCTGCACTGCAAGACACACTAAGGAGGAGCGGCGCAGTGAGCACGTTCTCTCCAGGCTCTACGACGGTCGGCTTCATCGGGCTGGGCGTGATGGGCCGGCGCATGGCGCTCAATCTGAACAGGGCCGGATTTGCGCTCCTGGTTCACGACCTCAACCGCGAGGCGGTGACCGAGTTGGTTGCCTCCGGTGCGCGCGATGCCGGTTCGATCGCCGGGACCGCGGAGGCAGACCTCGTCATCACGATGCTGCCGGACACGCCGGACGTGGAGGCCGTCGTGCTTGGCGAAGGCGGGCTCGCCGCCGCGATGCGGCCGGGCAGCGTGCTGATCGACATGAGCTCGATCTCACCCACTGCTGCCGTGGCGATGCAATCTTCGCTCGCAGCAAAAGCCGTTGCGATGCTCGATGCTCCCGTCAGCGGCGGCTACCAGGGCGCCGAGGCTGGCACACTTTCGATCATGGTCGGAGGCGATGCGGAGATCCTGGAGCGCTGTCGACCTGTGCTGGAGGCGATGGGCAAGACCATCAGCCATATCGGCGGGCCTGGTGCGGGCCAAGTTTGCAAGGTCTGCAACCAGGTCGCGGTTGCGATCAACATCCAGGCCGTCGCCGAGGCGCTCACATTGGCGCGAAAGAACGGCGTCGATCCGGGAAAGGTCAGGACTGCTCTGCTTGGCGGCTTCGCTCAGAGCAGGGCGCTCGACCTTCACGGCCAGCGCGTGCTCGACGGCAACTACGCCGCAGGCTTTCGCGTGACGCTCCAGCGCAAGGATCTGAAGCTTGCGCTGGAGAACGGTAGCGTCACCGGCGCCGCCCTGCCTGCGACGGCATTGATCCAGCAACTCTATGGGGTGCTCGCGAACACGGGGCGGGCCGATCTCGACAACTCCTCGCTGGCTCTGCTGATGGCGGAGATGTCGGGCCTCTCGGGGGAATCCGAGCCGTGATCGACGCGACCGAGTTCGTAATGGTCCGGGAAACTATCGACACCGTTCGCGGCACCCCGGTGCTGGTGGTCGACACGATCGCTCATCTGCGCCCGGAGGATGCCGGAGCAGTGGTGATGACCGGTTCGCATGGTGGGATCAGCTCCGGGGAATACGCCGCCAAGGCACCCATCCGCGCCGTGTTCTTCAATGATGCAGGCATCGGAAAGGACAGGGCCGGCACCGCCGCCCTCGCATACCTCGAGGCACGCGGGATCCTTGCCGGGACGGTCTCCCATGACAGCGCGCTGATCGGCAACGGCAGGGAGACCTGGGACTATGGCGTGATCTCGGCACTCAACCGGCTGGCCGACGGGTCCGGCTTCCGCATCGGAGAACCTGTCCGGGAAGCGGTCCGCCGAGTGTTCGGAGGGGCTCCATGAGAAACGAGACTGTCGCCACCCTTGGGGGGCGTCGCGTGGTGCTCATGGATTCCATCTCTCTGATCGGACCACAGGACGCGGGAACGCTCGTCGTCTGCGGCTCGCATGGCGGCCTGATCTCCGGCGCCTTCGCAAGCCTCTACCCGCCGCGGCTGGTGCTCTTCAACGATGCCGGCGGCGGCAAGAACGGAGCAGGCAGGGCCAGCCTCTCGATGTTGGACGAACGGGGGAT
This sequence comes from Pseudomonadota bacterium, assembly GCA_023423995.1. Classification (GTDB taxonomy): domain Bacteria; phylum Pseudomonadota; class Alphaproteobacteria; order Rhizobiales; family Beijerinckiaceae; genus Enterovirga. Next base: position 361 of record JAFAEL010000116.1, on the reverse strand, counting down.
CGCAGCTGCCACGATCGGGCACGACAGCGCCCGGATCGGCGATGCCCTCGACGCCTGGGAGGAGGGAGTGATCAGCGAGACCGGCAACGCGGCGCGCCTGCTCGGGCTTTGCCCAGGCCAAGCCGTCAAGGAAGCAATTACAAGAGCAGCGGGGACTTAACCCCGCAAACAAGACTGACGACAACAAACAAACCGGGAGGACAGGACATGATGAGATTGAAGCTCGCAGCGCCAATTCTGGCGCTGGGCATGCTCGTGGCGTCGACTGCAGCGCGCGCGGTCGATATCAGCTTCGCACTTCACACGTCCCCGCCGGGACCCGAGTTCGACGCCGTCAACAAGTTCGTCGAGCTCGTGAAGG
>JAFAEL010000017.1 GCA_023423995.1 Pseudomonadota bacterium | reverse complement strand
GGCTCGAAGGCATCGTCTATGACCCGGAAAGCGGCCAGCTGCTGTCGGGCAGCTTCACCGACTATGCGCTGCCGCGGGCGAGCGACCTGCCCGACATCGCGACTCGGCTCACCGAGACGCCCGCGCGAGACAACCCGCTCGGCGTTCGCGGCGTCGGAGAGGCGGCCACGACCGGGGCAACCCCGGCCTTCGTGAACGCCGTGCTGGACGCGCTCTGGCCGCTCGGCGTCCTCAACATCGACCCGCCGCTCACACCCGCGAAGGTCTGGGCCGCAATCCGGAACGCTCGAGGGTAGCCGAGGCTTACGGCGCCGGCGTGCCGCGTCGGTGCAGCCCTTCGCCGTAGAAGCGCTTCAGCGTCGCCTGCGAGCGTTCCAAGACCGGCTTCAGCTCACGCATGCGCTTCCCGTTTGCGCGCGCCTGCGCCACGACCTCGCGCTCGATCGCCGGCAGATCCACGCCCGTCACCTTGCCGTCGCACACGATCTCGCGCCCCGCGACATAGACGCTGCGGACATGGCGCGCGCAGGCACGCGTGAGGAGGACCTCGAGCGGGTCGACCATGCCGTCGATGACGTCGAACGTCATGGCGTCGTAGTCGAGGACGACGAGGTCGGCGGGAGCACCCGGTGCGACCTCGCCGTAGCCATCCTGGCCGGTCACTGCCCGGAACCCGTTCCGGTGCCAGCCCTGGAACAGCAACTCGGCCGTGAGCGGCGCGTCCGTGTCGTGGGGCGAGAACAGCCAGTTCGCCACCCGCATCTCCCGCAGGGCGTCCTCGTCGTCGTCGATCGAGAAGGAATCCACGCCGAAGGAGAAGGGCATTCCCTGCCGGATGTAGTCCGGAACGGGAGCGATGCCGGATCGGAGCCGCAGGTTCGAGCTCGCATTCACGGCGATCTGAGCTTCCCGCTCCGCCATGATCCCGATGTCCTCGGGCCTGAGCCAGACGCCATGCGCGCCCGTGAACCGGGGACAGATGATGCCAAGGTCGGCAAGGTGGCGGACGAAGCCGTTCGGATAGACGGAGTCGGCCCATTGCCGCTGGATCGAGGTCTCCAGCAGGTGGGTCGTGATCCGCCGGCCATCCTGCTCGGATGCCTCCGCGATCGCCGACAGAAGCTCGTCGGAACAGGCCTGCGGCGAGTTCGGGCCGTACTGCACGGTGATCGTCGGGCCCTCGATCCGCCGGGCTATGTCGGAGACGAGGTCCATGTAAGTGGCGGGCGATGGGAACGGGTAGAGCCAGGTCTGCCGGATGAACTCCCGGTCCTGCGCGTCATGCAGGGCCAGCATCTCCTCGTCCGGCCCGTAGCCGATGGTCTGCTGGTCGCGCAGAGGCACCACGAAGCCGAGCCTGATCCCCACGTCACGTGCCGCGCGGGCGATCGCCTCCGCATCCTGGGCGAGCCGTTCGACCTTGATGGACGAGTAGACGTGCATCACCGTCCCGACCCCCGCCTGGGCGAGACGGCCGAAGGCGAGCGCAGCGTTGAGGTACGGGTCGATCGGCGGCTGCGCGTAGAGGGCAGCGCGCCAGATCTCGAAGTTCTGGTCGCGCGCCCCAAAGGCGAGGTGATGCAGGCCGCGAACGTGGTCGTGCGCGTCGCAAAGAGCCGGCATGGCGATGAGGCCGATTCCGGCGTCCTCATGGTGCGCCGAAACGCTCGCGATCATTCCTTCGGCGAGCGAGACCTTGGCGCCGCACAAGGCCGCGTCACGGCCCGGCGCAGCAAGGAGATAGTCGAACGCGAGCTCTGTCATGGCTACCTGGGAGGGGAGGGTCAGTCAGCCGAAATACGCGTCGTGGATCGCGGCGCGGCCAGCCGCGTCGCTCATGGCGCCGGTCCAGACCGCACGGCCTGTCGAGAGCACGACGCAGTCCGTCGCGACGGCTTCCGCGATCTCGAGGTTCTGCTCGACCAGCAGAATGCCGACGCCCGCCTGGCAGATACGCTGGACAATCCCGATCAGCGACCGGACGATTCCGACGGCAAGCCCCGCCGAAGGCTCGTCGAGAAGGATGATCTTGGGATTGGTGACGAGAGCTCGCCCGATCGCCAGCATCTGCTGCTCCCCGCCGGAGAGCGAGCCGGCGAGCTGCTGCCGCCTCTCGGCGAGCTTCGGAAAGAGGTCGTAAACCTGATCGAGCGGCAGTGGCGAGCGGCCTCGCGGGGCGGAGGCGGCGGCCTTCAGGGTTTCCTCGACCGTGAAGGCCGGGAACAACTCGCGCCATTGCGGCACCAGGGCAAGCCCGCGCCGAACGATCTCGCTGGCCGGCCTGCCGGTGATGTCGGAACCCTCGAACATGACCCTCCCGCCGGCCGTCGGCAGGAGCCCTGCGATCGCCTCGACGGTCGAGGTCTTCCCGGCCCCGTTCGCCCCAAGCAGCGCGAGCGACTGGCCCGCGCCGACCGTAAGGTCGACACCATGGACCGCCTCGACCGCGCCGTACGCGACCTTCAGGCCTGAGACCTGGAGCATCAGGCCGCCTCCTCAATCTCGCCGAAGTAGATCTGGCGCACATCCTTGCGAGCGACGACCTCGTCCGGCAGCCCGTCTGCGATGATGCGGCCGGAGGCCATGACGGAGATGCGGTCGCAGAGCGCTGTCAGGAAGCCGATATTGTGCTCGACGATCAGCATGGTCGCGCCGAGTTCGGCGTTCAGGCGTTTCAGGAGCGCCACGATCTGCTCGACCTCGCCATGGCTGACGCCCGAAACGGGCTCGTCGAGCAGGATCAGCCGGGGGCGGGAGACGATAGCCCGGGCGATCTCGAGCCGCCGCTGGTTGCCGAGCGAGAGCTGATCGGCGCGCGTGGCCGCCAGGGCACCGAGCCCGACGGCCTCCAGCGCCCAGGAGGCGGCGTCGTGCTCCTTGCGGGCGGCGGCGTTCCAGAGCGCCCGGTCGACGCTGCGGCGGAAGGACTGGCGCACGCCGTTCCGGCCGAGGCCGGCGATGACGTTGTCGCGGCAGCTGAGGCCCGGGAAGATCGCGACATGCTGGAAGGTGCGCGTGATGCCGAGTGCGATCCTCTCCTCGACCCGGCCGGGCTTCGCGTCCCGGCCGAAGAGCTGGACCCGGCCCTCGTCGGGCGGGATGAAGCCGGTCACGGCGTTGAAGAAGGTGGTCTTGCCGGCGCCGTTCGGGCCCATGATGCCGTGCAACGTGCCGGCCCGGATCGACAGGCTCACGTCGTCCACGGCGGCGAGCGCGCCGTAGCGCTTCACGATGTGCTCGGCGACGAGGGCGTAGGCCTCCTGGGCGCCGGCCGCTCGGGTCGGAGCGATGCGGGCAAGCGCGACCGGCTCGATCCCCGGCTTCTGGTGGGCGCGCACCGTCTGCCCGGACTTTTGCGTCCGCCGGAGCCGGTCGCCGATCTCGGTGAGCCCGCCGCGGAAGAACATCACCGTCAGGATCACGATCCCGGCGAGGATCAGCTCGATGTAGTCGGCGATCGGGCGGAGGAGCTCGGGCAGGAGCCTCATCAGGCCGCCGCCGAGGATCCCGCCCCAAATCGACGACATGCCGCCGATCACCGGATAGGCGAGGCTCACGATGGAGGTGTGCAGCCCGAACGAATCCGGGTCGATGATGCGGAAGCGGGGCGCCGCGATGGCTGCCGCCATGGCGATCGCGGCCGAGGAGACGACGAAGGCTGCGATCAGGTAGCGCTCGATGCGCATGCCGAATGCGCGCGCCGCCACCTCGTTCGTCGCCAGGGCGCGCAGGTTGCGGCCGTAGGCGCCGTCGAGCAGGACCGACAGGGGCAGCAGGGCCAAGACCGCGAAGACGGACGCGACGGCGAGATAGACGAGATCGGACGTGATCGTCTGGCCGAAGATCACGGGAGTGGGGACGTTGAGGCCTTCGGCACCTCCGGTCAGGCCCTTCATCTCGCGGATCAGGATGATCACGACTGCCTGGAAGACCAGGGTCACCATGGCGAGGTTGTGGCTCCGGAAGCGCACGCCCGGGAGAGCGAGGAGGAGGCCTCCGAGGCCGCCGAGAAGGCCTGCCGCGGCCACGGCCAGCGGGAAGGGCAGGCCGATCTTCAGGACCAGCAGCGTGGAAGAATAGGCGCCGATGCCCATCATGGCGCCAGTCGCCAGCGTGATGCATCGGGCGAAGCCGACGAGCATGGTGAGGGCGGCGCCGATGACCATCGCGCCGGCGACAAGCGCCAGCACGAAACGCCAGTAATCGCCTGCCGCCCAGCCCCACAGGAACAGGGCTACCGGCGCGAGCAGCGGCGAGAGGATGCCGAACAGGCGGCGAGCGTCAGACATGACGGCGCTTCGCTTCCGGGAACAGGCCCTCGGGACGCCACAAGAGAACCAGGAACAAGAGGACGAAGCTGACGGCGCTCTTCGCCGCGCTGGACACGTATGCCGCCGAGAGCGTCTCGACGACGCCAAGAAGCAGGCCGCCGATCAGCGCGCCGGCGAGGGAGTCAAAGCCCCCGATCACGGCGGCTACGAAGGCGGCCGAGATGATGGACACTGCGAGTTCCGGCGATACGCCCCGGCTCGGTGCCGCGAACACGCCGGCCAGCCCCGCGAGGGCGCCCCCCAGGAACCAGGCCGTCGCGTAAACCCGCTCGACGGAATAGCCGCAGAGCTGCGCGCCGCGAATGTTCGCCGCCATGGCGCGCATCGAACGCCCGAGGGTCGAGTAGCGGAACACGAACAACCCGATTAGGCCGACAGCGAGGGCTCCGCCCGTGACCCAGAGCTGCTCGATCGTAATGATGGCTGCGTCGTCGCCGATCTCGATGAAGATCGGCGCGCCGCCGATCGCCGCCGGGACGGCCAGCAGCTCGGTGTTGTAGGCGAGGCGGAAGGCTTCGGAGAGCGCGGTCCCGAGGAAGATCGTGCCCAGGACGACGGTGAAGAGATCCGCTCGCCGGAGCGGCCGCAGGATCGACAGTTCCAGTCCGGCCGAAAGCGCCCCGATGAGGAGCGGCACCAGGAGGTAGGCGCTCCAGTAGGGCCAGCTCCAGTCTACGACGATGACGTAGGTCGCGAACGCGCCCAGCATGACGAGGCCGCCATGCGCGAAGTTCACGGTCCGGGTCGCCTTGTGGATGACCACGATCCCGATCGCCGCGAGAGCATAGATGGCCCCGAACTTGAGGCCACCCAGCAGCACCATGATGAGCTCGGTCACAGGATTATCTCAGCCCAGCGGTTCTTCCCGTCACGGCCCAACGGTCTGCCAGAGGCCGCCCTTGACCGTGGCTCGCCCGAGCGCGCGGTTGCCCTGGTGGTCGGTCTCGGAGAAGCTTTCGGGGAAGATCACGTCCGAGCCGCCGAGGTCGGACGGCTTTGCGTCTTTCAGCTTGCTCCAGGCTGCGATCAGCCCGGGCCAGGTCAGGTCGTCGCCGGCCTCCTTGAGAGCCTTGGCGAGTACGTAGGCGCCGCCATAGGCCACCATGTCATAGGTGTTCGGGCGACCCTGCGGCGGCTGCCCGTAGCGGGCGATCCAGGCCTGCCGGAACTTCACGGCCTCCGGATGATCCTGGAAGGGGAAGGCCGGCATGTTGGAATAGCCCCAGACGTTCTGGGGGTTCTTGTCTCCGATGATCGGCACGATGGCGTCGTTGACCGCGGAGCCGTCGAGGACCCACACGGCGTTTGGTAGGCCCTTCTCTGGCGCCTGCTTGTAGGCGAAGCCCGCTTCGGAGAATGAACCGAGCACGATCACCGCGTCGACCCGCTGGCGCGCCATGCTAATCAGCTGCGAGGTGAAATCGCGCGAGTCCTGGTCGAATTCCGCGATCACCGGCGTCACGCCGCGCTTCTCGAGGAGCGGCAGGAGGGCCGCCTTGTTGGATTGGGGAAAGGCGTATGTGCCGACCAGGAGGCCGATCTTCTTGGCGTCCGGCTTCGCCTGGTACACGCGGTCGATGAGGGCCTGGGCCGATGTCGGCGCGTCGGGCATCGCGCCATGGAAGATATTCTTTGCGAAGGGCGTCCGGATGATCGGCGTCGCCCCGAACAGGTTGTAGGTCGGAACGCCGGTTTCCCGAACGTAGTCAGCCGCCGCCGCCGCGCCCGTCGATCCCGAGGCCAGGATGAGGGCGAAAACCTTGTCGGATTCCACGAGCTTCTTGGCCGCGGCCACGCTCTCGGCGGGCGTGAAGGCGTGCTCGTAGACGAGCTTCAGCTTGCGTCCGTTCACGCCTCCGGCGGCATTGATCTGATCGATGCCCAGCTGAAGACCGTCCCGTCCGGGACCGCCCATGAACGATGTTGCGCCGGTCAGCGCTCCCAGGGCACCGATCGTGATCTCGCTCTCTGCCACCCCCGGAGCCTGAGCATGGCCGGCGACCGGTACTGCACTGATTGCTCCCGCGAGCAGAACCTTGCCCAACAATCCTTCGAAGCGGCGCATCATGTGTCCTCGTGTAGCCCCAAGCGATCCGAGGTCTTGGGCCAGCAGCTGCTGTGTCGCTGTCACCCATGCAGGCGGGCTCCTCAGCGGAAGCACGTGGTGTAGGCACGGCGCCTGGGACTGTAACGATCAAAATGGATGCAACAACGTCCTAATTGGATGCAAATCGCACACCTGGCTTGCGTCGCCGTCGAAACCGTCGCTTGTTCAGGTCCGGAGCTTCCTCCGAAAGGGCAGTCCTTCCGGTGCGCGTGCTGATCGTCTTCGCTCATCCGCTAAAAGACAGCTTTCACGGGACGCTGTACCGGGAGATTGCTCGGGCGCTCGAACAGGCAGGTCACGCGGTCGATTCCTGCGACCTGTACGCCGAAGGGTTTGTGCCGGTCCTCACCGCAGAGGATCGGGAGCGCTACTTTGATCCGGCCCAGAACCGCCAGGGCGTCGAAGCCTATATCGAGCGCCTCTTCGCTGCCGAGGCGCTCGTGCTCTGTTTCCCAGTCTGGTGCTTCGGGCCGCCAGCGATCCTGAAGGGGTTCATGGACCGGGTCATGATTCCAGGGGTGTCCTTTGTGCTTGGCCCGGATGGCCGGATGCATCCGAACCTCAGGCAGATCCGAAAGCTGGTGGCGGTCACATCCTATGGCCGCCCGCGACTGGATGCCTGGTGGATCGGTGATCCGCCTCGACGGCTCGTTACGCGTTATCTTCGGTGGTTCATCGCGCCCCGTGCGGAGGTCCGCTACTTCGGCCTCTACGACCTCCATCGCGACGAGTCTCGGCTGCAGGCATTCCGATCCAAGGTCCTGGCCGCGATGCGGAGCTTCTGACCTCCAGAGGGCTACAGAGCGCCCGAGACGACCCGGCCGCCCACAAGCAAGACCGGCGCGAGCGCGCCGCTCCGAACAAGATTGTCCGGTCGTAATGCGGCTGGCGCGCCCGCGTGATCCGAAGCTGAGCGGGAGCTGAGATGGCGTGCGGCGTGCCGAACGGGCAGCCTGGAGATCAGTGATCAGACGGCGCCCCGTGCCCGGGGGCCTAGCGTGTCGGGCAGGGCATCTCGCCAGCTAATCAGGTCCTCAACCTTGAGCGAATGGAGAGATCGGTCCGCCAAGTTACTTGCTCGCAAGACGTGGCGTGAAAGGCGGGAACGGCAATCTCGCTTCGGACCGCTATCTCCAGCCTGGAACCGCTCGCGCGAGGCTTGTTGCGGCCTATGAATTTCAATGGATCAATGACTTAGAAGGATGGTGCTGGATGTGAGTGGAGACCGGCTCCTGATCAGAAAGCTCTTGTCCGTTGCACTTTCACGGCGAAAACACGGGTTCGAGTCCCGTTAGGCGCGCCAGCGACTTCAGCAGCTTAGCCGGTCCACATTTGCAAAAGTCGACTGAGCGTCGCATAAGCCATCTCTGGACATCTCTGGCTCTGCGAAGATCAACCACAACCCTGCACAGACATATGGCGGCTAACCTGTCGGCGCCGGCGTGTTGACCCTCGCAACGGCAGGAGGCGGTTCAGGCTCGGCGGTGGGCAGCTGCGCTCACTCTGAGCTGCCGCAGCACCATACCGGATCTCCGCGTAGCAGCGCCCATTCGAAACAGCCCTGAGCGAGTACCAGGATCGCCTCCGGCGTACAGACGAGGGCAAGCCAGCCACCGCAGCGGCCTTCGTCCGGCGGCATACCGGTAACCGGAGTGGAGGTTTGAAGCCCCCCGCCGATTGCCGACCGATCGCGAAGCACACAGTACCCGCGGTGAATCGGGAGGCCCGGCAGCTTCTTTGCCATTTCCGAACGCGCGCACCTCGCACGCCGCCACTTTGCCTCGCAGGCAGAAACCCGGATGGAGGTCTCCAACTCCCTTGAGGGCAGCGAAATGGAAGTGACGTCCGAGTGCCGGCCCAAGCCCGGCTCTCTCCACGGAATTACGGCGACTCCAGGCATCCAATGCGCGGTCCGCATCCTCGCCTGACGCGGCAATCCGCCGGGTGTCCCGCGCACGTCCGCTCACCTGCTCCTGAGCACGAGAGCGAAGCCGCACTGCAGGTCCTTGCTGCGACCGGGCGGGTCACGCCTGCCCGTGCATAAGCGAGAACCCGGCGATCCATTCTGGTACGGCTCGATAGTAGTCGAGCTCGGCATTGTACGGCCCATATGCCGCCAGGCAGGCGAGCGCTGCGATCCAGGTGCGAACCTCGTGTCCTCCGCGTCCGCCCTTGGCGGTGATCCACTCGTCCTCGAAACTGTCCACCTGGGACAGCCTGCCTGATGAGAAGATGTCGATGAGCATGTGATCCCATTCGGGATCCAGCGGGTGGAGGGCGCCGCCGCCCGTCGGGCTCCCGTCCGCAAAATCACGGGCCGCCTGCACGGTTCGGTCCTCACGGAGCTTCCTCGCCTCGCGCGGCGGATTGCGGCCGTTGATGAGCCGCTCGGCGATCTCCGGCGGGGCGGTCACGATAGAAGGCACAGGCGGGTCGTGCGACAGCCCGCCGGAGGCGATAGCGAGGATGCGGCGCTCCGGCATGCTCTCGCGGAGGATGTGGCCGATGGCTTCCCCGAACAGCCGCGTGCGCCGGCTCGTCGGGCGCGGCACGCCCACTGCGTTGATGAAGATCGGCACGACCGGGTACCGGGTGAGTGAGCCAGTCAGCATGTCGAGCGGCTGCGAGAAGCCGTGGTCGACCTGCATCCGATAGGAGACGGACACGTCGACGTCGCGTTTCAGAAGTTCACCCGAGATCGCCAGAGCGGCGTCTTTGTCCACGGCGAGCGGGCCGGCCGCCGTCCCGTAATCCCCGATCGCTTCCGCTGCGGCGCCGATGCAGAAGGGCGGCATGATGTCGTGGAAGAAACCGTTGAAGTGATCCGGCGCGAAGAGCAGCACCAAGTCCGGATCGTAGCTCTCGACCCTCGCGCGGGCGGCCGCGACCGCTGCACGGGCCTCCGCATCGACCTCAGGCCGGGGCGGGTTGAGGTCCATCAGCGGCGTATGCGACATGCATTGAACCAGGAGCGTCATCGGCCTCCTCCTTCTGTTCGATTTTCGCGGCGAGCCGCGCCGCGAGGGCTTGCGTGACCACGTCCGTGCTTTGCGGGTCGCTCACGGCCGCCACGAAGCGGTCGGGGCGGAGAAACACGACGGAACGGCCGGCATCGCCGAACCAGTCCTTGAGCCGTCCGGTCGGATCGCCGACGATCTCCGTTCCAGGAAGCCGCTCGCGTGCCGCGTCGACCTGGGTGGCCGGCACGGCACAAAGAAAGCGCGCGCCAATCCGTCTCCAGAAAGCCCGGTTGGATGCGTCCATGTAGCGGGCAGGATCATCGCCCCAGGCCAGGACCGCGAAGCCCGTCCCGAGGGCCTCGTCCAGCTTCGCGGTGCCGCGCCGCGCGATAGTGACGGCGGGCTGCGGGAAGAGCCGGCCGACGACCTTCGCGCGTTCTTTCCGCCCGGCGGCCTCCGTCTCTGGAAGCACGATGCCGGCGGTGTAGCGCGGCATCGGCTTGAAGCGCATCTCCATGATGTAGCGCTTGGCGGGCGGCACGAAATTGAGCCCAAGGCTCATGACGTCCCGCAGCGCGGCAAGGATCGGGTTCACGGGCGAGAAGATGCGGCCCGCCGTGACGGAGATTGCGATCATGGCCGCCGCATGCGCGCGCCGTTCGGCCTCGTAGGTGTCCAGGAGGGCGTCGCCGGCCCAGCCCTGTAGCACCGCGGCCAGCTTCCAGCCGAGATTGGTCGCGTCCCGGATGCCGCTGTTATAGCCCTGGCCCTGCCACACGGGCATGAGGTGGGCGGCGTCCCCTGCGAGGAGCACGCGACCGGCCCGGAAGCTCGCTGCGAGACGGGCATGGTGCATGTAGACGCGCGCCCTGATCACGTCGACGCGCTCCGGCCGTGCCGTCATGCCCGCAAGCAGGCGGCGGATCGCATCCGGACGGGTCATCTCTTCCTCGGATTCGCCGTCGAAAACCATGAACTCGAAGCGCCTGACACCATGCGGCAGTGCAATCGACACCGTCGGCCGCTTTGGGTCGCAGATCAGGACGGCGTTGGGCGTGCCGACCGGGTCGTTGGCGACGTCCACGACGAGCCACCGCGTCGATTCCGTCTTGCCCTCGAAGTCGATCCCGGCAGCCTTGCGGACCGAGCTCCGGCCCCCGTCGCAGCCCACAAGGAACCGCGCCGCGATATGGCGCTCGCTCGTGCCCTCGCGGACCGCAACCTTGATGCCGTTCCCGTCCTCACGGTAGCCGAAGAACGCCGCTCCAAACCGAACCTGCACCGAAGGGCAGCGCTCCAGGCCCTCCAAGAGGACCTTGTCGACGAGAGGCTGGATGAACGCGTTCCTGCGGGGCCAGCCGAACACGTCCGTCCGGGGCTCGACCGAGGCGAAGACCCGCCCGCGGGCGGTCAAGAAGCGGAGCCACTGATTGGGCGTGGTGTGCGGCAACACCTTGTCGATCAAGCCAAGACTCTGGAAGGATCGCAGGCACTCGTCGTCCATCCCGACGCCGCGCGGGTAATCGATGATCCCCTCGCGCTCCTCCAACAGCAGCACGGAGATCCCGGCGAGCCCGAGCGCGTTGGCCAGCGTGAGCCCGACCGGCCCGGCGCCGACGATGATGATCTCCGTCTCGCTAGGTAGGGGACGGCACGCGCTCACGAGAGCCCGCGCAGAAAGTCGAGATGCAGGCGGTTGAACGTCTCTGCGTCCTCGTATTGCGGCCAGTGCCCGCACCGGTCCATCACATGGAACCGAGCGCCCGGGATCATCTCGGCGATCTTCCGCCCCTCCGAGACGTCGGCAGTCGGATCGTGCGAGGTCCAGAGCACCAAGGTCGGCGCCCGGATGGCTGCCCATTCGCTGGGGGACAGCATGTTGCGGCGGCGGATCTCCATCTCCTGCAGAACGAGCGTGCGCCGCATGGCTTCGACCATGCCGGGGGCGGCGTAGATGGCCTGCCGCGTTGCGACGAGGTCGTCGGATACGTGGGAGGGATCCGCCATCAGGAATTCGAGCCGCTTTCTGATCCGCTCCCAGCTTGGGTCCTCGACGGAGGCCATGGAGAGCGTCTTGATCCGCTCCATCACGTCGGGAAAGGCCGTGTTGCCGCCCGTGGTGTTCAGGACGAGGCGCTCGACCCGTCCCTTTTCGGCCAGAGCGAAGCGTGCCGCGACCCACCCGCCGAGCGACTCGCCCGAGAAAGAGGCCTTTTCGATGCCGAACGCATCGAGGACGGCTCGGAGGTGGTCGACATAGACCGGGATCTCCAGCGGCACGTCGGGCTTGTCGCTGAGCCCGTTCCCGACCATGTCGATCGCGATCGTGTTGAAATGCTCTCCGTGGGCGCGGAGGTTGCGGACATACGCTTCCGCATGACCTCCCGTCCCGTGCAGCAGGATCAGCGCGGGGAGGTGCGGTTCGCCGCTTTGGAGGAACCTGGTGCGGACGCCGCCGGCGTCGATCCAGCCCTGCCGAAACGGGACGCCCATGAGCTCGGCCCAGATCGAGCTGTATCCGCCTCCCTGCCCAGCGTCTCCCAACACCTTTCCTCCCTGGTCTTTCCCCGAGCCTGGGCCTGCGCTCCCGCTCGGACAAGAACGTCGACGCGTCCCGTGCGCGTGGTGCACAGCCCTGCCGATCCCGCTAAGAAGCGGACCGGGAGGAGCATGGAATGGGGAGCTACAGGCATGTCCGGGCGATCGAGCGCGGGCTCGAGGTGCTGGCAGAGCTGAACCGCCACAACGGCGCGACTGCGGCGCAGATCAGCGCCCGGACGGGCATCCACCGGACTACGGTCTACCGTATGCTCGATACTCTCGAAGAGCTGGGCTATGTGCGCCGCAGTCCATCGGACCAAACCCATCGCCTGACCCTGAAGGTGCGCTCCCTTTCGGACGGGTTCGACGATGACGCGTGGGTCACGGGGCTGGCAGCGCCGATCCTGGGCGCGCTCCTTCGCGAGGTGATGTGGCCGTCCGACCTTTCGACCTTCGAGGAGAATGCGATGGTCATTCGGGAGACCACCCACCGCTTCAGCCGCTTCTCCATCCACCATGCGATGGTCGGGCGGCGTTTGCCCGTCCTAACCTCGGCGGCCGGTCGGGCCTATCTCGGCGCCTGCAACGAACGCCAGGTCGAACTCGTGGTTGACGCGCTCGCCACTTCGGGGGGCGCCGATCAGGAATTGGCCCGCGACGAGCGGTATGTCGAGCGGGTTCTGCTGGAAACGCGCCGGCGCGGCTACGGGATCAGCAGCGGAGAGGTGGAGAGCAAGATCGGCAGCTTCGCGCTGCCGGTTCGCCAGGGAGAGAGGGTCCTGGCGGCCGTGAATGTCATCTTCTTCCTGTCGGCGCTCTCCGTGGAGCGTGCGGCGGAGCTCTACCTGCCTGCTTTGCGCCACGCCGTGAGCGCGATCGAGGCGGGCCTGCAGAAATTGCCCGACTCGAGGGAGGATCAGGCCGCGGCAGCCTCCGCGGCATGCGTTGCGGCCACGTAGCCGAAGGTCAGGTTTGGGCCGAGCGTGATGCCTGGGCCCGGGTATTCTCCACCCATCACTGAGTTCATGTCGTTACCGCAGGCATATAGCCCCGGAATAGGTTGGCCGCTTTCGTCCAGAACCCTGGCATTCGCGTCGGTCGCCAAACCGGTTGCGGTGCCGATATCGCCGGGAACGACCTCGATCGCGTAGAACGGACCGGTCTCGATCGGCGCCACGCAGGGATTGGGAAGGTGGCCCGCATCCCCGAGATAGCGGTGGTAGGCCGTTTTCCCCCGTCCGAATTCGGGATCCTCCCCGCTCCGGGCCCCGTCGTTGTAGCGGGCCACTGTCGCCGATAGGATTTCGGGTTCTAGGCCGATACTCCCCGCGAGCTGCTCGATCGTGTCACCACGGCGAAGATAACCCGACCGGAGCGCAGCTCGACGCGAGGCTGCGGTCGGCCGGACCAGCCCAAACGTGTAAGTCGTCACGAAGCGGTGGTCGCAGATCAGGTAAGCCGGCGAGCATGGGACGCCCCCGCGCGTGTCGAGCATTGCCTTGACGAACTCGTGGTAGGATTCGGCCTCGTTCGTGAAGCGTACGCCGGCCCGATTGACCGCGATGAGGCCCGGCTTCTGGCGGTCGAACATGAGATGCGGGAATTTCGCGACGGAGCCGTCGCTGCGCCGGCCGAGCGAGACCGGCGACCAGAATGCCGGGTTGGAATTGGTGTCCTGCACCTTTGCTCCGACGCTTCGGGCAAGGCGGATACCATCACCTGTGCCGGTCTCGGCGGCAGCCGAGTGAGGCTCGGGCGCCATAGGGATTAGCTCGCGTCTCAGCTCTGGGCTGTTTGGAAAGCCGCCGGTCGCGAGCACGACGCCGCGCCGGGCGCGGGTGGCCACGCGCTGTCCTGCCGCCTCGAACTCCACCCCGACGACCCGGCCGCCTTCATGCAGGAGACGTCGGACCGGGCTGTTCCGGAGTACGGGGATCCCTTTCTCCAGAACTGACTTGTACAGGGCCGCAATCAGTGCGTTGCCGAGGAGCAACCGCGTCCCGCGCGGATAGCGCAGCCTGTCGCTCGCGTAGCGGATCAGAAGGCGCGCCGCATGGATGGCGCTCCGGGGCGATGAGCGGGCGTTCAAGAGGTGTTCAATATCCGCGCGGTTGACCATCATCTTGCCGAACAGGCCGAATTCCGGCCGTGGCGAGCGAAGGTCCCGGAAGCGCTCGCCGAGTTCGCGCCCATCGAACTCGGGCGGGTCCATGATGCGGCCGCCGAGGCTCGCGCCCTCCCGGTCCGACAGGTAGTCCGGGCAATCTCGCCGGGCGGAAAGGCGGAGGCGGGAATTTGCCTCCACAAACCGAACGGCCTCGGGCCCGCGCGTCAGGAACGCTGTCTTCAGCTCCCGGCTAACTAGATTCCCGACCGTCCGGTCGAGATAGGTCATGGCCTGCTCGAAGCTGTCCTGGCGCCCAACCTCCGGCATGTGGTGGTTGTTCGGAACCCACACCGCCCCGCCCGATAGGGCGCTCGTTCCACCGATCTGTTCGCTCTTCTCGAGCACCAGGACCGACAATCCGCGGGCGGCACCGGTGACGGCAGCGGTCAGTCCGGCGATGCCGGTTCCGACGACGACGAGGTCGGCCTCGCGAGGCGTGGGTGCGTTCACGATGATCCTGCCCGGCTCACTTCTTGACGAGCGGGCATTCCGTCCGCTCCGGCATGAACACATCGGCCGAAGGGAGCTTCGCCTTGACGACGAAATAATCCCAAGGCTCCTTCACGTCCTGCGCGGGCTTCGCCTCGAGCAGCAGGAGGTTCTGCACCATTCGCCCGTCTGACCTGATCCTGCCGTCCGTGGCGAAGATGTCGTTGACCGGCATCTCGCGCATCTTCGCGGCCACCGCCAGGGTATCCGTCGTGCCAGCGGATTCGATCGCCTTGAGGTAGTGTCGGACCGATGAATAGACGCCCGCCTGGATGTCGGTCGGCATAGCGCCGACCCGCTGGAAGAAGCGCTTCGACCAATCACGGGATTCCGGCGACTTCCCCCAGTAGAACGCCGTGACGCTGAACGACCCGGCCGTGATCTCGGGACCGAGCGCATGGGCCTGCGTGATCAGGAAGTTCATGGGCACGATGCGGACGCCAGAGGCCGGGAGGCCGAACTCGGCACCCTGCCGCATGGCCGTGATGGTCCCGCTGGAGGTCGCGAGCGCGAGCACGTTGGCCCCCGATGCCTGTGCCTTCAGGATGAAGCTGCCGTAATCGGTCGCGTCCAAGGGGACGCGCACGGAGCCGACCACCTCACCGCCCAGCCGCGTGAGCTCCTCCGTCGCCATGCGCTCCTGATCATGGCCGAAGGTGTAGTCCGCCGTGATGAAGAACCACTTCTTGAGGCCCTGCTTCACGACGGCCGACACCGCACCATGGGCCTGCGAATAGGTGTCGAAGGTCCATTGGAAGCTGGATGCGAGGCAGCTCTTGCCGGTCAGCTCCGAACTCGCTGAGCCGGAAATCAGGACCATCTTGTTCTGCGCGCGAGCCAGGTTCAGCGCCGCGAGCGCGGTGGCGGTGCCCGGCAGGTCGGCGACGGCGTCCACCTTGTCGAGGTCGAACCATTGCCGCGTAATGGTGGAGGCGATGTCAGGCTTGTTCTGATGGTCGGCGAAGAGGATCTCGATCTTCCGGCCGGCGACCACGCCATTGAACTCCTCGGCCGCCATCTTGGCCGCTTCGACCGATCCACGCCCGCCGAAGGTCGAGAAGAAACCTGACATGTCGGTCAGGACGCCGATCTTCACCGTCTTGTCCTGAGCGGCAGCCATGGCAACCGGCCCCAAGGCGAAGGCGCTCGCCATCAACGCGCGCCCGAGCACCTTCCGCAGCATGGCTTCCCTCCCAAAGCGCCGGGCTGTTCTAGCCTCGGTTCCTTGGCTGGAGGCTGTCATCCGTAGCTGGCACGCAGCAACAAGGAACGACCGGTCCGTGCACTTGGTGCACATTCAAGCTGCCTAGTCGGGCAAGGGGACCGAGGGAGTTCACCGAGCCAAGACCTGCGTCGCCTTGTGCTCTTCGCGGCAAGGCTCGGGAGGTCACCGGAGTATCCCGAAACGCGGATCGTCATTCTGCTTGTCCGCGTCCGGTCGGGCTGTGTTTGAATGGCTTGTTATCCCGACCTGAACCCCTTCACGAAAACAGGGCCACCGCCTTTCCGGCGAGTGGAGTGGGAGAGCGGAACCGCACCCGGATCCAGGTTCTGTGACGGTTTGCAGCGGACAAGCCAATATCGAACCTTGATCGAATTTCGAAAATTTCCGATAAGCTGGGTCGCGAGGTGCCTGGAGGGATTATGAACCGTCGAGCGGTCATTGCATCGGGAGTCGCGGCGGCCGCCGTCGTGGCTGGACCGGCGTCGGCGCAGAACCCTACCTTCCCGGCCGCAAATGCTGCCGCGTCTGGACCCTCGCCCTTCGGGGATACGATGGCGGAGATGACCTGGGAGGAGGCGGATGCGGCCGCGAAGTCGGGCGCCTCCGTGCTCTGGGCCTTCGGCGTCATCGAGCAGCACGGCCCCCATCTGCCGCTCGGGACAGACGTGTACATTCCCTCCGCCGTCCTAAGGCGCACGCGCGCCATCCTGGCGGAACGGGGGCATCAGGCCGTGATCCTCCCGGCCTTCTACTGGGGCATCAATCAGGTCTCCGGAGCCTTCCCGGGTTCGGTCGAGGTGCAGCCTGCGACGATGATCGCGCTGATGACGGACGTGCTCTCCAGCCTGAAGAAGCAGGGCTTCGCACGCGTCTTCTGCACGTCCGGACACGGCGACGCGCTACATAACAAGACGATCTTCGATGGCGTGATAGCGGCCCGGCAGGCATCCGGCGTCGATGCCGCGATCCTGTTCAACGCGCCGCTCGTGAAGCGGCTCGGGCTCGATACGAGCAACCCCGCCGTCCTCGGCTTTGAGGTCCCGGCGAGCCCGGCGAAGTTCATCGACGTCCATGCCGGCGATCCGGAGACGTCGTCCATGCTCCATGCGCACCCGGAACTCGTGCGCAAGGACCTGCTGCCGACGCTCCGCTCCACCGATTACGGCCCGGCCGACCTCGCCGAATGGCGCAAGGGGCAGGAGGCCGCGCGTGCCAAGACGCCGCTCGGCTATTTTGGCGATCCTGCCTCGGCAGAGGCTTCGCGGGGGGCGGCCCGCCTCGAAGAACAGGCCAAGTCCATGGCCGAGGTCATTCTGGCCCGCGTGGGCGGGAAGTAGGCGCCCGCGCTGCAGCCGTTTCTCACCACGGGAGAGAGCTCCATGTCCGACGCCAACCCGAAGCCGCTTCCCTCGGCGAACGATTTCGATCCCGACCTGCCGTCGAACCGCATGGTCTTCGAAGTGCGGCGCGACAACTCCGTCTGGCCTCATTTCAGGGAGCGGCTTGAGGAGCTGATGAGCCAGTATGGCCTGAGCGAGCCCGAGAAGGAGGCTTTTCGGGCGATCGACGTGCGCCGGCTCGCGGAACTGGGGGTGCACCCGTACTTCCTCCCGCAGATCACGCGCCTCTTCCACGGCTCGGCCGGCAACACGACCAAGAGCGCGGCCGCGGAGGCCTACCGCAAGTCGTGGGGCGACAAGATCGTCGAGCACCGTCCCGAGGCGAACTGAGAAGGATCGACGTCATGGGTGAGTTCGTCGCCATCATCGGCATGGCCCATGCCCCAGGCGTCACGGGCTGGATTGATGCTTGCCCGGTCGAGGACCAGCAGGCGATCCAGGCCGGCTACGAGGAGCTCGGCCGCATCATGCGGGATGCCAAGCCCGACGTGATCATCGGGGTCGGCAACGACCATCTGCTGAACCTGCCGCTGAAGAATCCGCCGAACTGGCGCGTCGACTGCTCGCGCGAGTGGAACGGGCCGGCCGAGTTCTTCAAGGCGTGGCTGAAACAGCCGGGATATCACGTGAAGGGCCGTCCGGACGTCTCCGAGGTGGTCGCACGCGAGGCGATGGCGTCCGGCTTCAAGGTCGACCGCGGCGAGAACCTCCTGTTCGACGACAACTGGTCGGTGCCGCTCTGGTATCTTGGCTACGACGTCCCGATCCTGCCGATCCACATGAACTGCATCAATCCGCCTGTGCCGGAGCCCGCGGAGTGCATCCGGTTCGGCCGCGAGCTGCGCCGGATCGTGCGGGAGGTGCTGCCGCCGGGGCTCCGCGTGGGCCTGATGGGCACGGGCGGGCTCTCGCACGAGCCCGGCGGCCCGCGTTACTTCACCATGGATTCCAAGTTCGACCGCTGGTTCCTCGAGCTGATGGAGGAGAGCGATCCCGAGCGCGTCGTCCGGGAGGCGACGGTCGAGCGCATGAACGATGCCGGCGGGGGCGGCACGACCGAGCTCCTCGCTTGGATGGTCGCCATGGCGGCTGCCGGCGGCACGCCCGCACGCACCGTGTTCTATGTCGCGAGCCAGGAGATGCGCTGCGGCATCGGCGGCTCCGTGTGGACGACCTTCGCGTGAGCATCCTGTCCCGCTATGCGAGCCGCTCGGTCCTGCCTGGACCGGCGGAGCGGCTTGCGCCCGGGCGGACGGCGCTCGTGGTCGTCGACATGCAGAACGATTTCTGCGCGCCCGGCGGCTACATCGCCGGAGCCCTCGGGAAGGATGTCTCGGGGCTCGCCACGATCGTGGCGCCGCTTCAGGCCTTGCTGGATTCGGCCCGGGCCGCGGGCGTGCCCGTCATCTGGCTGGCGGCCTCCTACGAGGAGGAGATGCTGCCGCCTTCCATGATCGCGCAGAAGCGCCGCCTCGGCGTCGAGGCCGTGTGCTGCCGCAAGGGAAGCTGGGGCGCAGACTTCTTCGGTGTGGGCCCCGCCGAGGGTGAGGCCGTCTTCGTCAAGCACACCTATTCGGGCTTCTCGAACCCGAAGCTCGAACTCCACCTCGCGGGCCAGGGTATCGAGGCGCTCGCCTTCTGCGGCGTGCAGACCAATGTGTGCGTGGAATCGACACTCCGCGACGCCCATGCCCGCGGGTTCGACGTCGCCATCGTGTCCGATGCGGTCGCCTCGCATGCCCCGCAGCTGCACGAGGCGACCCTCGCAAATGTGCGCTTTCTCTTCGGCGACGTGCCCACCTCCGCCGATCTTATCGCCCTCTGGGCGGCAGCCCGGGACGACGCCGCGGCCTGACGGCCCGGCCTCCCGCACCAAGAACACAAGGGAGCTCCTCTCATGAGCAGCGCTATCTCGCCGGTGGCGGCCGACCGGCCGGTCCATCTGAAGCACTTCATCGACGGCAAGTTCGTCTCCGCCAACGGCCGCTCCTTCGAGAACCGCAACCCGGCGACCGGGCAGGTGATCGGGACGGTTGATGAGGCGGATGCCGCGACGGTCGATGCCGCCGTCCAGGCGGCCCGGCGGGCCATGAAGGGGCCCTGGGGCAAGACGACGGAGCAGGAGCGCGCCGCGATCCTGCGCAAGGTTGCGGACGGCATCATGCGCCGCTTCGACGACTTCCTGAAGGCCGAGGTGCTCGACACGGGCAAACCCGTGAGCCTCGCCTCGCATATCGACATCCCGCGCGGCGCGGCGAACTTCAATATCTTCGCCGACCAGGTGCTGACGCTCTCGACGGAGACCTTCCGGATGGCGACGCCGGACGGGCGGGGCGCGCTGAACTACGCCATCCGGGTGCCGCGCGGGGTGATCGGGGTGGTCTGTCCCTGGAACCTGCCGCTGCTGCTGATGACCTGGAAGATCGCGCCGGCGCTCGCCTGCGGCAACGCCGTGGTCGTGAAGCCTTCCGAGGAGACGCCGACCACCGCGACCCTGCTCGGCGAGGTGATGAACGAGGCGGGGGTGCCGCCCGGCGTCTATAATGTGGTCCACGGCTTCGGCCCGGACAGCGC
The DNA here is from genome assembly GCA_023423995.1 of Pseudomonadota bacterium. Lineage (GTDB taxonomy): Bacteria > Pseudomonadota > Alphaproteobacteria > Rhizobiales > Beijerinckiaceae > Enterovirga. Next base: position 7,980 of record JAFAEL010000017.1, on the reverse strand, counting down.
AGGCGAGTTCCTGACCCGCCATCCGGGCGTGAACGGCATCACCTTCACGGGCGAGACCCGGACGGGCGAGGCCATCATGAAGGCTGCGGCCGAGGGCGTTCGGCCGGTCTCCTTCGAGCTTGGCGGCAAGAACGCGGCGGTCGTGTTCGCCGATTGCGACCTCGATGCCGCGATCGAGGGCACGATCCGGTCGGTCTTCGCCAATTGCGGCCAGGTCTGCCTCGGGACCGAGCGCGTCTATGTCGAGCGGCCGATCTTCGACGCGTTCGTGTCCCGCCTGAAGGTGGCGGCCGAGAAGCTCCAGATCCGCGATCCGTTCGACAAGGCCGGGACGCTCGGCCCGCTGATCTCGGAGGAGCATCGCCGCAAGGTGCTGTCCTACTACGAGCGGGCGAGGAAGGAGGGTGCCACGATCGTGACCGGCGGCGGCGTGCCGGACCTCCCGGCGCCCCTTTCGGGCGGTGCCTATGTCCAGCCGACGATCTGGACCGGGCTGTCCGCGGATTCCGCGGTGGTGCGGGAGGAGATCTTCGGCCCCTGCTGCCACATCGCGCCCTTCGACGACGAGGATGCCGTGATCGAGCGGGTGAACGACAGCCCATATGGGCTCGCCACCGCGGTCTGGACGCAAAACCTCGCCCGCGCCCACCGGGTCGCGGCGCAGATCGAGGTCGGCATCTGCTGGGTCAATTCCTGGTTCCTGCGCGACCTGCGGACGCCGTTCGGCGGCTCCAAGCAATCCGGCATCGGCCGCGAGGGCGGCGTCCATTCGATGGAATTCTACACCGAGCTCCGGAACGTCTGCGTGAAGCTCTGAGGCGCTCGAGCCTCCGCTCGCCCCGGCGAAAGCCGGGGTCCCAAACAGGTCGGGACCGGATCCCGGCTTTCGCCCGGACAAGCGGGAAACCTGCCCCGCTTCTCGGGCCAACCCAAGCAAGTCACCTGAGGAAAGCCCATGTTGACCGAAGCCGAGCGCCTCCAGGCCGTCGAGCAGCTTCTCGAGGCGGAGCGCACCCGCACGCCCGTCCTGCAGCTGTCCAAGACGTTCCCGCATATCGAGATCGAGGATTCGTACTGGATCCAGAGCGAGGTCACGCGGCGCAAGATCGAGGGCGGGCGCAAGCTCATCGGGCACAAGATCGGCCTGACCTCGAAGGCCATGCAGGCGTCTTCGCAGATCGACGAGCCGGATTACGGGCATCTCCTCGACGACATGATGATCGCCGACGGCGCCAAGGTGCGTCATGCCGATTACTGCGTTCCCCGCGTCGAGCCCGAACTCGCCTTCGTGCTTGGCAAGCCGCTGAAAGGGCCGAATGTCGGCCTGCTCGACGTTCTGCGGGCGACGGAATACGTCGTGCCGGCGATCGAGATCATCGATGCGCGCGTGCAGAACCCGCGGAAGATCTACGACACGGTGGCCGACAACGGCGCTGCGGCCGGCATCATCCTGGGCGGCCGGCCCGTGAAGCCGATGGACATCGACCTGCGCTGGGTGGGCGCGATCTTCTACCGGAACTCGGAGATCGAGGAGACGGGGCTTGCGGCTGGCGTGCTCGGCAACCCGGCGCTCGGGATCGCCTGGCTCGCCAACAAGGTCGCGCCGTTCGGCACCGTGCTCGAGCCCGGTCACATCATGCTGTCCGGCTCCTTCACGCGGCCGGTCTGGGCGGATAAGGGCGATACGCTGCACGCCGATTTTGGGCCGCTGGGCGGCGTTGCCGTGCAGATCGTCTGACGGGAGGGAACTGGGTGGATCTCAAGCCGAACCGCTTCAAGGCGGCGCTCGCGCGCGGCGAGCTTCAGATCGGGCTCTGGAGCAGCCTGTGCAGCAACATCGTGGCCGAGATCATCGGCGATTCAGGCTTCGACTGGATCCTGCTCGACACGGAGCATTCGCCGAACGAGCTGCCGGGTCTGATCTCGCAGATGCAGGCGCTGGCGACCGGGACGGCGACACCCATCGTGCGCCCGGCCTGGAACGACGCGGTGCTGATCAAGCGCCACCTCGATGCGGGCGCGCAGGCGCTGCTCATCCCCTTCGTGCAGAACGCGGAGGAGGCGAGGGCGGCAGTCGCTGCGACGCGCTATCCTCCCGAGGGCATCCGCGGGATTACGGCGAGCGGCCGGGCGGCGAAGTTCGGCCGCGTCACGGGCTACCTGAAGAACGCCGCGCAGGAGATCTGCCTTCTCGTCCAGGTGGAGACCGGGGAGGCGCTCGCCCAGATCGAGGAGATCGCGTCCGTTCCCGGCATCGACGGCGTGTTCATCGGGCCTGCCGACCTTTCCGCCTCGCTCGGCCATATCGGCAATCCGGGGCATCCGGAGGTGCAGGACGCGATCAAGAGCGCGGTCGACCGCCTCGCGAAGCTCGGCAAGCCCGCTGGCATCCTCACGCCGAACGAGGCCGAGGCGCGCCGCTACATCGAGTGGGGCTACAAGTTCGTGGCGGTCGGCTCCGACCTCGGTATCATGGCCAAGGGCGCCGACGCGCTCGCGCGAGCCTTCAAGAATTGAGGGCAGGGCGGTCGTTCGCGACCGCCCGCGGGACCTCAGTCGAACATCGCGACGCAGTCGATCTCGACATTCACCCCCGTGCGATGCGGCGTGCCGCCGACGCAGGTGCGGGTGACCTTCTCGCCGTCGAGAATCTCGCGGAATACCTCGTTGAACTTCGGGAAGTCGGAGGTGTCGCGCAGGATGACGCGCATATTGACGACGTTTGCGAAGGTCGCGCCCGCAGCCTCCAGGACGCTCTGAAGATTCTGCAGCGTGCGCCGGGTCTGCTCCTCGATTCCGCCCTGCACGACCGTCTTCGTCTCCGGGTCGAGCGGCCCTTGGCCCGATACGAACAGCATGTTGCCGAACCGGATCGCCTGCACGATCGGCGGCGGCTTGGAGGCCTCCGTAAAGCCGGTGGTCGGTGCGGATTTCGAAGTGATGATCTGTTTGGGCACGGTTCCGCTCTGCCTTGCTGAAGCGCCTACCATGCGCGAAAAATTTCGGATTTCCAGAACTTTCTCGAAATCGTAAGAAGCCACGGCATTCACCCGGGAGGCGATCGTGCCAGGTCCGCACCGCATCGACACGCAGCATCACATCCTGCCACCGCGCTACGTCGCGGAGGTCGGGGCGGAAGCCATCGGCCGGACGCTCGTCTCAGGCCAGAGCCCGGACTGGACCCCGGAGCACTCGCTGGCCGCCATGGATCGACACGGGATCGAGACCGCTGTCGTCTCGATATCGGCACCCGGCTTTCCGGTTGCCGATCCGGTCGGCCTCTGCCGCCACTGCAACGACTATGCCGCCGAGATGATCGCCCGCCATGCGGGGCGTTTCGGCAGCTTCGCCAGCCTGCCGTTGCCGGACGTGGATGCGAGCCTTGCCGAGATTGGCCGCGCGCTGGACGAATTGAAGGCCGACGGTATCTGCCTCCTGTCCAGCTATGACGGGCGCTATCTCGGAGATCCGCTCTTCGCACCCGTGATGGACGAGCTCGAGCGTCGTGGCGCCGTCGTGTACGTGCATCCGAACGAGCCACCCGGCGCCTTCCTTGGTGGGCTGCCGCCGGCCTCGCTCGAGTTCCCGTTCGACACGACGCGGGCCATCGCGCACCTCCTTTTCACGGGTACGCTGCTGCGGACACGGAGCGTGAAGTACATCTTCTCGCATGCGGGTGGCGCGATCCCGTTCCTGGCGGAGCGCCTCGCGCGGCTCGAGCGCCGGCCCGACCTGAAGCAGCACGCGCCGGACGGCGTCATGGCGGAACTGCGCCGCCTCCATTTCGACGTGGCGCTCTCGGCTGGGCCGCTGACGCTCGGGGCGCTCCTGCGCTTCACCACGCCCGACCACGTCCTCTTCGCCAGCGACTTTCCGCATGCGCCGGAGCCCGCAATGGCCGGCTCCGTCGAGGGGCTCGCCAGGGCCGGGCTCTCCCGGTCCGACCTCGCGCTGATCGAGCGCGAAAACGCGCTCCGGCTCATGCCGCGGCCGCGCTGATCCGCTTCATACGCAAGGGGCAACTATGAAATCGGACACTCAGGTCGCCATCATCGGGGCCGGACCCGCCGGCTTGCTCCTGGGACGGCTTCTGCGGCTTTCCGGGATCGACAACGTCATCCTGGAGGCGCGCGACAGGCACTATGTCGAGAACCGCCTGCGCGCCGGTCTCCTCGAACAGCCGACCGTCGATCTCCTCGACGCCGCGGGTATCGGGGAGCGGCTGCATTGCGAGGGCAAATTCCACGAAGGGTTCGAGCTTCGCTTCGGCGGCCGCAGCACGCGCATCGACATGCGGGAGCTGACGGGCCGGGCGATCACCATCCTCTATCCGCAGACGGAGGTCGTGAAGGACCTCCTGGCGGCGCGGGACAAGACGGGCGATCCGATCGCGTTCGAGGTGTCAGACGTGACGCCGGAAGACATCGAAGGGGACCGGCCGACGGTGCGCTACCGCGATGCGGCCGGCGTCCCGCATGAGATCCGGGCAGACTTCATCGCCGGCTGCGACGGTTTCCATGGCGTCTGCCGGCCAGCGATCCCGGCCAGCCTCGCGAAGACCTTCCTGCGCGACTACCCGTTCGCGTGGTTCGGCATCCTGGCCGATGCGCCGCCGATCTCGGGCGAGCTGATCTACGCTCACCACAGGCGCGGCTTCTCCATGCACAGCATGCGCAGCGACAAGGTCAGCCGCCTCTACCTGCAGGTCGCCCCTGACGACACGATCGAGAACTGGGACGACGAGCAGATCTGGACGGAACTGCAGCTCCGCATGGGGAGCGAAGGCAGCCCGCGGCTGAACGAGGGACCCATCCTCCACAAGAGCATCACGCCGATGCGCTCCTTCGTGACGGAGCCGCTCCAGCACGGCAGGCTGTTCCTGGCGGGCGACGCCGCCCATATCGTGCCGCCGACGGCAGCGAAGGGCCTCAACCTCGCGGTGGCGGATGTCAGCGTCCTCTCCGACGGCCTGATCACGTTCTACAAGCATGGCGACCGCTCCGTCCTGGACGGCTATTCGCACCTCGCGCTGCAGCGGATCTGGCGGGCACAGGAATTCTCCCGCGCCATGACGGAACTGCTTCACCACGTTCCCGGGCAGGAATTCGACGAGCGGCTTCAGCGCGCTCGCCTGGAAGGCCTCGTCGCCTCCCGGGCGGCCATGACGACGTTCTGCGAGAACTATACCGGCCTGCCCTTCGCCGGCCGCATCCACCACTGAGGGCAGTTCGGTCTCGCGGGACGAACTCGGCTCGCCCGACGGCGGGGCTCCGTCGCGCACCACCCCGCCTTGGTTCGAAGCTGCGCTTCGACTCTGCCCTCCCCACGAGGGGGAGGGCGGACGCCGCGCTCAGAAGCCCTCGGGCTTCGGCATGACGTTGCCGCAGCTCTTGCAGGTACGGTGCGCCTCGCTGCCGAAGAAGTTCTTGTAGGCCTGCGTGACGAAATCCTTCGTGTAGTCGTCGACGACGGCGCTCTCCTCGTGGAGGAGTTCGTCGCATTTCGGGCAGTACCACTGGAAGCGGTCGACCTCGCCCTCGCGGCGACCACGCTCGGTGATGAGCGCGAAGGCATCCGGCGGGAATCGGGGAGAGTGAGGGGTGTTCCCCGGCATCCAGTTGGTGGAGCCCTCCGGGATGACGCAGACCTTCTCCTCGCCCTCGGGCGTGCGGTAGTGCAGGTGCATCGTCCCCTTGATCATGTACGTGAACTCGTCGCTGTCGTTCACGTGGAACTCGCTGCGGTATTCCCGCCCGCGGGCCACGAAGGCGAGCGAGTCGGGCTTCTGCCAGAGAACCCTGACGCGCCGGCCCGACTCGGCCAGCTCGCGCGCCACGCTCTCGAGATCGACGACGGGAAGCTCTTCCATGGTCTGCTCAGCTCACGATTGATCGCCCGCAAGTTCTGACGCTCCGCCGGGCGAGTGTCAAATTTTCGAAATTCCGTGGATCCTGGACACATCCTTCACAGCCTGCCGCCCCGCTGGCATACAGGAACGAGGCGGAGCGCAGCGGGGCGCAGATGGACGACTTCGAATGGGGACCGACGCTGCGTGTCGGCCCGGCAAAGACGCACAAGACACTGACCGAGGAGACCCTGGCGCGCCTGAGGCGGGACATCGTCTCTGGCGCCTTCGAGGCTGGCCAGAAGGTGAAGTCCGAGGACCTGAAGAAGCGGTACCAGGTCGGGACGAGCCCGATCCGCGAGGCGCTGTTCCAGCTGGTCAGCGAAGGTCTGGTGCGGTCGGACGGCCAGCGCGGCTTCCGGGTCGCCGAACTGCGCCAGGAGGAGTTGCTAGACATCACCGACTGGAGGGCGCGGCTCGAATGCGAGGCGCTGCGCCGCGCGATCGCGACCGGGGACATGGAATGGGAGGCCCGGGCTGTCGCGGCGTTCCACCGGCTGAAGCGGGTGGAGGGGCAGAGCGGCCTCGAGCCGACAGAGGCGGCGGACCTCTGGGAGGACCATCACCGCGCCTTCCACTTCGCGCTCTACAGCGCCTGCGGCTCGCCCTGGCTGCTCCGGTTCTGCGAGCTCCTGATCCAGCATGGCGAGCGCTATCGGCGCGCCTACATCGCCTATCCGCGCATCTCCTCCTCGATCACGGCCGAGCACCAGGCCATCATGGATGCCGCCATGGCGCGCGACGCCGAGAAGGCGGCGGAACTGCTCGAGAAGCACATCCGGCACGCGGCGGATCTGGCGCTTGCCCACGCGACCGGGCGTGCGGCGCTTGGCACGCCGCTCGCAAAGAGGCGCAGGGCGCCCAGCACGAAAACCGAGCGGGAGCCCAAAGAAAAGGCGCCCCGGAAGCCAAAGGTGAGCCAGCGAAGCGCTTGACGAAGATATTTCGAAATTTCTAGTCTGCGCCGGGCGAGCAGAAAATTTCGGCATCGCCGGCGTGAGGGGAACAACGATGGCGATGAAGCTGCGTAACGTCTTGATGGCTGGGGTGCTGCTCGCCGCGACCGGCGGCAGCGCCCTCGCCGAGATCCCGAACAAGCGCCTCAAGGTCGGCGTGCTGACCGACATGTCTGGCCCCTTCGCCAGCCAGGCCGGTCAGGGCTCGCACGTTGCCGCCCAGATGGCGGCCGAGGATTTCGCCAAGGAGGCGGGTGACCTGAAGGTCGAGATCGTCGCCGCCGATCACCAGAACAAGCCGGATATCGGCTCCGCCATCGTGCGCAAATGGATCGACCAGGAGAACGTGAACACCGTCGTCGACCTGCCAAATTCCGGCGTCGCGCTCGCGATCTCGTCCCTGCTCGACGAGCGCAACCTGCCGACCATGGCCTCGGGCTCGGCCACCTCGGACATGACCGGGAAGTTCTGCAAGAAGACGACGGTGCAGTGGGCGCACGACACCTGGGCCCTCGGCAACGGCATGGGGAAGGCCGTCACCAAGGCAGGCGGCAAGAAGTGGTTCTTCATCGCGTACGACTACGCGCTCGGCCAGGCGCTGGAGCGTGACACCGCGGAAGCCGTGAAGAAGGCCGGCGGGACGATTGTCGGAAGCGTCAAGCACCCGCTCGGCACCACGGACTTCTCGTCCTACATCCTGCAGGCTCAGGGGTCGGGTGCGGACGTGATCGCGCTCGGCGACACGGGCGTCGACGCCATCAACGCCATAAAGCAGATGGGCGAGTTCGGCGTCATCCAGAAGGGCATGCAGCTCGCGGCCTTGTTCATCCAGATCTCGGACGTGCAGGCGGTCGGGCTCGATCAGGCCAAGGGCATGATCGTGACCGAGTCCTTCTACTGGAACCTGAACGACCGCACGCGGGAATGGTCCAAGCGCTTCGCCGCGCGCATGAACGGCCAGATGCCGACCGTGAACCACGCCTCGACCTATTCGGCGACGCTCGCCTACCTCCGCGCTGCGAAGGCGGCCGACTCGGTGCAGGGCGACAAGGTCGTCGCGCAGATGCAGAAGATGACGTTCGACGATCCGACCTACGGCAAGGTCACCGTGCGTCCCGA
>JAFAEL010000262.1 GCA_023423995.1 Pseudomonadota bacterium | reverse complement strand
GTGATGCTCCATTGCCGCGCTGGTTCCCGTTCCGCCGAATGACAGCCAGCTAAGCCACTTCCATTCGTCCTGCAAGTAAGTTATTCGCTTCGGCAGCGAGGCGGTCCGTCGAACCTCGCATGCCTGGGGAGCCGCGAACCGCCGTGAAGGGAGGCCATGACATCCGTGTCGTACACGGCGGGGGCGACCTTATTGGCGAGTGCCCCGTATGGAACGTCGACGAGCAGGCCCTGTATTGGGTCGACACCCGCAGGCCGTCCGTCCAGCGGGCCGATCGCGAGGGTCAGGTCAGGACATGGCTCCTCCCCTTCGGGATCGGCTCCTTCGCGTTCCGGGAGCGAGGCGGGCTGATCGCCGGAATGGAGCGGGGCTTCTGCACGATCGACCTAGAGACGGGCGCAGTGACGCTCGTGGCCGATCCAGAGCCCGGACGAAATGACACCCGGCTGAACGACGGCCGCTGCGACCCGCGAGGACGGTTCTGGTGCGGATCCCGGGACGAGGCGGGTGCGAGCCCAAAGGGCGCCCTCTACCGGCTGGACCCCGACTTCTCCTGCCATCGCATGGACGAAGGCTTCATCATCTCGAACGGGATGGCGTTCTCTCCGAAGGCGCCGGTGATGATCTTCGGCGATTCTACCGGCGAGACGATCTACCGGTACGATTTCGATGCGGAGACGGGCTCGATCAGCAATCGGGCCGTCTATCTCGACACGCGGCACCTACCCTGGCGAGTCGACGGCGCCGCCTTCGACGACGAGGGATATTACTGGTGTGCGCTGGTGCGGGATTGGTCGATCGGCCGGTTCGATTCAGCCGGTCGCCTCGATCGCCTGATCCGCCTCCCTGTTCGGCTGCCGACGATGTGCGCCTTCGGCGGTCCTGATCTCGACGTCCTCTACGTCACGAGTTCGCGCCTGTTGTTGGATGACGAGGAGCGCCCAGGTCAGCCGCTGGCGGGCAGCCTGTTCGCCATCCACGGCCTTGGGGTACGCGGCCTGCCGCCGGCCCGCTTCGCGGGCTGAGGTGATGGCGGCCAAGGGATCCCAGCCGGCCATGCGTCCGGTCGCATTCGACAAGAGCCTGTCCGGGCCGCTCGCGGGTTTGCGCATCGTCGACCTCACCAGGGTCGTGGCGGGCAACATGACCTCGGTGCAGCTCGCCGATTTCGGCGCCGACGTCATCAAGATCGAGCCCCCGGGGGGAGACCCGCTGCGGGAGTGGCGGGAAGCGGGCAGCTCGCTCTTCTGGAAGGTCTATGGCCGCAACAAGCGCTCGATCGTCATCGATGTCCGGGCAGAAAGCGGCCTGGACACCCTGAGGCGGTTGATCGCCAGCGCCGACGTGCTGATCGAGAACTTCCGTCCCGGCACGCTGGAGGCCATGGGCCTGTCCCCGGACGTCCTGCTCGGTCAGAACCCGCGGCTGGTGATCCTGCGCATCTCCGGCTTCGGCCAGACCGGACCCTATGCGAAGCGCCCGGGCTTCGGCACGCTGATCGAGGCGATGAGCGGCTTCGCGTCGCGAACCGGTTTCGCCGATCGCGAGCCCGTCCTGCCGCCCTTCGCCCTCGCGGACATGGTCGCAGGCCTCCAGGGTGCGATGGCCGTCATGATCGCCCTTTATGCACGCGATCTGCGCGGGGGAGCCGGGCAGGTCATCGACCTGTCGCTGCTCGAAGGGCTGTTCTCGACCCTCGGGCCGCAGGCCGCCGAGCATCGCCTGACGAACCGGGCTCGCGAGAGGGTCGGAAGCGCGTCGGCCTCGTCCGCGCCCCGCAACATCTACCAATGCCGCGATGGCGGGTACTGCGCGCTGTCCGGCGCCACGCAGGCCATGGCGGCGCGCATCTTCGCGGTCATCGGCCGGCCGGAACTCGCGGTGGACCCGCGCTTCGCGACGAACCAGGAGCGCGTCCGGAACCGCGAGGCCCTCGATGCCGAGATCGGGGCCTGGTTCGCGACGCGAACCCGAGACGAGGCGATGGAGGCCATGCGGGAGGCCGATGTCACGGTCGGACCTGTCTACGACGTCGCCGATGCCGTGACGGATCCGCATTTCCTCGACCGCATCCTCGTCGACGTGCCCGATCCCGAACTCGGAACGGTGCCCATGCACGCCATTACGCCGCAGATGTCCGGAACCCCGGGGCAATGGCGGCGCCCTGCGCCGGCGCCGGGGGAGCATACCGACGACATCCTGCAGGAAATCGGGCTCGGCGCGGACGCGATCGCCGAACTGCGACGCTCCGGCTCGGTCAGGTAGCCACAACAGAAACAGGGAGGACGATAATGAAGATGACACTCGCTGCGCCTGCTGCAGCCGTTGCTGCGCTGCTGGCCTATGCCTGCCCGGCACAGGCCCAAGGGCAGAAGCAGAAGGTTACCATCGCCGTCGCCAGTACGGTGTTCGATGTCTCGCAGGCGAACAACACGTCTATCCCGTACTACACCAAGTGCTGGGAGCGGGAGGGCGTCGACGTCGAGCTGCAGCCGACGAATGCCAACGCCGCGACCCAAGCTCTGATCACAGGACGGGTGCAGTTCGTCCTGTCCGGTCCTTCGACGGCCGTGCAGGCCCGCGCGAAGGGCGGGAAGATCCGGTCCGTCTACCTGAACATCCGCCGCAACTTCTACTACACGGTCGTGCCGGAGAGCAGCGCGATCAAGGAGCTGAAGGACTTCAAGGGGAAGACCGTCGGCATCTTCTCCTACGGCACGCCCGGCTACCGCCTGTTCCGCGGCGTCCTGCAGGAGGCTGGCGTCGATCCCGACAAGGACGTGACATTCGTCGAGACCGGCCTCGGCGCCCAGGCCATCGCGGCCCTCCGGACCGGCCGGGTGGATGCCTGGGCCATCTGGGATTCCCAGGTGGCGACCGCCGAGAACATGGGGCTGAAGTTCCGGCGCTTCGAGTTCCCGCAGGCCGCAAAGCTGAACTGGGGCAGCTCGTTCTACACGACGGACGACATCATCGCGTCGAACCCGACGGTCGTCGAGAAGGTGATGCGGTGCGCAGCGGAAGGAACCGTCTATACCCAGGCGAACCCCGAAGCCGCCGTGCGCGGCCATTGGGCCGTCTATCCCGACACCAAGCCGTCCAACATGTCGGAAGCCGAGGCGATGCGGCAGGCCCGCCACATCGTGGACACGCGGCTTAGGTTCCTGGAGCTGCGCGAAGGCGAGCGCTGGGGCGAGATGCCCGAATCCGCCGTGCAGTCGATGATCGACTTCATGCGCAGCACCGGCGAGCTCAAGGAGCCCGTTCAGGCCGCGGACCTCTACACGAACCAATTCGTGGACGCGATCAACCGCTTCGACTCCGCGGCCGTCGTGCAGGCCGCCAAGACGGCGAAGTAGCGGGTACGTAACCGAGATGCTGGCCCTTCCGGAAGACGTGCGCCCTCAGCAGGATTCAAGCATGAAGATTGCCCGGCAATCGTCCGACAGCACCCGTGCGACGCCGATCATCGATCTCGGTGGGATCGAGAAAGTCTACACGACGCGGGACGGAGGGGACATCCAGGCGCTCGCGCCTGTCACGCTATCGATCGGGACAGGCGAACTCGTCAGCATCGTCGGTCCCTCCGGATGCGGAAAATCGACCTTGCTGCGGCTGGTGGCGGGCCTGACGGCCCGCACGCGCGGCCAGTTGCTCCTGCGCGGCCAGCCGATCACCGGCCCGCAGCGGGACATGGGCATCGTCTTCCAGACGCCCATCCTGTTTCCGTGGCGCACCGTCCTCGACAATGTGCTCCTGCCGGCAGACGTGCTGCGCCTGCCGCGGGCGCAGGCGCGGACGCGCGCGATGGATCTTCTCGGCATGGTCGGCCTCGCCGACTTCGCCGGGAAGTATCCGGGAGAGTTGTCGGGCGGGATGCAGCAGCGGGTCTCGATTGCGCGAGCCCTGGTGCACGATCCGTCGATCGTCCTGATGGACGAGCCGTTCGGCGCGCTCGATGCCATGACCCGCGACGTCATGAATCTCGAGCTTCGCCGCATCTGGCAGGAGGCCGGGAAGACGATCCTCTTCGTCACGCATTCGATACCCGAGGCCGTCTTCCTCGGCAGCCGGGTCGTCGTGATGACCCCCAGGCCCGGGCGCATCGCTGAGGTGATCGACATCGATCTCGCCCAGGATCGAGACATCGACATCGTCAATACCGACCGCTTCGGCGAGTACACGCGGCGGATCAGACGCCATTTCGGCACGAAAAGGATCGACTGATGAAGGCTCCGGCATCCGATCGTCCCCGGCGGCCCAATCTTCTGCTGAGCCGGCTGGAATACGTGCTTGTGCCGCTCGTGTTCGTCGTCGTGGTCGCGTGCTGGAGCCTGGCGGTCCGAATCTTCGCGATCCCGAGCTATATCCTCCCCTCTCCGCTCGAGATCTTTCAGGCCTTCTCGGCCGGTATCATGAGCGGGACCTATCTATACCACGCCGGCTACACGCTGACGGAGGCGCTCTCCGGGTTCCTGATCGCGGCTTTCGCCGGGATCGTGCTCGGTTCCCTGATCGCGCAGTCCAGACTGCTGGAGCGGACGCTGTATCCCTACCTGATCGTCATCCAGACGACGCCGAAGATCGCGATCGCGCCCCTTCTCATCATCTGGTTCGGCTTCGGCATCTCCTCGAAGATCTTCGTCGCGGCAACGGTCGCCTTCTTCCCGATCCTGGTGAACGTGATCGCCGGCCTTCGTGCCGTGGACCGGGAGAAGATCGACCTGATGCGATCTCTCAATGCCTCCAAGTGGCAGACCTTCAAGATGGCGCGCCTTCCGAGCGCGCTCCCCATGATCTTCGCGGGCCTAAACGTCGCGATCGTGTTCAGCATCCTTGGTGCGATCGTGGGCGAGTTCGTCGGCTCGAAGGCAGGGCTCGGCAACCTGATCCTTCAGGCGAACGTCAATCTCGACGCGGCCGCGATCTTCGGCGCACTCGCATGCCTAGCCATCATGGGCCTGTCGCTTCACATCTTCATGGGCTGGCTGCAGAGGAAGCTGATCTTCTGGGCGGCGGACACGTCGACGCCGGCACCGTAGGGGGCTCCGCCTCGCCTCGGAGGCGGCGCGTCAGCCAGGCGCGCCCGGCTTCCAGGTCGACGGCTCGCCGCGGAAACCCGACGTCGCCCGCTTGTCGAGCCAGTAGCCGTAGGACGGCGGCACAAGCTGGGAGGCCGGCACGCGCTCGAGCTTCTGTGCGGCATCCAGTGCCCAGTGCGGGTTGTGGAGGAATTCCCGGCCGATCGCGATGAGGTCGGCGCTGCCGTCCGCCAGGATCGCCTCCGCCTGGTCCGCGTGGAGGATCAGCCCGACCGCCATGGTGGCGATGCCGGCATCGCGCCGGATCCGCGCGGCGTACGGGACCTGGTAGCCGTATTGGGGCGCCGTATCGAGGACTGAGCCCGAGGCGATCCCGCCCGAACTGCAGTCGACGACATCGACGCCCCGCGTCGCGAGCGCCGCCGCGAAGGCCGTCGTGTCGTCCAGTTCCCAGCCGGCACCGTCGACGGCGGATACCCGCACGAACAGCGGCTTCTCCTGCGGCCAGACGGACCGCACCGCGTCGACGACCTCCAGGCCGAAGCGCATGCGGTTGTGCCGCCCTCCCCCGTAGGCATCGGCCCGAAGGTTGGCGACGGGAGACAGGAATTGATGGATGAGGTAGCCGTGGGCGGCGTGCAGTTCGAGAACGTCGAACCCCGCCGCATCCGCCCGTCGGGCGGCCGACACGAAGGCCGACACGACCGCGTCGATGTCGTCCCGCGCCATCTCCCGCGGGCGCTGGTATCCGGCAGCATGGGGGACGGCGCTCGGGCCGATCAGATCCCAGGGCTGGCCGTCGGGCGCGGCATGCAACGCGAGGTCGAGCGGACCACGACCTTCCCACGGCAACGCATTGCCGGCCTTTCGGCCGGAATGGCCGAGCTGGAGTCCGGCAGCCGCGCCGAGCGACTTCAAGAGGGCGACGACGCGGGACAGAGGCGGTACGAACTCGTCGGACCACAACCCCGCATCGCGCAGGGTGCTGCAGCCCCGAGCCTCGACCTTGGTCGATTCCATCATGACGAGACCGGCGCCGCCGGCCGCGAACTGCCCGAGGTGCATGAGATGCCAGTCGTTGATCTGACCGGCTGCCGCCCGATAGGTCAGCATGGGCGCGACGACGACCCGGTTCTTCAGTCGAAGCTCACGCAACGGGAGCGGAGAGAATAGGAGCGGCATGAGGCCAGTTGCATCCAAGGGCGTGATCCCTTAGCCCGCAGTCATTCGCACTGCAACTTGATCATCCGCAAAGGGCTCAGCGATGTCACTGCCCGGTTCGGTCCAGCTCATCGAGGTCGCGCCACGCGACGGTCTTCAGATCGAGCGGAAGGTGCTGTCCCCGGCAGAGCGGGCCGAGCTCGTCGACGCGCTCAGTGGCACTGGCCTCCGCGAGATCGAGGTGGGCTCCTTCGTCAACCCGCGCGCCGTTCCCCAGATGGCCGGCACGGAGCAGGTGTTCGACACCATCAGGCGTGTCGAAGGCGTGCGCTACACGGCGATCTGGCTGAACGAAAAGGGGCTTTCGCGCGCGCTCGCGCACGGCGGCGTCGATGTCGACGGGAAGCTCACGCTGACGGCCAGCGAGACCTTTGTCCGCCGGAACACGAACCGCGGCATCGACGACACCCTCGCGGAGATGCCCGACTGGATCAGCCGCTATCGGAATGCCGGCATCGAGGCGGACAGCCTCGGCATGATGGCGGCTTTCGGCTGCAACTTCGAGGGCGAGATCCCGCCAGCCACCGTCGTCGCCCTCGTGGCAAGGGCGGAGGCCGTCATGGCCGAGCATGGATGCAGCCTCCGACGTCTTTCTCTCGCCGACACAATGGGGTGGGCTGGCCCGGAGGGCATCCGGCGACTTGTCGGCACCGTGCAGGACCGCTGGCCTGGCATCGACCTGAAGCTGCATCTGCACGACACCCGCGGCGCGGCGATCGCGAACGCCGTCGCCGGCCTGGAGATGGGGGTCACGCGCTTCGACTCGTCGGTGGGCGGGATCGGCGGCTGTCCGTTCTCGGGACCGAACGCGGCCGGCAACGTGTGCACGGAGGACCTCGCCTTCTGCTGCGAGGAGATGGGCGTTCGGACCGGGATCGACCTCGAGCGATTGATCGAGGCGGCACGTCTCGCCGAGCGGTTGCTCGGCCATGCCCTTCCCGGCAAGCTGATGAAGGCGGGACTGCCCTCTGCTACGCGGGCAGCAATCTGATCAGACGGCCTCGAGTGCCTCTGCCAATGCGACCAGACGCGGCCCGATGGTTTCGCGGATCGCGGCGACGGTCACGTTCGAACTCACGCCACCGCAGCTCAACGCGTAACGCGGGCGGCCATCGCGGCCGCGTATCGCCACGGCAGCCGTGTTGTAGTCCTGGTGGAACTGTCCGGTGTTCGTGATGTAACCCACCTTCTCGCACTCGGCGATTGCCGCCTTGATCCTGGGAAACAGCGCCGCCCAATCCGACGTGCGCTTTGCGAGCTTGGCCATCACGTCACGCCGCTCTTCCACCGGCAGCGCCGCGAGAAACGCCCAACCGAGCGCGGAACTGGCGACTGATATGCGGGAGCCGACGCGCAGGTTCATCAGCAATTGCGATTCGCTCTCGCAGCGCTGGACGAACAGCATGCTCCCCTCATCGTAGACGGCCAGGCTGCAGGCGGCGCTGAACCGATCCGCCAAGGCTTTCATGTCGGGTCGGGCAACTTCGGTGATGTCAAGGGACGACAGGGCCGTGAATCCCAGGCGAAGCGTCGGAATGCCCGGCCGCATTTTGTCCGCACCGGTTTGCACGAGATAGCCGAGCTTCACCATCGTATAGCAGAGCCGCCACACGGTCGGCTGCGGCAATCCAGTGAGCGCTGCGATTTCGCTTCCGCCGAGCTCGGTGCGGCCGGGAGCGAAGCAAGACAGGATCTCGAGCCCGCGCGCGAGCGCCGTCACGTACTGGCGATCCGCCGTCTCCTCCGCCGGCATGTCCGGCTCGCGCGATTTCGTCTTCGTAGCCATCACGTTCGCCCAGTCGTTTGCATGGCTCGCGCATCCAAGGTATTCAGAGGCAAGCGCGATTAGACTATTCGCATAGCGGATGATGACCAGAAGATCAATCGACGAAGGGCTGTCCGGATGACGCTCCTCACGGACGAGGTTCGGGCCTTTATCGGCGTCGAGAGCGCGCGCGAGGTCGCCGTCGATCGCGTCGAGGCCGGAGCGATTCGCCGGTACGTGCAGGCGATCATGGATGACGACCCGCTCTTCCACGATCCCGAACTCCACGACGCGATGAATGGGCCGGTCGCGCCCGCGTTGTTTCCCGTCTCCATGTTCCGCCGCCCCCTCGGCACGGAGGATCCGCTCAGTGCCCGCGCAGAGGATCCGACCTTCGACGGACTCGTGGTGGCGATGGGCGAGCGCCTTCCGGAGATCGTACCGCTGCGACACCTCGCGCTCCTGAACGGCGGGGCCGAGTTCGAGTTCTACCGCTACGCCAGGGTCGGGGAGATCGTTTCGCAGCTCTCGCGCTACGCCGACATCGTCGAACGCCAGACGAGCAAGGGTCCGATGATCTTCGTCACGATCGAGACCGACTATTTCGGTTCAGACGACGATCTCCTCCTGCGGGCCCGCAAGACCACGATTCGGAGGCCGCGCTGATGGCTAGGGGACCTTCCTTCGAGGACGTTTGCGACGGACAGGAACTCGCGGTGCTGCGGCGCGGGCCCATCACGACAGCCCACCAGATGCGCTGGTCGGCGGCAATCGAGAACTGGCACAAGATCCACTACGACGCCGACTTCGTCCGCGAGCACGAGAAACTGCCTGGCCTTCTCGTCAGCGGTACGTTGAAGCAGCAATTCATCGTCCAGGCGCTGCGCGGCTTCGCGGGCCGGACGGGCTGGGTCTGGAAGGTCAGCTTCGAATTCCGGGCCATGAACCTCGTCGGCGAGACGCTCGAGGTCTGGGCGCGCGTCGCCGGGACACGGCGGGCTGCCGAATTCGGGCTGGTCGACGTGGATCTCGGGATCCGCAGCGAGGCGAAGCCCGAGTCCACGCCCGGACGGGCCGTAGTGGCGCTGCCGTTCCGGAACGGCCCACCCATCCCCTACCCGTTCCGGCCGCCGTCCCTCCTGGTGGCCTGACCGCTCCACCGTCCGCTCGCCACTCGGAAGCCGTCATGAACGCAACAGCCCGGCTCGGCACCTTCCTGGCCTCGTACGCCCGAACGCCATTGCCGCCCGATATCCGGGCGCGGGCGGCCGGGTGCCTCATCGACACGCTGGGGATTGCGCTCGGCGCCCGGGATGAAGCAACCGCCCAGGCCGTCGCCGGCCTGTCCGGCCGCACCGTTGACGGTAGCAATGCCCGGCAGTGGATCGACCGCCGCCCGGTGAGCCTGGCGGATGCCGTCATCGCGAACACGGTGCTCGCCCATGCCCATTTCCACGACGATTCCTGCCACTCGTCCTGGACGCATCCGGGCTCCCTGATCGTTCCGCTTGCCGTGGCGCTCGGCGAGGCGGCGGAAGCCTCGGTCGACGACGTCCTCAAGTCTCTCGTGGCGGGTTACGTGACGCTGGCCTGGCTCGGCGCGGACGAGGCGGTGGCACGCCCCCTCATTCGCCGAGGCTTTCGCGGCAGCCCAGCCTTCGGGACGATCGGAGCAGCCGCGACGGCCGCCGTTGCTCTCGGCCTCGCCGCCGAGGCCGCGACGCACGCGATCGCTATTGCGGCCACCACGACCGGCGGCATCCTGGAACCGGTCCGCGCGGGCTCCGACGAATGGCGCCTTCAGAACGCCCGGGCAGCCCACGGCGGCCTATTCGCAGCGCTCGCCGCCCGCGCGGGCGTTCGCGGGGCCCCGAACGCGCTCGAGGGCGACCGCGGCTTCCTCCGAGCCTTCGCCGGCCTTGAACAGGCACCCGCGGCCTGGAGCGAACCTCCGGATCCGCACGCCATGCATCACGCGATGGCTAAGCCTTACGCGACACTTGGCGACAACATGGCGCCGACGATCGCGGCCAAGATCGCTCATGGCGAAGGCATCGATCCGTCGCGGATCGAGGCCGTCGAGGTGACGATCTGGCGTCCCTACATCGAATATCCGGGCGTGGCCTTCAAAGGGCCGTTCGACACGGTCATCCAGGCGCTCGCCAGCGCGCCGTTCTCGGTCGCCGCGATGCTGGTCCATGGCCGGCTGGGTTTCGACATCCCGGACCGGCTCAGGCGTGATCCGACGATCCTCCGGATCGCCGATCTTGTTCAGCTGGAGCCCCACGACGGCGAATATCTCGACGCCGAGATTGCAGTCACGCTCACGGATGGGAGGGTGGTGAACGGCGCGGCATCGCGAGCGCCCCGGACCTGGATCTTCCAGGACCGCGCCACGGCCACCGAGATCTTCGAGCAGAGACTGACCACCCTCGGCCGCGACGCGGCGTCCGCCTCCACGCTCGCGACGGAGATCTTCGAGACGTCCCCGCCGATTGGAGAGATCCTGGACAGGCTCCTCTGACGCGCAAGCCGAGCGGGCGAGGATCGCCGTGGCTTGGGCAAGCCGTCGACGCGATCACGACTGAGGACATACGATCGCCCCCGCGCAGGACGTGCGACGCACCCTCAGGGCTCGTTATTCGAGGGGGTTGACGGTCCGAACACCACTTCGCCCGTGGGTCCACTGATCTTGGGCGTCTGCAACACGCCCGAACGGGCTCACGCCGTAGCGCTTCGCCAGCGCCCTCACCTCTCTTGACGTAACTGTATCGCGCGACGGACCGCCTCTGTCGTCGTGGCTCTTCCGTGAAGAACCTGGCCCAAAGTGCATCCCTCTCGGCGTGGTGATCGAATGTACCACTACACCCTGGGATCAAACACCGAGTGCGTCGGCCTTCAGTGCCTGGGACCCAGCGACCTGCCCCGCCGCCATCTCGGCTGCAAACATCGCGGCGTTGACGCCGATCACGGTCCAGAGGCCCCGCTTGTAGCGCGGGTCGACCCCGTCGAAGCCCGGCACGCCCCCTGAGCACCCGCAGGCGGCCGAATGCTCACCCTCACGCCGCAGTTCGCGCGCAGGAGGCGTACGCAGGGGTGCAGCAATCGTCAGCCATTAAGGAGCCTTTTCCGTTGTGGGAAGCTCGTCTACGACCTCCAGTGACTAGAGGTACAAGCCCCATGGACATTGCGATAGGCGAGCTCTCCCGCCGGGCCGGGGTGAAGGTCCCGACGATCCGCTACTACGAGGGCGTGGGCTTGATGCCGCCGGCGCCGCGAAGCGAGGGCAGGCAGCGGAGGTACGATGAAAGCCATGTCACCCGGCTCAACTTCATCCGGCACGCCCGCGAGCTCGGTTTCGAGGTCGACGCCATCCGCGAGCTGCTGGCTCTGTCGGCCGATCCTGACCGCCCCTGTGCTGAGGTGGACGTAATCGCGAGACGGCACATGGCGGCCGTCGAGCATCGTATCCGACAACTCACCGCTATGAAGAAGGAGCTGCGCCGCATGATCGAGGGATGTGGTCGGGGGCGGGTTGGCGAGTGCCGAGTGATCGAAACCCTTGCGGACAGCAGCCACGAACACGGGCGGCTCGCCTCGGATTGAGGCAACTAGGCCGATCGCCGGGGGCCGGGGACGAGTGCCGGGGGACGCACGGCGTGGTCAGGGTCGCCACGACGGGCTTCTTACCCAGGCGAGACCAGCAGCCCCACAATGCGCCTCCGGCGCAGCCGGGTCACGGACTGAGCCAAACAGAGCGGAACCATGACCGACAAACCTCTTGCACCTCTAGCCGCTAGAGATTGTAGAGGTTTGCGAACCATCACGCGGGAGCGCTTCGCATTGAAGACCACCATCCAGGCCGGCCTTGTCGGAGCCGCGCTCGCTCTCTCCAGCCTCGGGCCAGCCTTCGCCCAGCACGCCCATTCGCACGCCGCGCCGAACGGGGGGCAGATCCAGCAGATCGGCAAGGAAGTCGAGGGCGAGCTCTTGGTAAAGGGCTCGGAGGTGACCTTATTTCTCGTCGACCAGAACGAGAAGAAAATCGAGGCAGCGCCCTATGCGGCCACGGCCATCGTGCTGGCCAAGGGGAACCAGCAAAAGACGATCGAGCTCAAGCCGGCCGGCGAAAATAAGCTCGCAGCCAAAATCGACTTTCCTGTCGAGGGCAAGTTCCGGGCCTCGCTGACGCTCAGGAAGGGCGCGGCGGAGGTCGGCAAGGCGCGCTTCAATCTCGACCCGAAGTAGACGTATAAGCCCGCCACATGATTCAAGCGGTTCAGCACGGCTGGGGCGTCCGGCTCCGGGGGGCTCTCGCCTCCTGGCGGCGCGCGCTCGCGCTGCTGATCTGCGTCGCCGTCCTGGCCGCGGCGATCCACCCCGCGGCCGCGGATCTCGCCCCGGCGCGGGACGGGGCGTCCGGAACCGTCTTGCTGGACGGGTCTCCCGACCCTTGCGGCAACGCTCTGGATCGCGGCGCCGCGCATTGCTGCGCCTGTCAGCACCAAGTCGCGGCGATCACCTTCGCTCCTCCGCTCGCGACGCCTATCGCGCGCGTCGCGCGCTTCGCGGCCGCACCCAGCGCCGCGCCCGCCTGGCCGACGAACCCGCCCCCGAGGCCCCCTCGAACCTGATCCGGGGCGGCTGAGCCGTCCCTGCCGCGACGTCCGGGCGCGCTGCGCCTCGACGGGCATTTTTCGCGCGCGTTCAGGTCAGGATCTCATGAAGAAGCTTTTGGCGTGCCTCGCCCTCGTCGGGCTGGGGCTCATTGCTGGCACGTTCGTGCCGGGGGTCTCCGAATCCGTCCGCCACCTTGCCGGCCTGGCGGTGCCGCCAGCGCCTGCAGGCAGCGACGGCCATGGTCATGCGCATGGTCACGGGCACGACAGCCACGGCGAGAAGGAGGGTCCCGAGGGCCACGTCTCGATGACGGCCGAGCAGATCGAGGCAGCGAGGATCGGGCTCGCGGCGGCCGCCGCCGGCACCCTGGCACGCAAGCTCACGGTGCCCGGCATCGTGACGACCGATGCCGACCGCGTCTCGCGCATCGCCGGAAAGGTGGTCGGCACGGTCGCCGAGATGCGCAAGCGCCTCGGGGAGCCCGTCGCGAAGGGAGAGGTCGTCGCCGTGCTCGACAGCCGCGAGGTGGCGGAGGCGCGCAGCGAGTTCTTCGCCGCGACCACCAATCTCGAGCTGCAGCAGACCCTGTTCGAGCGCGAGCAGACCCTCTGGGAGAAGCGCATCTCGGCAGAGCAGCAATATCTGCGCTCGCGCCAGACCTTCACCGAGGCTCATCTGCGGGTGGAACTCGCCTCCCAGAAGCTTCAGGCGCTCGGGTTTTCGGAGGCGGACGTCGCCGATCTGGCCCGGCGCTTCGGCCCGGCTCAGACCGCCTCGGCCGGGTCGGTGAGGCGCACGGTCTCCCGGCTGCAGAAATACGAGATCCGCTCGCCCATCGCCGGCCGGGTCATCGAGCGGCTGGTGGACCTAGGCGCCCCGGTCGGCGGCGAGAGCGAGGCAAAGGAGCTCTACGTGGTGGCCGACCTCTCGTCGGTCTGGATCGACCTCGCGGTCCCGAGCGGCGATCTCGCGACAATCCGCGAAGGCTTGGAGGTCGCGATCTCGGCCGGCGCGGGCTCGGAGCCGCACAGGGGCAAGATCGTCTTCGTGAGCCCGGTCTTGAACCAGGAAACCCGCTCGGCACGCGTCATCGCCTCGGTCGAGAACAAGGATAACACCTGGCGGCCAGGGTCCTACGTCACGGCGCAGGTGACGATCTCGGAGGAGTCCGTCGAGGTGAGGGTCCCGCGCTCCGCGCTGCAGGCCATCGGTGGCGAGCAGGTCGTGTTCGTCCGGAACGAGAAAGGCTTCGAGAAGCGCGAGGTTGTCCTCGGCAAAGGTGACGACACCTCGGTCGAGATCGTGTTCGGGCTCGATCCGGGCGAGACGATCGCGGCCACGAACTCCTTCGTCCTCAAGGCGGAACTCGGCAAGGCCGAGGCCGAGCACGTGCACTGAGGGCGGGACCGTGATCAGCCGTATCCTCGACTTCTCGGTGCGCCAGCGCTGGCTGGTGCTCCTCGTCTCGCTCGTCGCCTGCGCCCTTGGGGTGTGGTCGCTGACCAAGCTGCCCATCGACGCCGTCCCGGACATCACCAACAACCAGGTCCAGATCAACGCCGTCGTGCCCTCGCTCTCGCCCTACGATGTCGAGAAGCAGGTCACCTATCCGGTGGAGACGGCGCTCGCCGGCATCCCGGGCCTGGAATACACCCGCTCGCTCTCGCGAAACGGGTTCGCCCAGGTCACGGCCGTGTTCAGCGAGCGGACGGACCTCTACTTCGCCCGCCAGCAGGTGAACGAGCGGCTGACCGAGGCGAAGGCGAACCTACCGCCCGGCCCTGAGGTGCATATGGGGCCGATCTCGACCGGTCTCGGCGAGATCTACATGTGGACCGTCCACTTCAAGGAACCCGGCGACGGCCGGCCCGTGAAGGACGGGCAGCCCGGCTGGCAATCGGACGGAAGCTACCTGACCCCGGAAGGCCAGCGGCTGCGCTCGGATTTCGAGCGGGCGGCCTACCTCCGAACGGTGCAGGACTGGATCATCGGCCCGCAGCTGCGGACGGTGCCAGGCGTCGCCGGCGTCGATGTCATCGGGGGTTACAAGAAGCAATATCACGTACAGCCGGACCCAGCGAAGCTGATCGGGTTCGGGCTCTCGTTCAAGGAGGTCGCCGAGGCGGTCGAGACCAACAACCAGAACCGCGGCGCCGGGTACCTGGAGCGCAATGGCGAAGGTTACGTAGTCCGCTCGGCCGGACGCCTGGAGAGCGCCGACGAGATCGGCAATGTCGTGGTCGCGACCCGCGGCGGCGTCCCGGTCCGGGTGAAGGACGTCGCGACCGTGTCCATCGGGCGCGAGCTCCGCACCGGCTCCGCCTCGGAGAACGGCAAGGAGGCGGTGGTCGGGACCGCCCTCATGCTCATCGGCGGCAACAGCCGCGAGGTCGCGGCTGCCGTGGATGCACGGATGAAGGAGATCGCGCGCTCGCTGCCGCCGAGCGTAGAGGCCAAGACGGTGCTGAACCGCACCCAGCTGGTCGAGGCGACGATCCGGACCGTCGCCAGGAACCTCGCCGAAGGCGCGCTCCTCGTCATCGCGGTCCTGTTCCTGCTGCTTGGAAACATCCGCGCGGCCGTCATCACGGCCCTCGTCATTCCGGTCGCCATGCTGATGACGATGACCGGCATGGTGCAGGGCCGCATCAGCGCCAACCTGATGTCGCTCGGCGCGCTCGATTTCGGGCTCATCGTGGACGGTGCCGTCATCATCGCCGAGAACTCGCTCCGGCATCTCGCCGAGAAGCAGCACGAGCTCGGCCGCAAACTGACGTTGGAGGAGCGCCTCGCGACGGTCCGGCGCTCGGCGGAGGAGATGATCAAGCCGTCGGTCTACGGGCAGGCCATCATCATCCTTGTCTATGTGCCGCTGCTCACCTTCACAGGCGTCGAGGGCAAGATGTTCGCCCCGATGGCGCTGACGGTCATCATCGCGCTCGCGGCGGCCTTCGTCCTGTCGCTGACCTTCGTGCCGGCGCTGATCGCCATCGTGATCACGGGCAAGGTGCAGGAGAAGGACGTCTTCCTGGTCCGCTGGCTGAAGGCCGCCTACCGGCCGGCGCTTCTCGGCGCCATTCGCCATCCCACGCTCGTGGTGACCGGTGCCGTCCTGCTGTTCCTCGCAAGCGGCCTCCTGTTCCTGCGGCTCGGACAGGAGTTCATCCCGCAGCTCGACGAGAAGAACATCGCCATGCACGCGATGCGCATCCCGTCGACCTCCCTCACGCAGTCCCAGGAGATGCAGCTCGCGGTCGAAAAGGCGGTCAGCTCCTTCCCCCAGGTCGCCTTCGTGTTCGCGAAGACCGGCACGGCCGAGGTCGCGGCCGACCCGATGCCGCCGAACGTCTCGGACACCTTCATCATCCTGAAGCCGCAGGCGGAATGGCCGGACCCGTCGATGTCCAAGGACGCGCTCATCGCGGCCATCCAGGCGAAGGTCGGCCAGCTCGCGGGCAACAACTACGAGTTCACCCAGCCGATTCAGATGCGGTTCAACGAGCTCCTGGCAGGTACGCGTGGCGACCTCGCCGTGAAGGTCTTCGGCGAGGAGTTCAGCACGATGCTTCCGGCTGCGAACCAGGTCGCGACGGCGCTGCGCTCCGTCCAGGGCGCGCAGGACGTTCGGGTCGAGCAGGTCACGGGGCTGCCCTTTCTGGAGATCGGCATCGACAAGGCCGAGATCGCCCGTCTCGGCCTCAGCCACTTTTCCGTGCAGGACGTGATCGGCGCCGCTATCGGCGGCCGCGAGGCGGGCGTCCTGTTCGAGGGCGACCGCCGCTTCGAGATCGTCGTGCGCCTGCCGGACCGGGTCAGGGACGACCTGGAGGCGCTGAAGAACCTCCCGGTGCCGCTGCCGCCCGGAACGTCGGGCAAGGCCGCCTCCGTGCCGCTGAAGCAGGTCGCCAGCTTCTCCTTCTCGGAGGGTCCGAACCAGATCAGCCGCGAGAACGGCAAGCGGCGGATCGTCGTGACCGCAAACGTCCGCGGGCGAGACATCGCCTCGGTGGTGGCTGAAGCGCAGGCGAAGGTCTCGTCCTCTGTGACCCTGCCTCCGGGAGCCTGGATCACCTGGGGCGGGCAGTTCGAAAACCTCGCGGCGGCGCGTCAGCGCCTGATGATCGTGGTCCCGGGCTGCTTCTTCCTGATCTTCCTCCTGCTCTACCAGGCACTCGGCTCGCCCAAGGACGCCTTGCTCGTCTTCAGCGCCGTTCCGCTCGCGCTGACGGGCGGCATCGCGGCCCTGTGGCTGCGCGGGATGCCCTTCTCGGTCTCGGCCGCGGTCGGCTTCATCGCCCTGTCCGGCGTCGCGGTCCTGAACGGCCTCGTGATGCTGACCTACGTTCGGCAGCTCGTCGAGCAGGGGCGGCCCAAGCTCGAGGCGATCCTGGAAGGTGCCATGACCCGGCTTCGGCCGGTCGCGATGACCGCCCTCGTCGCCTCGCTCGGCTTCGTGCCGATGGCGCTCGCGACCGGCACCGGCGCCGAGGTGCAGAAGCCGCTCGCGACCGTCGTCATCGGCGGCCTCATCAGCGCGACGTTGCTGACGCTTCTCGTGCTTCCAGCCCTCTACGCCCTCTTTGGAACGGCGGAGACATCAGCGAAAGGAGAAACCGAGCCGAGGCCCGAATACCGCGACCTTCATCTTGCGGCTGAGTGAGCCATACCGGCTCCGGCTCCTCCCAGCCCGAAAGGTCGCTCCCGATGAAGGCATCTTGTTGCGAGCTCGTCACGCCGTGACCTAGCGTATCGGCGACTCGGGACGGCGCAGGGCTGCCCTGCCGCGACCGGGGACGAGCAAGGCATAATGGCAGCCCCGGTGACGGATATCGGCTCGTACAAGGAAGTCATCCTCTTCCTTGCGACGGCCGGCGTGGTCGTTCCCCTCGCGACGAAGCTCCGGATCAGCCCGGTCCTGGGCTTCATCGGCGCCGGGGCGCTCCTCGGCCCATCCGGCTTGGGCCGGCTTACCCAGGCGGCGCCCTGGCTCTCCTGGATCACCATCGCGGACCGGGGCGAGGTCTCACACCTCGCTGAGCTCGGGGTGGTGTTCCTCCTCTTCATGATCGGCATCGAGCTGTCGTGGGAGCGGCTGCGGGTGCTGCGGCGGCTGGTCTTTGGGCTCGGCGCCGCACAGGTGCTGACATGCGCGCTGGCGATCGGAGGGATCGCCATGCTGCTGGGCGTGCCTCCTGTCGCGGCAGTGCTCGCCGGGCTCGCGCTTGCGCTCTCATCGACGGCGATCGTGGTTCCCGTCCTCGCGTCCCAGAAGCGGCTCGGTTCGCCCACCGGCCGCTCCACTTTCGCGGTCCTCCTCTTCCAGGATCTCGCCGTTGCGCCAGTCCTCTTCACCATCGCGGCGCTCGACGCCCCCTCTCTTGGCGGGGGCCTCGCCTGGAATCTCCTGTTGGCCCTTGGACAGGCTGCCGTCGCACTCGCGCTGATCG
The DNA here is from genome assembly GCA_023423995.1 of Pseudomonadota bacterium. Taxonomy (GTDB): domain Bacteria; phylum Pseudomonadota; class Alphaproteobacteria; order Rhizobiales; family Beijerinckiaceae; genus Enterovirga. Next base: position 17,991 of record JAFAEL010000262.1, on the reverse strand, counting down.
TCCTCGCCGGCCGCCTGGCCATGCGTCCGCTCTTCCAGCTCGTCGCGCAGACCGGCAGTTCGGAGCTGTTCCTCGCGACCTCCTTCCTCACCGTCATCGTGGCGGCCCTGCTTGCGGCCGCGAGCGGGATCTCGATGGCGCTCGGCGCCTTCGTGGCGGGCCTTCTCCTCGCCGAGACCGAGTACCGGAGGGCGATCGAGGCAGTCGTCGATCCGTTCAAGGGACTTCTGCTGGGGGTGTTCTTCGTCTCGGTCGGGATGGGGCTGGACGTGACCGCGCTGCTCAAGGCTCCGGCCACGATCCTGGCGACCTCCCTCGGCGTGCTGGTCGTGAAGGCCGTCCTGGTCGTCGGCCTCGCGCGTGCCTTCCGCCTCCCGGCCCGGGTGGGCGTCGAGATGGCCCTTCTCCTGGCCGCCGGAGGAGAATTCGCCTTCGTCCTGGTCGGGGCCGCGATGGCGAGCAAGCTTCTATCCCCGGATGTCGGGCAGGTGATCCTTCTCACCACCACCGTCACGATGATCCTGATCCCGCTCCTGGCTCGCATCGCGAGGCCCCTGAGTCAGCGGATCGCTCCGGACAGCACGGCCGTGAACCTGCAGAATCCGCCCGCGGAGCCCGATCGCGTGGTGATCGCGGGCTTTGGCCGGGTGGGGCAGCTCATCGCCGACATGCTGCGTCGCCACGGGATTCCCTATGTGGCGATCGATTCGAACCCCGCTCTCGTCTTTGCGCAGCGGGAGGCGGGGCAGCCCGTCTTCTACGGGGATACGTCCTCCCCGCTCTTCCTGCGGACATGCGGCATCGAGACCGCCCGGGCGCTGGTCGTGACCCTGGACGCCCCGAGCGCCAGCGAGACCGTGATCGAGACCGCCCGAGCGTGGCGGCCGGACCTGACCATCGTCGCACGTGCCCGCGACGCGCGGCATGCGGCCCAGCTCTACAGGCTCGGCGTCACCGACGCGGTGCCGGAGACCATCGAGGCGAGCCTGCAGCTATCGGAGGCCGTCCTCGTGGACCTGGGGATCGCGATGGGGCCCGTCATCGCCTCCATCCACGAGCGCCGGGACGAATTCCGCCGCGTGCTGCGCGGCGAGGAGGGTGATGGTGCCGCCGAGGCCCCGGGCCGCCGGCGCGGCGAGTTCCGCGCGCGGCGATCCTACGGAAAGCGCTGATCAGGCCGCGGCAGCGAGGCGACCTACCAGGCTGTCGAAGAGCGCCTTTCCGTCCGTCCCGCCGACGATCGGATCGACGAAGTTCTCCGGGTGCGGCATCAGGCCGAGCACCTTCCGGTTCTGCGAATAGATGCCGGCGATCGAGTTCGTCGAACCGTTTACGTTCGAATCGACGGAGACCTCCCCGTTCGGGTCGCAGTAGCGGAAGGCCACCAGGCCGTAGCCTTCGAGCCTCGCCAGCGTCGCGGGATCGGCCGTGTAGTTGCCCTCGCCATGCGCCACGCAGATGTCGATCACCTGGCCTGCCCTGTACTGCCGGGTGAAGTCGGTATCGGTCCGCTCCACGCGAACGTGCTGGCGATGGCAGATGAAGCGCAGCTTGGCGTTCCGCATCAGGGCACCCGGCAGAAGCCCGGACTCGCAGAGGATCTGGAAGCCGTTGCAGATCCCGAGCACGAGCCCGCCTCGTGCCGCATGGGCGCGAACGGCGTCCATCGCCGGAGACCGTGCCGCGATCGCGCCGCAGCGCAGGTAGTCGCCATAGGAGAAGCCGCCCGGAAGGACGGCCAGGTCGGTCCCCGCCGGCAGCTTGTCGTCCGCGTGCCAGACGGTCTGCACGTCTGCTCCGGACAGGCGAAGGGCCCGAGCGACGTCGCCGTCGCGATTCGAGCCGGGAAAAAGGATGACGGCTGCCTTCACGTCGGGAACCTCACGGATGTCCTTCGATCGGCATCTCGGCATCCTCCGCCGCCTCGACCGTCGGGTCCTCGGCGGAAAGCGTTGCCGGGACGCCATCGCGCCCTCGCTTCTTGCCGTTCTTGGCCTCGGCGCCTTCGAGCTCGTAACGGAAATTCTCGATCACGGTGTTGGCGAGAAGCCTCTCGCAGGCCTCCCGGAGCAATGGCTCCGCCTCGGCCGGATCGTCGGTGGCGAGCTCGATGTCGAAGACCTTGCCCTGGCGCACGCCGAGCACGCCCCGGATGCCGAGCGAGGTCAGCGCGCCTTCGATCGCCTTGCCTTGCGGATCGAGAACGCCTGACTTGAGGGTAACGGTGACGCGCGCTTTCATCGGGAACCCGGCTGGAGAATTGACCGCTCTTACCGTGGCGAACCTCGCCTTGTCATCCTGTGGCGCCTGGAGCGGAATTGAGCCCGCACCCGGCCCGCACTAGAAGGTGCTCATGTTCCTCAACTTCTTCACGGAGCTGCGCGCGGCCAAGGTGCCCGTCACCCTGCGCGAGTACCTGACCTTGATGGAAGCGCTCGATCGCGACCTCGCCGAGAAGCGGGTCGACGAGTTCTACTATCTGGCCCGCGCCTGCCTGGTGAAGGACGAGCGCAACCTCGACAAGTTCGACCGCGTGTTCGGCCACGTCTTCAAGGGAATCGAGACGCTCGCGGGCGCGCTCGAGAAGGCCGAGATTCCCGAGGAATGGCTCCGGAAGATCGCCGAGAAGTACCTCACCGAAGAGGAGAAGAAGCAGATCGAGGCGATGGGCTGGGACAAGCTCCTCGAGACCCTGAAGGAGCGCCTGAAGGAGCAGAAAGGCCGTCACCAGGGGGGCTCGAAATGGATCGGGACCGGCGGCACCTCGCCCTACGGCGCCTACGGCTACAACCCGGAGGGAATCCGGATCGGCCAGGACAAGAACCGGAACTTCCGCGCCGTGAAGGTCTGGGACCGGCGGGACTTCAAGGACTACGACGACACTGTCGAGCTCGGCGTCCGCAACATGCGCATCGCCCTGCGGCGCCTGCGCCGCTTTGCCCGCACGGGCGCGGCCGAGGAACTGGACCTCGACGGCACCATCCGCGAGACGGCCAACAAGGGCTATCTCGACGTGAAGCTTAGGCCGGAGCGGCGCAATGCCGTGAAGGTCCTGCTCTTCCTGGATGTCGGCGGCTCGATGGACTGGCACATCGAGAAGGCGGAGGAGCTGTTCTCCGCCGCCCGGCTCGAGTTCAAGCATTTCGAGCACTTCTACTTCCACAACTGCCCATACGAGCGCGTGTGGAAGGACAACCGCCGCCGGCATTCCGAGGTGATCCCGACGCTCGACGTCATCCGCACCTATCCGTCCGATTATCGCGCGGTCTTCGTCGGCGACGCCTCAATGAGCCCCTACGAGATCGTCATGCCGGGCGGCTCGGTCGAGCACTGGAACGAGGAGGCCGGGCAAGTCTGGATGGAGCGCCTGCTCGGCCACTTCCACCGGGCCGTGTGGCTCTCGCCAGTGCCGAAGAACCACTGGGGCTACACGCAGTCGATCGGCCTCGTCCGCCAGCTCATGTCGAACCGGATGTTCCCGCTCACGCTCGAAGGGCTGGATTCGGCCATGCGCGAGTTGGTCAGGTGAGAACCTTGCGCCAAGAGGCCGCACGGGCCATCTCAGGCGCATAGTGAAATCACGACATAAGCAGACAGGCCCGACTCCCCTGCCCTCGCGGGAGGAGTTGGCCGCCTTCATCGCGAGCGCGCCCGGCAAGGTCGGCAAGCGCGAAATCGCACGGGCTTTCAACCTCGGCAGCGCCGACCGGATCTGGCTCAAGGACGCCCTTCGCGAGTTGGAGGACGACGGCACGCTGGCCCGCCGCGGCAAGCGGCTGCGCGCCAACGGCGCCCTCCCCTCCGTGCTCGTCGCCGAAATCACCGGGCGCGATCGCGATGGCGAGCTCCTGGCGGAGCCGGCCGAGTGGGACGAGGCATCCGGCACGAAGCCGAGGATCGTCATCGTTCCCGGACGGCGGGTACCGCCCGGCGTTCGTGCCGCGGGCGTCGGAGACCGCGCGCTCGTCCGGATCGACCTGCGGCCGGGCGAGAACGGCGCCCATGCCGGCCGGATCGTGAAGGTCCTGCCGAAGGAGCGCACCGACATTCTCGGCGTCTTCCGCTCGCTTTCGTCTGGCGGCGGCCGGATCGTGCCGGTGGACAAGAAGGCTCAGGGCCGCGAGGTCATGGTCGCGGAGGCCGACCAGAATGGCGCGAATGACGGCGATCTCGTCTCGGGCGCGCTCATCCGGGCGAGCCGCTTCGGGCTGCCCCAGGCGAAGATCCGCGAGGTCCTGGGCTCCCTCAAATCCGAGAAGGCCGTGAGCCTCGTCGCGCTTCATGCGCACAACATCCCGCATGTCTTCCCGTCGGAGGTCCTGGCGGAGGCCGAGCACGCGAAACCGGTCGGCCACAAGGGACGCGAGGATTGGCGCGAGCTGCCGCTCGTCACCATCGATCCGCCGGACGCGAAGGATCACGACGACGCCGTGCATGCGGCACCCGACACCGACCCGGAGAACCCGGGCGGCTTCGTCCTGACAGTCGCCATCGCGGATGTCGCGGCCTATGTCCGACCCGGCTCCCCGCTGGATCGCGAGGCGCTGAAGCGCGGCAACTCGGTGTACTTCCCCGACCGCGTCGTGCCGATGCTGCCCGAGCGGATCTCGAACGATCTCTGTTCGCTCCGGCAGGGCGAGGCCCGCCCTGCCCTAGCGGTGCAAATGGTCATCGGCTCGGACGGACGGAAGAAACGCCACAGTTTCCACCGCGTCACGATGCGGTCGGCTGCGAAGCTCGCCTATGCGCAGGCCCAGGCCGCGATCGACGGGCGGCCGGACGATGTCACCGGCCCGCTTCTCGAGCCCGTCCTGAAGCCGCTCTGGGCCGCCTACGCGGCCCTCGGCCGGGCGCGGGACAAGCGCGGACCGCTCTTCCTGGATCTGCCCGAGCGCAAGATCGTGCTGAACGCCGAGGGCCAGGTGGAGCGCGTCCACGTTCCCGAGCGGCTGGACGCGCACCGGCTGATCGAGGAGTTCATGATCCTCGCGAACGTCGCTGCTGCCGAGGCGCTGGAGAAGGCGAACTCTCCCCTCGTCTACCGTGTCCACGACGAGCCTTCGCTCGAGAAGATGCGGGCTCTCGGCGAGGTGCTCGCTTCCGTGGGGCACAAGCTGCCGAAGGCAGGTGCGCTGAAGCCCGCCTTGTTCAACGGCATCCTGCGCGCCTTCGCGGGCTCCGAGCACGAACCGTTCATCAACGAGGTCGTGCTGCGCTCCCAGGCGCAGGCCGTCTATGCGGCCGAGAATCTCGGCCATTTCGGCCTGAACCTGCGCCGCTATGCGCATTTCACCTCGCCCATCCGGCGCTACGCCGACCTGATCGTGCACCGGGCGCTGATCCGTGCCTTCGGGTTCGGCGATGACGGCCTTCCGGCGGGCACGACGACTGAGCAGCTGTCGAAGATCGGCGAGGAGATCTCCGCCGCCGAGCGCCGCGCCATGGCGGCAGAGCGCGACACGATCGACCGGCTGATCGCCTTCCACCTCGCCGACCAGATCGGTGCGACCTTTACGGGACGCATCTCCGGGGTGACGAAGTCGGGTCTTTTCGTGAAGCTGGCCGAGACGGGTGCAGACGGCTTCGTGCCGGCCTCGACCATCGGGGCGGATTACTACCGCTACGAGGAGCGCCAGCATGCGCTCGTCGGCGACCGCACGGGAGAGACCTATCGGCTCGGCGACACCGTCGAGGTGAAGCTGGTCGAGGCTGCCCCGATCGCCGGGGCGCTCCGTTTCGAGTTGCTGAGCGAAGGTAGTTCGGGCCGGACGAAGCGCCGCGGCGCCCTGGCCAAGCCTTCCCGCCCGTCCGGCGCTAAGAAGCGCGTCGTCGACATGGGTGGCAGCACCAGGCGGAAGCGGGGCAGAGGATGAGCGAGATCCGGGCCTATGGCGGCGAGGCCGCCGCCCCGACCACGGGCCAGGCGGTCTGGCGCGGCTTCAACTGCCGTTGCCCCCGCTGCGGGGAAGGACGCCTCTTCGGCAAGTTCCTGAAGGTGGAGCATGCCTGCTCCGCCTGCGGGCAGGAATTCCACCATCACCGGGCGGACGACTTCCCGCCCTATATCGTGATGTTCATCGTCGGCCACCTCCTCGGCTACGGGATCTACGTGTCCGAGATGAGGTTCGAGGGCCTGCCCCTCTGGCTGCATGCCCTTCTGTGGCCGACCCTGGCGATCGTGCTGTGCCTGGCGCTTCTTCAGCCGATCAAGGGCGCTGTCGTCGGCCTGCAATACGGTTTAGGGATGCACGGCTTCGGGCGGCCGGGATCGGCCGCGGAGATCCGGAGCCGGGCAGGAGACGAGAGTGAGCGACGGTCACGCTGAGCGGCTAACCGAGTATGTGTCGAGCGTCGCACGGGAGCGACGCTGGCCCAACCAGAGGCCGAAGGACGCCGCCACGCTCATCATCATCGATCGTCGAGGCTCGAGCCCCAAGGTCCTGATGGGCAAGCGCCATCACGGCCACAAGTTCATGCCGGGCAAGTTCGTGTTCCCGGGCGGCAGGATCGAGTCGGACGACCGCAAGATGCCCGCGATGGGGGCGCTCGAAGCAGCGGTCGAGGCGGCGCTGATCGCCAGGACCGTCCGGCCGTCGCAATCGCGCGGGCGTGCCCTTGCCCTCACGGCCATCCGCGAGACCTACGAGGAGACGGGCCTGATGATCGGCCGCAAGGCCGATTCCATGCCGGCCGGCCCTGCCTCGGGCTCCTGGGCGCCGTTCTTCGAGAAGGGAGTCCTGCCGGATCTCGCCGCCGTGCAGTTCATCGGCCGGGCGATCACGCCCCCGCGCCGGCCGAAACGCTTCGATACCCGCTTCTTCGCCATCGACCGCGAGGCGATTCTCCTGGAAGATCCCGGCTTCATCGGGCCGGACAAGGAACTCGTCGAGCTGGTCTGGGTGGAGGTCGAGGAGGCGATGAAGCTCGACCTGCCGCCGATCACCGTCGTGATGCTGGAAGAGCTCGAGCGGCGCGCCGAGGAGGGCTTCGGCCACGACCTGCCCGTGCCCTTCTATTACGAGCGGCAGAAGCGCTTCGTCCGCGAATTGCTGAGCGCGGCCTGAATCGCATTGTCATCCTTGACCTTCGCGCCCATTTCGGCGAGGAGGAACCACGATTTGCGCCGGCTTGGCCGGCTGCGCCGCTTTGGGCGTGCGCTACCCCACTCAGGAGATCGTCATGGCCAAGGCCGTCACCATCAAGGTGAAGCTCGTTTCGACCGCGGATACGGGCTACTTCTACGTCACCAAGAAGAACTCGCGGACGATGACCGACAAGCTCGCGATGAAGAAGTACGATCCCGTCGCGAAGAAGCACGTCGAGTTCAAGGAAACCAAGATCAAGTGAGATCGGGCTTTCCGGTCTCATCCAGCTGAAAGGCGCCCATTCGGGCGCTTTTCTGTTTTAGGCTCTCGATACGCCGCGCGTCATGGCGCGCCGACAGGACTGAGCCATGTCAGATTCCCTGAACGGACGACCGGCCGAGGCAACGCCGAGCGAGATCATGCTCGACGGCTCCGGGCTGTTCCACCTGCCGCTCTGCAGCCGGGACATCGCCGTCTCGAAGCACGACCGCATCGCGGTCGTATGGTTCCACACTGCCTCGGGCGACCAGCGCGTCGGGGTTCCGATCCCGGTGGAGGCCCTGCGCGAACTCGCCCTGGCGACCGTCGATGCGATCACGAAGGAAGCGCCACCCGCCGCCAAGGCGGAAGCCCCTTCGAAGTGAGGTCGTGAAAGCCGACGCTGCCCGCATTACACTTCGCGGCAGCGGAACGGCGGGAGCGGCATGCGGGCGTGGTCGGCTTGGGCACTGGCCCTCAGCGTCTGCCTGCACGCAGGTTCTGCATCGGCCTCGGATGCGGGCGGTGCGTGCCAGCTGATTCCGAGTGCCTCCGAGCGGCTGCGCTGCTTCGATGCCGAGGGTCGGTTCGATTTCGCGGCCCTGGTGCGCCGTGAACTGGAATGCGACGGCCCTCCCCGGGCAGCGGAAATCATCAAGGTCCTGATCCGCCGGAATGCGGTGAGCAGCCTCACCTTCCAGATGGATGAGGGGATGAACTATTTCGCCCTTCAGCGCCCGGAGAAGGTGGATGGTCTCACCGTCGTGGCGGTGTTCGCCTACGACGATTCCGGCCGCTTCCCGTTTCTCCGATCTCGCGGCAACTCTCGCGGGGCGGTGTTCGGAATCGTCACTCGCGACGACATCGAGGAGATCGACAGGTGGCGCCTGAGCCATTCTCCGGCGCTCCTGGCCGATGACAGCAGGAGCTCGATGATCGGCGCTACCGATATCGGATGCTTTGCACTGACCCGTCGCGACACACCGACAACGGCCAGCGAACCCGCGCCGCCCGCCGCCTCGGGCACGCTGGAGGAGAACCTTGGCGACGCTGGCAGCCTCGCCAAGCGGCCCTGAAGCAGAAAGGTGGCCGGCCGGGAGCGGCGATGAGGAGGCTGGTACCGCTCCCGAGCCGGCCTAGCCCTCGAAACCCAGGAGATGCGGCGGACCTGAGAGTCAGAGGGCGTTTCAGGCGGCGCCAGGGCGCCGCCGGTACGTCAGGAAAGTACAGCCGGCCCTGCGCGAAACCAATACATGAACGGCGAGCGACGCCGTTAAACGCTTGTCAAGGTTAAATCCTTGCCCTGCCCTTCCATTGCGGCCTCAGGCGGCGGCGGCGATCACCCGGTTCCGGCCCTGGTCCTTCGCACGGTAGAGAGCAAGATCGGCGCGCTTCAGAAGGTCCTGTGCGCTGGTGTCCGAGGGCTGGCGCGCCGCCACCCCAATCGAGACCGTGACATCGAGCGTCCTGGTCTTGTCCGCGAAGCCGAAAGGCGTCGAGCCGACCCGCTCCCGGATCCGCTCCGCAACGAAGCGGGCTTCATCGAGCGACGCTTCAGGCACGACGACGACCATCTCCTCGCCCCCGTACCGGGCCACGAGGTCGACTCCGCGCGTCAGGGTGCGGATCCGGGTTGCGAATTCGCGCAGCACCTCGTCGCCAGCGTCGTGGCCGAAGCGATCATTGATGGATTTGAAACGGTCGATATCGAGCAGCAGCACGGCAAGGCTGGCGCCCCGCTTGGCGGAATCCTCGAACAGGTTAGCGAGGCGAACGTCGAGGTAGCGCCGGTTATGGAGCCCCGTCAGGGCGTCCGTGATCGCGGCATCCATGGAGTGCTGCACGCCGTCCCGCAGGCGTTCCGCAAAGCGCTTCCGGCGCACCTGCGTGCGCACGCGCGCGACGAGCTCGTTCCGGTCGACCGGCCGCACCAGGAAGTCATGCGCCCCGATGTCGAGGCCACGCAGGACCTTCGACCGGTCGTCCATGTCGGCGATGAGCACGACCGCGACATGCCGGGTCCGTTCGAGCGAGCGAAGCTGGCTGCAGAGCCGAAGCCCGTCGAAACCCTGGAGGTCGAGGCTGATGAGGACGATGTCGAACTCGTTCTCCGCGGCCCGGATCATGGCTGCCTGCGGATCTGCCTCCACCTCGACGCGGTGATACTGCGAGAGGGCGGCCGAGAGCCGTTCGTAGGAGCTCGGGCGATCGTCGACGAGGAGCACCCGGCCGTTCTGCCCGGTTTCCGCCGTCGCGGTCGCCAGCGGGTCTCCGAAGCCGTGGCGGGACGCCATGAGTCGCGCCCGGAGCTCGTCCGTGACCGCCTTCAGGCGGACGAGGCTGCGCACCCGCGCGAACAGGGCAGTGTCGTCTACGGGCTTGGTCAGGAAGTCGTCGGCGCCGGCATCCAGCCCCTTCAGGCGGTCGCTCGGCTGGTCGAGGGCCGTGACCATGACGACCGGCAGGTGCGCAGTCGTCGGCGAGTTCTTCAGCCGACGGCACACCTCGAACCCGTCCATGTCCGGCATCATCACGTCGAGCAGGACGAGGTCGCAGAGCCCCTGCTCGCAGATGGCCAGCGCGTCCGGCCCGTTGGAAGCGGTGAGGACGTCGAAATACTCGGCCGACAGCTTTGTCTCGAGCAGTTTCACGTTTGTGGGGATGTCATCCACCACAAGCACGCGCGCCGACATGACCTCTCCTCGGGCTTTACGCGGCGTTCAGATACGTCCGAACGGTTTCCAGGAACTTGGCAACGGAGATAGGCTTGGACAGATAGGCCTCGCATCCGCCTTCGCGGATGCGCTCCTCGTCCCCCTTCATCGCGAACGCCGTCACCGCGATCACCGGGATTGAGCGAAGGTCCTCGTCCTCCTTGAGCCACCGCGTCACATCCAGGCCCGAGACTTCGGGCAGCTGGATATCCATGATGATCAGGTTCGGATGGTGCGCCCGGGCCAGCTCGATAGCCTCGATGCCATTACCGGTCTTCAGGGTCGCGTAGCCGTGCGCCTCGAGGAGGTCGCCGAAGAGCTTCATGTTCAGCTCGTTGTCCTCGACAATGAGCACGGTCTTCTTCATCGGACGTGTCCTGGTCCCGGCTTCGAGGCGGCCCGCCGCTCGCTCAGCCTCGCTCGGGCGCTTACGAGGTTAGCAAGCACATGTTGATGAAAGGCAAATCCACAAATCCAGCGGCTCAGACCCGCTCAAACGGGGTAAGTCACGCCGAAAATGTGGCTGTTGCTGCGTTCAATCGCCTCATCGCCGAGCCGGAGCGGCTGGCCGCCTTCCTGTCGGTGACGGGATTGAGGCCCGACACCATCCGCGAAGCTGCCGGCCAGCCAGGATTCTACTCGGCGATTCTCGATTACGTGTCCTCGGACGAAGGCCTCATCATCGCCATTGCTGCCGAACTCGAGATGCGCCCGGAAGAGATCGCCGCAGCAAGGGCCCGACTCTCGCCCGAAGCCTCTTTCGAGGGTTGAGATGGCGCGCATCCCGACCATCTGCCGGGATTGCGCAACCGGCCAGCACTCGGAGGAGGGCTCGCGCTGCGCTTCGTGCGGCTCCCCTCGCCTGCTTCGTCACCCCGAGCTGGACGAGCTCACGATCGCCCATGTGGATTGCGACGCCTTCTACGCGGCCGTGGAGAAGCGGGACGATCCGGCGCTGCGCGATGTGCCCGTCATCGTCGGAGGCGGCACCCGCGGCGTCGTCGCGACGGCCTGCTACATCGCGCGGACCTACGGCGTGCGGTCGGCGATGCCGATGTTCAAGGCCGTGAAGGCTTGCCCGCATGCCCGGGTGGTGCGGCCGAACTTCGAGAAGTACTCGGCCGTCGGCCGCGAGGTTCGCCAGCTGATGCTGGAGCTGACGCCGCTCGTCGAGCCGATCTCGATCGACGAGGCATTCCTCGACCTGACCGGCACCGAACGCGTCCATCACGCGAGCGCCGCGCGCACCCTCGTCGCCTTCGCCCGAAGGATCGAGCGCGAGATCGGGATCACCGTCTCGGTCGGGCTGTCCTACAACAAGTTCCTGGCCAAGATCGCCTCCGACCAGGAGAAGCCGCGCGGCTTCTCCATTCTCGGCCGGTCGAACGCACTGGACGTGATCTCACCCCGTCCGGTCGGCATCCTGCCGGGGATCGGGAAGCAGACCGAGGCTCGCCTCCAGCGGGCCGGCCTCAACCTCGTGCGGGATCTTCGCGACCGCTCGCCGGCGGAGCTGGTCCGGCTCCTCGGGCGAGACGGAGAGCGATTGTCCCGCCTGGCGCGCGGCGAGGATGCACGTCCCGTCGAGCCCCGCCGCGAGACGAAGAGCGTCTCCGCCGAAACCACGTTCAACACGGACATGGCTCGCTTCGAGGAGCTCGAGCCCATCCTCTGGCGACTTTGCGAGAAGGTCTCGTTGCGGCTGAAGCGGTCCTCGCTTGCAGGGCGGAGCGTCGTCCTGAAGCTGAAGGACCGCGACTTCCGCCTCTCGACCCGCACCCGTTCCGGCCTGCCCGCCACGCAACTCGCAAAACGGCTGTTCGAGCCGGCCCGCGCCATGCTGCGGGAGGAGGCCGACGGGACCTTCTACCGCCTGATCGGCATTGGCGCCTCGGACCTGTGCCCGGCAGAAGAGGCGGATCGCGGCGACCTGGCCGACCTTCACCTGGCCGAGGAGGTCAAGGTCGAGGCTGCGATCGACAGAATCCGCGAGAAGTTCGGCGCGGCTGCCGTCCAGAAGGGGCTCGCCTTCCCCTTCGTCACTTCTGGCAAGGCTTCTCCGGCAGGAGCTCCAGCCGAGTCATCTCGCCCTTCAGGGCGAAGTCCCCGTAATCGAGACGAAGCGCCCGGCTGACGCCGTTCTCGTACAGATCGAAGCTCAGCACGTAGACGGGCGTGTCGTCCTTCTTGCCCGGCTTGAAATAGCTCATCGTCACCGGCCAGCGGGCGAGCTTAGCCAGTCCCTCCTGCCGCGCCGGCTCCTCGAGAGCAGCCGCATTGCCCGGTTCGATCCTCTTCCCGATCACCGACAGCGTCTCGTACACGGTCCGGCCGTCATCCGATCCGTCGAAGATCTTCATGTTGAGGGTCGTCTTGCCGGCCCTGGCAGCAACGATCAGGTCGCGCATCTGGGTATTCGGAAAGACCGCCTCGCCATCCAGGGAGACAGTGTCCCGCTTGGGGGCTTTCAGGCGAACCGCGAGCGGACCGTTCGCCTTGCGCTCCGCATTCCCGTCCACGCTCTGCGCCGGCCCTTCGCCCGATCCGGTGTCGTTGCGGAACCGGAAGGTCTTGCCGTCGCCGCTCTCGAAATTCGCCGTCCGCAGATCGGAGGTCTTGGTGCCGGTCTCCGCGCTCTCGATCACCGTGACCTGCCGGAACTTGAGCGCGTAGCCCTCGCAGGCATCGCCCGTGAAATCGAACGCGATGCGCCCCCGGGCCGATTCGACGGTTCGCGCGCCTTTGCGCGTCGCCAGAGAGAGGTCGTACACTGCGCGATGCGGCGCGAGTTGCGGGGGCTTTCCCGTCGGGACCTCGGCATGTGCTGGGAGGGCAAAGGCAAGAACTGTTGAACCGAGGACGACCGGGAACCGCATGGTGTCTCCGCGAGGCGAATAGGACCACATTAGGAACGCAGCCGGAGTCCGGCAACGAGCGCTTGCAGGCAAAGATGCTGTCGTCCAGAAATCCGGCAGAAACGGGGAGTTCGACGTGGCAGGACAGATCGAGTCGAAGCTGCAATCGCTCGGGATCAAGCTGCCGCAGGCGGCGGCGCCGGTAGCGAATTATGTACCCTTCGTCCTCTCCGGGCGCCTCCTCGTCGTCTCCGGCCAGCTCTGCCTCGGCCCCGACGGGAAATTGGCCCCGGAGCATGTCGGGCGCGTCACCATGGACGTTACGGCCGACGCTGCGAAGGACGCCGCCCGCCTGTGCGCCATCAACGTGATCGCGCAGGTGAGGGCGGCGATCGGCGACCTCGACCGGGTGGTCCGCTGCGTGCGCCTGGGCGGGTTCATCGCGAGCCCGCCCGACTTCACGGGCCATGCCGGCGTGATGAACGGCGCGTCCGACCTGATGGTCGAGGTGTTCGGCGACAAGGGCCGCCATGCACGCTCCACGATCGGGGTCTCCGGCCTGCCTCTCGGCGCGTCCGTCGAGGTCGAGGGGATGTTCGAGGTCGAATGAGCGCGCCGGCCTGGCTGACCGAACGGCCCATCGCGCATCGCGGCCTCCACGTTCCGGCCGACGGCCGGTTCGAGAACACGCTCTCTGCCGCGGAAGCCGCCATTGCGGGCGGGTTCGGGATCGAATGCGACGTGCAGATCTCGGCCGACGGGGAAGCCATGGTCTTCCACGATCACGTCCTCGATCGGCTCACCCAGGCGAAAGGTCCCGTCTACGAGCGGAACGCCGCGGAACTCGGGGAAATGCGGGTCGGTGGGAGCGAGGATCGGATCCCGACCCTTGCCGCCTTCCTCGACCGGATCGGCGACCGGACCCCTCTCGTCATCGAGATCAAGAGCCGCTTCGACGGTGACGATCGCCTGGCCCGGCGGACCGTGGAGGTGCTGGCCGGACGCCGGGGGCGCTTCGCCCTCAAATCCTTTGATCCTGCGATCGTAGGATTACTGCGACGCATTGCGCCGGATGTGCCCCGAGGCATCGTCGGACAATCGCGCTACGATGGGGGCGATGCCGCACAGCTTCCGCCCGAGCGCCTGCGCGAGATGACCGACCTCCTGCACTGGGACGAGACTCGCCCCGATTTCGTGTCGTGGCGTCATCTCGACCTGCCCTGTGCGGCGGCCTTCCTCCCGCGGCAGCTCGCCGGGGTGCCCGTGATGACCTGGACGATCCGGTCGCAGGAGCAGGCGCAGCGCGCCCTGCCCTACGCCGACCAGATCGTCTTCGAAGGCTTCGTTCCTGCTTGAGCGGCTGCGCAGGTTTCTTTCTCCCCACCCCATATCCGGCGGGGCGCCCCACGTGAGCCTGCCGGACGAGCCCACGGCTGGCCTCACGATCTCGGTTGCGACGCAGCTGAAGGGCGTCGATCCGGCTGAATGGGACGCTTCAGCAGGCAGCGACAACCCGTTCGTTTCTCACGCCTTTCTGTCGTCGCTGGAGGAGTCGGGCTGCGTCGGTCCACGCACCGGCTGGTCGCCTGCCCACCTCATCGTTTCCGGCGCGGAGGCATCCATCCGGGCGGCCGCGCCTTGCTATCTGAAGACCCACTCGCGCGGCGAGTACGTCTTCGATGCCGGCTGGGCGGACGCCTATGAGCGCGCGGGCGGGCAGTACTATCCCAAGCTCCAGGTCAGCGTGCCGTTCACGCCCGTCAACGGCCCGCGTCTGCTGGTGCGGCCCGGTGAGGACGGCAATCTCATGCGCCGCGTCCTGCTCTCGGGCCTCGAGGCGGTGCGGGACCAGACCGCGTCCTCCTCGACCCACCTGACCTTCCTCGAGGAGCAGGACCGAGCCGCGGCGCAAGCGGCCGGATACCTGATCCGCACCGACCAGCAGTTTCACTGGGTCGATGAAGGTTTCGGCACCTTCGACGGCTTCCTCGACGCGCTCGCCTCGCGCAAGCGCAAGGCGATCCGGCGCGAACGACGGGAGGCGCTGGGAGCCGGGATCGAGGTCGAGTGGATCACGGGCACCGACATCAGGGAAGAGCATTGGGACGCGTTCTTCGCCTTCTACATGGACACGGGCTCGCGGAAGTGGGGACACCCCTACCTGAACCGCCGCTTCTTCTCCCTGATCGGCGAGCGCATGGCCGACCGGGTCCTGCTCGTGATGGCGAAGCGCGCCGGCCGCTACATCGCCGGGGCGATCAATTTCATCGGGGGCGAGGCGCTCTACGGCCGCAACTGGGGCGCGGTCGAGAACCATCCGTTCCTGCATTTCGAGGTCTGCTACTACCAGGCCATCGACTTCGCACTCGCCCGTGGGCTGAAGCGGGTCGAGGCGGGCGCCCAGGGCGAGCACAAGCTGGCCCGCGGATATCGGCCGGTCACGACCTACTCGGCCCACCGCATCGCGGATTCCGGGCTGCGGCGCGCCATCTCGGACTATCTGCGCCGCGAGCGCCTGTACGTGGACCAGGCCCAGGAGGAATACGAAGAGGCCGTGCCGTTCCGAAAGGGCGACCGGCCGATTGTTCCCGACTGCCCGGAGAGCTAATCAGCGGGCGCGTCAATCTCGCCGAGCGGAGCCCATGAGCGCCTACGATCCGTCCAACATCTTCGCCAAGATCCTGCGCGGCGAGATGCCGGCCGAGAAGGTCTACGAGGACGAGAAGACCCTCGCCTTCATGGACATCATGCCCCGCACGGACGGGCACACGCTCGTCATTCCGAAGGCGCCGGCCCGCACCTTCTTCGATGTCGGCCCGGATGACCTCGCCGCGCTCTATGCCAGCGTGCAGAAGATCTCGCGCGCTGCCGTGAAGGGACTCGGCGCGGATGGGCTCACCATCCAGCAGTTCAACGAGCCCGCCGGCGGGCAGGTCGTGTTCCACATGCACGTCCACATCCTGCCGCGCTGGAACGGGATCGCGCTGCGGCCGCATACGGGCGAGATGGCACCGAAGGACCTCGTTGCTGCGAATGCCGAGAAGATCCGGGCCGCCTTGCGCTGAGCCTCAGCAGAACCGGTCGAGCCGGATGATGCGGCAGCGCTCGCCGGCTGCCGCCTCGGGCGCGTGGGGGGCGCGGACGATGAGCGCCTCGGAGGCTGCGAGCGTGGCGAGCATCGACGAATCCTGCCGGTGTTCCGCGGTCGCGACGAGTTCCCCCTCCTCACGCTCGAGCCTGGCGCGCATGTAATCCTGCCGCGTGTCGTTCGCCGGCAGGTCGCGGCCGAGCAGGCCGGCTTCCGTCGGGTCCTCGCCCGCATGCGGGTCCCCGAGCAGGCCCCGGATCGCGGGGACCACGAACAGGATCCCGCAGACGATGGACGATACAGGGTTGCCCGGTAGCCCGAGCAGCATCGTCGATCCGAGCCGGCCGTGCATGAGCGGCTTGCCGGGGCGAAGCGCGACGCGCCAGAAGCCGAGTTCCATGCCGCCCTCGGTGAGGGCCGCCTGGACGAGATCGTGCTCGCCGACGGAGGCGCCGCCGAGCGTGATGAGGAGGTCGGCCCTCGCTTCCCGCGCCGTGTCGATCGCACGGCGTAGGTCGTCCAGCGTGTCGCGGGCGATCCCGAGATCGAGCGCCTCGCCACCGGCCCGCTCGACGATCGCCCGGAGCGCATAGGGGTTGGAGGCGACGATCTGGTCGGGGCCGGCAGGCTCGCCGGGTCTGACGAGTTCGTCCCCCGTCGCGAGGATCGCGACGCGCGGCTTGCGCCTGACCGGCAGTTCCGCATGGCCCATCGCGGCCGCGAGCGCCAGGCGGCGGGCATCGAGCCGTTCGCCTGCCCGCAACAGGAGCTGCCCTTCTCGGAAGTCGAGGCCGGCCGGGCGGATGAAGCGGCCCGGCGACACGTGCTCGCGGATCTCCACCTCCGGGTCGCCGAGATCGGTGTCCTCCTGGATCACGATCGCGTCAGCCCCGTCCGGTATGGGCGCGCCGGTGAAGATGCGGACCGCCTCGCCCGGCCCGACCGGGCCGGGGTGCCCCCGCCCGGCGACGCTTCGGCCGATGACCGTAAGGCTTGCCGGCACGATGGCGAGGTCCGCCGCCTGGACCGCATAGCCGTCCATGGCGGAGGCTGCGAAGGGCGGCTGCGTCCGAAGCGCCGCAAGATCGGTGGCGAGCGTCCGTCCGACCGCATCCCCGATGGGGACAATCTCTCCCTCGACAGGCTCGGGCACGCTCGCGAGAACCCGCCCGAGTGCCTCGTCGACGGAGATAAGCGCCATCAGGCGTCCGCCCGATACTCGCCGGAGCGGCCGCCGCTCTTGGCCAGGAGACGGATCCCCTCGATTCGCATGCCGCGGTCGGCAGCCTTCACCATGTCGTAGAGCGTCAGGCAGGCGACGGAGACGGCCGTGAGGGCCTCCATCTCGACGCCAGTCTGGCCCTTCACGCCGACCTCGGCGGCGACTCGCACGCCGGGGAGCGTGTCATCCACCTCGCACTCGACCTTGACCTTGGTCAGCAGCAGGGGATGGCAGAGCGGGATCAATTCGTGTGTGCGCTTCGCCGCCATGATGCCGGCGAGGCGCGCCGTCCCGAGCACGTCGCCCTTCTTGGCATCGCCCGCCCGGATCAGGTCCACCGTCTCCCGGAGCATGATCACCTGGCCCTCGGCCCTGGCGACCCGGGACGTCTCGGCCTTGTCCGAGACGTCGACCATGTTGGCCGCGCCTGTCCGGTCGAGGTGGGTGAGCTCGCTCACGCCAGCTCGACCGCCGGGGAGAGCAGCCGCCGCGTCGCTTCGGCCACGTCGGCCTGGCGCATCAGGCTCTCACCCACGAGGAAGGTATGGATGCCGCAAGCTTGCAGCCGGGCGATGTCGGCCGGGTTCGCGATGCCGCTCTCGGCCACGATGATCCGGTCCTTCGGGACCATCGGCGCCAGCCTCTCGGAGGTCGCGAGGCTCGTCTCGAAGGTGCGCAGGTTGCGATTGTTGATGCCGATCAGGTTCGCATCGAGCTTCAGCGCCCGCTCGAGTTCCGCCTCGTCGTGCACCTCGACCAGCACGTCCAT
>JAFAEL010000204.1 GCA_023423995.1 Pseudomonadota bacterium | reverse complement strand
GCTCGCCGCCGCTCATCCGCCCGCCGGGTCGCTCGCGCATCGCGCCGAGATTGGGAAAGAGGGCGTAGAGCTTTTCGACGGTCCAGGTCGGAGCGCCCTTGCGCGACGGCTGGCGCCCGACCTCCAGGTTCTCCTCGACGGTCAGTTCGGTGAAGATGCGGCGGTCCTCGGGCACGTAGCCTAGGCCCGCCCGGACGATCTCGTGCGTCGGCCTGCCCGAGAGGTCATGGCCCTCGTAGACGATCCGGCCGGAGCGTCGCTCCAGCAGTCCCACGAGCGACTTGAACGTGGTCGACTTGCCCGCGCCGTTGCGTCCGAGCAGCGCCACCACCTCGCCGTCGCCGACGTTCAGGTCGAGGTCGAACAGGATGTGCGCCGGGCCGTACCAGGCGTTGAGATTGGAAACCTGGAGCTTCATGCCGCCGCTCCCGCCGGCGCGTCGTGATAGAGGTGGCCCTCGCCGAGATACACAGCCCGGACCTTCGGGTCGCGCCGGACGGTCTCCGGCGTGCCGGTCGCGATGATGCGCCCGCGGTCGAGCACCATGATGCGGTCCGCGTGCTCGAAGACGACGTCCATGTCGTGCTCGGTGAAGAGGATGCCGATGCGGCGCGCCCTCGCGATCTCGGCGGCAAGCCGCATCAGCTCGACACGATCGCCCGGCGCCATGCCGGCCGTCGGCTCGTCCATGAGGAGGAGCGAGGGATCGTTCGTCAGCGCGACGGCGAGTTCCAGGCGCTTCAGGTCGCCATAGGCGAGCTCGCCCGAGGGGCGATCGGCGGCCTCCTGCATGCCGACGAGCGCCAGCAGCTCGTCCGCCTCCCGGGCGTAGGAGCGGGTCGCGAAACCCACCATCCTGCCGAGGGCACCATGACGGGCGAGAAGCCCGACCTGGACGTTTTCGCGCACCGTCATGGATCCGAAGGTCGCCGTGATCTGGAAGGTGCGCCCGACGCCGAGCTTCCAGACCCTGCGCGGATCGAGCCCCGTCGTATCCTGGCCTTCGATGCGGATGCGCCCGGAATCGGCCTTCACCTGCCCGTTGAGCATGTTGAAGCAGGTGGACTTGCCCGCGCCGTTCGGTCCGATCAGCGCCAGGAGCTCGCCCCGCTCCAGCGTGAGCGAGACGTCCTGGACGGCCTTCACGCCGCCATAGGCCTTCGAGAGGTGCTCGACGGAGAGGAGAGAGGCAGTCATTCGGCTGGCCCCAGGGCGGCCTTCGCGAGCGGGGCAGGGCGGCTGGCGCGGAGCCGCGGCAGGATTGCCTGGAGCGAGCCGACGATGCCGCGCGGGAAGGCCACGACGAGGATCACGATCATCATCCCGAGGACGAGCTTCGAGTAGTCGGTCTGGCTCATCAGGAGCACGCTGAGGGCCCGGTAGACGGCCGCGCCGACGACGGCGCCGGACACCGTCTCGACGCCGCCGAGCAGCACCATGACGAGGCCGTCGACCGAGAGCGGAATGCCGAGATTGTCGGGGAAGACGCTGCCCTTGAGGTAGGCGAAGAGCGCGCCCGCGAGCGCCGCGAAGCCGCCCGCGATCACGAAGGCCGTCCATTGCACGCGGCGCCGGCCGATCCCGATCGCCTCGGCCCGCAGGGCGGAGTCCCGCACGGCACGAAGGGCGTAGCCGAAGGGCGAGAAGATGACCGCGCGGATGGCCGCGACGCCGATCACCGCGACCGCCAGGGCGATCCAGTAGAACACGGCCGGGCTGGAGGCCCAGCTCGGCGGCCAGATGCCAAGGAGGCCGTTGTCGCCGCCGGTCACGCTCGTCCACTGGAACGCGATCGACCAGGCGATCTGCGCGAAGGCGAGCGTCAGCATGGCGAAGTAGACGCCGGAGAGCCGGACGCAGAACCAGCCGAAGATGGCCGCGCCGAGCGTGCCGAGCGCGACCCCGGACGCGAGCGCTGCCGGGAAGGGCAGGGCGAGCGATTTCGCCGCCAGGGCCGCCCCGTAGGCGCCGAGGCCGAAATAGGCCGCATGCCCGAAGGAGGCGATGCCGCCTGCGCTCATGATGAGCTGCAGGCTCGCGGCGAAGAGCGCGAAGATGAGGATCTCCGTCCCGACCGAGAGGAGGTAGCTCCCGGTAACGAGCGGCAGCAGCGCCGCGACGGCGACCAGAGCCGCAACGCCGATCTGCTCATTGCGCGAGAACGGGCGCCAGGGCCGGATCAGCCCGCCGACGGCCGTGCGCTGCGGGCCCTCGGGTTTCCCGAACAGTCCGTAGGGCCGGACCACCAGCACCACGGCCATCACCAGGAAGACGAGCACCAGCGAGATCGTCGGCATGATGAGGATGCCGAAGGCGTTGAGTTCGGAGACGAGGAGGGCGGCGAGATAGGCGCCGCCGACGCTGCCGAGCCCGCCGATGACGACGACGACGAAGACCTCCACGATGATGCGCAGGTCCATCGTGTGGCTGACGGCGTCGCGCGGAAGCTGGAGCGCGCCGCCGAGCGCGGCCAGGAACACGCCCAGCGCGAAGACGCCCGTGAACAGCCAGCGCTGGTTCACGCCCAGCGCCGCGACCATGTCGCGGTCCTGCGTCGCCGCCCGCACGAGCACGCCGAAGCGGGTCTTGTGGAAGAGGAGCCAGAGCCCGCCGAGCACGATGGGCCCGAGGGCGATCAGCAGCAGATCATAGCTCGGGACGGACTGGCCCATGATCTCGACCGATTGCCGGAACCCCGGCGCGCGGCGGCCGACCAGGTCCTCCGGCCCCCAGATCAGCACGGAGAGATCCTGGACGATCAAGGTCACGCCGAAGGTCGCGAGCAGCTGGAACAGCTCCGGCGCACGGTAGATCCTGCGCAGGAGCACGATCTCGACAATGGCGCCGATGACGGCAACGGCCAGCGCCGCGGCGAGCAGCCCGCCCCAGAACCCGAGCGCGCCCGACCAGCGCTCGGTCAGCGTGTACGCGATGTAGGCGCCCATCATGTAGAACGCGCCGTGAGCGAAGTTCACGATGCGCGTCACGCCGAAGATGATCGACAGGCCGGACGCGACCAGGAAGAGCGACGAGGCGCCCGCGAGGCCGGTCAGGAACTGGACGACGATAAAGTCCACGAACTACTCCCAGGCTTGTCATGGCCGGGCTTGGCCCGGCCATCCCGATGCGTGTTGCCGTTCCGATCGGGGTCGCCGGGACAGGCCCGGCGAGGACAGCGTTGCGTCAGCTCTGCGGCCGCATCTTCTTCACTTCCTCCTCGCTCGGGAGGTAGTCGGCGCCGTTGCGGTAGATGCTGTCGACCATGACGCCCCGGCCGTTCTTCACCGCGGTCTTGCCGACGAAGGCGCCGAGCGTCGCCTGGTGGTCGGCGGCCCGGAACATCGACTTGCCGAAGGGCGTGTCGAACTCGAC
>JAFAEL010000080.1 GCA_023423995.1 Pseudomonadota bacterium | reverse complement strand
GGCTAGTATCGGTCACCTACACGTCCACCAAGCCACCGCTTGCCTGGCGCGGCACCCCCGCCGAGAAAGCGGTCGATCTGGCGGGCCTGCGCGAGCGCACCGTTTTCTTCAAAGGCTCGGCGCGAGAGGCCGCGCTGAGCTACCCGAAGAACGCCAACCTAGCCGCAACCGTCGCGCTCGCCGGGCTGGGTCTCGACCGCACGGAGGTCCGGCTCGTGGCCGATCCGGCGGCTTCGGGGAATACCGGCACCATCGAAGCCTCGAGCGAGATCGGCGACATGACGGTCGTCATGGCCGGCCGGGCGAGCGCAAATCCGAAGACCTCGGCCTCCACGGCATTCTCGCTGCTGCACGCCGTCCGGTCGCGGTCCGCGACGCTCGTGATCTGACGAGATTACGCCTCGCGGAGACCAGAGCCGGCAGCCTCTCAGGCGGGCTGCGGTTCCCGCATCGCGCCGCGCACGACCCTGATCGCCTCGGCGACGAACCGGACCGAGGCGAGAGCGGCGGCGTTCTCGTCTCCTGCGGCGATCCTGTCGAGAAGTTCGGCTTGCGCCGCTGCGACGTCGGCGTCCGGAATGGTTGCCCGTCCGAAATAGGACCGTCGCGCCATGGCGTGAAGCGGCGCGATGGCGCGTTCGAGGAACGGGTTCGCGGCGGCCGCGATGACGAGGGATTTCATCCGGGCGTCGATCGCGATGATCTCTGCCGTCGGGCCACGTTCGGCGGCCCGGACCCACTCGACTCCCAGCCGCTTCAATTCGGCGCGCTGCCGGTCGGTGCAGCGGCGCGCGGCGAGGCGCGAGAGCAGCTGTTCGAGCGGGAGGCGGGCTTCGTTCAGCGTCGAGGCGTCGTAGCGGTCGAGTTCGGCGACGACGGCTCCTCGGCGAGCTTGGATCGTGACCAGGTGGAAGGCCGAGAGGCGCTGCAGCGCCTCCCGCACGGGCGTCCGGCCGATCCCGAGCTCGGCGCTCAGCCGGAGTTCCGAAAGCACCTCCCCCGGGGGGTAGGTCTGGGAGACGACGAGGCTCTCGATAGCCCGAAAGGCTTGGCCAGCGAGAGTCATGTCCGCGTCCGGGCGGTGCTGGGCCGAGCCCTGATCCGGTCCTGCGTCCCGGCGCGCGCGGACGGATTTCGCGAAGCGACGGATCGAATGGAGGAAGCGCTCGGATGCGGCCTCGGCGCCGGCGGCGTCTCCGCTGGCGATGAGATTCATGAGGGCCGCATGGGCGAGCGCGACCGAGCGCTGCGAGGTGCGCGCATGTCGGAAGAAGAAGTGCCGGGACACCGAATGCAGGGGACGGATCGCCGTGGTCAGCAGCGGGTTGCCGCAGGCTTCCGCCACCACCCGCTTGAACCGGAAATCAACGTCCAGGAGCCCCGAGGATGAGCCGCCGTCCGCGGCCTCCATCATGGCCTGCGCCAACTCCCTCAGTTCCAGGCGCTGGCCGCGACAGGCAGAAAGGGCGGCGAGCCGCGACATCACCGGCTCGAGCGCCTCGCGGACCTCCATCGCCTGCTCGAAGCGCTTCCGGTCGATGTCCGTCACGCGGACACCGCGCCGGGGCTCCACGACGATCAGCTGGTCGCGCTCGAGCCGCTGGAGCGCCTCCCGCACAGGCGTTCGCCCGATCCCGATCTGCTGGCTGAGGGAGACTTCCGACAGGAGATCTCCCGGCGGGATGGAGCCTTCGACGATCAGGTGTTCGATCGCGTCATACGCTTTGGCGGCGAGGGTCTCGGGCATTGCTTGGGAGGAAAAGATGGGACCAGGCGCCGAGGAACTTGCTAAGAAGCCGTCACTCGCTCGGGAAGCGAGCGCCTCAGGGCTTTCGGGTTTGCTCCACGCTGACATGCCAGGGATGGTGTCGGCTGGCCTCGGCGCCGAAAGTAAGCCTGAGTGATTGCATGTCAAAGCGCAAAATCGCTCCCATCAACTAGAGACACAGGCAATTCCGGATCGGCTCTCCGGGCGGGAAGCTGCGGTTTTGCAGGCGCTTGGCCTGGTACATCAGCCGCGTAGGTCGCCCCGGGCGCCAGCTATCCGGGCCATCGTCACGAACCTCGCTTTTGGGCCACGCCGGGCAATCGCATTCCGGATCGCGGAAAACGAGACTTGATATGCCAGCGTTCCGGCGCCAAACGGGGGCATACGTCCGCTCTCCGAAGCGTCTGTTGAGCGAGTTGACGTCTATGTACGAGAGTGTCTGACATGGCAGTCAAAGCTTCGCTCGGTTACAGGGTGAACTCGTGCTCCTGAACGCTCGCCCTGGATCGATCCCCGGCGAAGATGCGGTGACCTCGCGCGAGATACCCTTTCGCATCGGCGAGTCCGTGCTCAGGCGCGAGGATCTGCGCTTCGTCACGGGGCGCGGGCGCTATGTCGCCGACCAGAAGGCGGAGGGCGAGCTTCACGCCGTCTTCGTCCGCAGCCCGCACGCCCATGCGAAGATCCTTCGGATCGATGCCGGCCGCTCGCGAGGCATGGCGGGCGTCGCGGCGGTCTATTCGGGCCGCGATCTTCACGCCGCAGGCGTCGGCAGCATCCCGTGCGGCTGGTCGCTCACGGGCCGCGATGGCAGGCCGATGGCGGAGCCGCCGCGCCTTCCGCTCGCGGTGAACAAGGTTCGCCACCAGGGTGATCCGGTCGCCGTGGTGATCGCGGAGAGCCTGGAAGAGGCGAGGGCGGCCGCGGAGGCCGTCGAGGTCCTGTACGAGCCGCTTCCGGCGGTGACGGACGCGCTCTGCGCGACGCAGAATGGCGCCCCGCTGGTCTGGGACGAGATCCCGGCGAACATCTGCTGCGACTGGGAGATCGGCGACCGCGACGCGACGGATGCGGCCTTCGCCCGCGCAGCCCATGTCACGTCGATCACCCTGGTGAACAACCGCCTCGTCCCGGCTCCGATGGAGCCACGCTCGGCGCTGGCGCTGTTCGACCCCGGGAGCGGCAGCTACACGCTCTATACCACCAGCCAGAACCCGCATGCGGTGCGCAGCACGCTTGCCAACGCCGTGCTCGGCATTCCGGAGAGCAGCCTTCGGGTGGTCTCGCCCGATGTCGGCGGCGGCTTCGGGGCCAAGATCTTCGTCTATCCGGAGGAGACGACGATCACTTGGGCGGCGGGCCGGCTCGCGCGGCCGATCCGCTGGACGGCGGACCGCTCGGAATCCTTCCTCACGGATGCGAATGGGCGCGATCATCGGACAGAGGCGGAGCTGGCGCTCGCCGCGGACGGTACGTTCCTGGGGTTGAGGGTCAAGACCTACGCCAATGTCGGCGCTTACCTGACGAGCGGCGCGACCGCGATCCCGACCTATTACTACGCGCCGCTGCTCGCGGGCGTGTACAAGACGCCCGCCATCTACTGCAACGTCGTCCTCGCCTTCACCAATACCTGCAGCGTCGACGCCTATCGCGGCGCCGGCCGGCCCGAGGCGACCTACGTGCTGGAGCGGCTGATCGACAAGGCCGCGCGCGAGGCGGGGATCGACCGCGTCGAACTGCGGCGGCGCAATTTCATTCGGCGCGAAGAGTTTCCGTACCGGACACCGCTCGGGCTGGAATACGATTCCGGGGATCACGAGGCGACGCTCGCGCTCGCGCTCGATGCGGTCGATTGGGCGGGCTTTCCGGCCCGCAAGGAGGAGAGCCGCGCGCGCGGGCGGCTCCGCGGCATCGGCATCTCGACCTATGTGGAGATCGCCGGCGGCACGCCCTCCCGCGTCGCGAGCCGGCTCGGGGCTCGGTCGGGCCGCTCGGAATCGGCGCAGGTCCGGGTGCATCCGGGCGGGACTGTCACGGTGTTCAGCGGCGTGCACAGCCACGGCCAGGGGCACGAGACGACCTTTGCGCAGATCGTGTGCGATCGGCTCGGCGTTTCGCCGGACACGGTCAGGATCGTGCAGGGCGACACGGACCAGGTGCCGTTCGGCCGCGGCACGGCCGCTTCGCGCTCCCTGGTGGTGGGCGGTTCCGCGCTCGTGAAGGCGCTCGACAAGGTGGTCGAGAAGGCGAAGCGCATCGCCGCGCATGTCCTCGAGGCCGCCGCCGCCGATGTCGTGTTCGAGGCGGGGCGCTTCTCGGTCGCGGGCACCGATCGTTCCGTCTCGTTCCGAGAGATCGCGAAGGCCGCCTATGGCGGCGACCTCTTTCCCGTGGAGGAGATCGAGCCGGGCCTCGACGAGACGGCCTATTACGACCCGCAGAACTGGACCTATCCGGGTGGCTGTCACGTCTGCGAGCTCGAGGTCGACCCGGAGACCGGCGAGACCGCCATCCTGCGCATCGTCGCGGTCGACGACCTCGGAACGATCATCAATCCCATGATCGTCGAGGGGCAGATCCATGGCGGCCTTGCCCAGGGTGTCGGCCAGGCGCTGATCGAGCGCACCCTGCACGACGAGGCCGGTCAGCTCCTCAGCGGCTCCTTCATGGACTACGCTCTTCCGCGCGCCGGCGACCTGCCGGCCTTCGAAGTGCTGACGCATTCGACGCCCTGCGAGCACAACCCCCTGAAGGCGAAGGGCTGCGCCGAGGTTGGCTCCGTCGGATTGCCGCCCGCCATCGTCGGAGCCCTCCTCGATGCGCTCGCGGAACGCGGCGTCGACGCCATCGAGATGCCCGCTACACCTGACGCAGTCTGGCGCGCCATCCAGCACGGATCCTCCGTGCGCTGATATGGCAGAGGGTCGCGCAGCGGCTGCGGAAGGAGCTAACTTTGATGCTGTCCTCCCGCTTTCGTGCTACCCCTGATTGACAGCGCAGCCACGCTTTGCAAGCTAGGCGCCGCTAGCATATCAGACACTTGCCTCGGAGGCGGGGAATGACCAGGGTGCAGACGTATCTAGAAGACGCCGTCCTCTGCGCGGCTGAGCGGCTCGAACGCGGTTCGCTCGATCGCCGGCGCGTTCTTCAGCTCGGGGCGCTGCTGGGCCTCGCCGGGGTCGGCGGCGCCGGGTCCGCGCAGGCTGCCGCCAAGGAGATCGTCTTCGCCATGTGGGGCGGCGACGCCGAGAACGCGTACCGCAAGGCCTGGTGCGAGCCCTATACGAAGAAGTCCGGCATTCCGGTGGTCCTCGATGGCAGCGGGCCGAGCCCGGGGCGCGCTCGCGCCATGGTGCAGTCGAAGAACGTCACCTGGGACATCCTGGATGGCGGTGTCGGGACGCAGGCTTCGCTGGGCAAGCTCGGCGTGCTGGAAGAGATCGACTACTCGATCTTCGACCGCGCCAAGACGCTGCCCGGCCTCGACTACAAGTGGGGCGCCTCGGTGTTCCTGTACGGGTCGGTCCTCGCCTACGACACCAAGGCGCTCGGCGGAAAGCAGCCTGAGAGCTGGGCCGACTTCTTCGACGTCAAGAAGTTCCCGGGCAAGCGCGTCATGTACAAGTACATGGCGGGCGCGCTCGAGGCGGCGCTCCTCGCCGATGGCGTTCCGCTCGACAAGCTCTATCCGCTCGACGTCGATCGTGGCCTCGGGAAGATCAAGTCCATCAAGGAGCACCTCGTGCTCTGGGATACGGGCGCCAGCAGCCAGCAGGTCTTCCGCGACGGCGAGGTCGTCATGGGCCAGATCTGGCACACCCGCGCCAACCTGCTCGAGCAGGAGACCAAGGGTCGGGTGAAGTACACCTTCAACGGCGGCCTCCTGCATCCCGGCGTCATGTCGGTGATGAAGGACAACCCGGCCGGCAAGAAGCTCGCGATGGAATTCCTGGCCTCCATGCAGGATCCGGCCGGACAGATCGAGCTGCTGAAGCTGCTCGGCAACGGGCCCGCGAACCCGGCCGCCGAGGGTCAGTACGATCCCGCGCTCGCGGCCCGGAACCCGTCCCATCCCGACAACAGGAAGCTGATGGTGGTGCAGAACGGCGACTGGTACGCCGAGAATATCATTCCGGTAAGCAAGCGCTTCCTGGACACCGTCGCGTCCTGAGAGAGCGTCACCGCATGCAGGTCTTCGCTGATACGATCATCGAGAACGGCAAGGTTGCCGCGATGGTCGAGGAAGGGCGCTTCGACGAGGCGCTCGCCATCAAGGACGGCCGCATCGCGGCCGTCGGGACGGCGAGCGAGATCGCCCTCTGGGCGGGTCCGGAGACCGTGCGCATCGACGCGGGCGGCCGGACCGTGCTTCCCGGCTTCGTCGAATGCCACGTGCATGCGGATCTCTACGGCGCCCGCATCCATCGCTGGGCGGATTTCAGCTACCCGAAGGTGAGGTCGAAGGACGAGGTCCTGTCGATCATCGCCGAGCGCGCGGCCACACTCCCGGCCGATGCCTGGTGTGCGGGCTTCCGCTACGACGACAACAAGCTGGGCGGCTATCCGACGCGCGAGGAACTCGACCAGGCGGGCGGCGGGCGGCCCGTCTTCGTGTTCCGCACCGATTGCCATCTCGGCGTGGCCAGCAGCGAGGCGCTACGGCGCGCGAAGCTCGGGGGCGACTATCCGGACCCGCCCTTCGGCCGCACGGATCGTCATCCGGAAACGGGCGAGCCGACCGGGCTGCTGCGCGAGAACGCCGCCTATGCGGTGATCGACGAGATCATGCGCGACTATACGGCGGACGACTTCGCGGCCGGCCTCGGAACCGTCTTCGCGGAATTCCTGAGCTACGGAATTACGTCCCTCCACAACTCGCTCACCACATCGCACGGCATCCGCGCCTATCAGACGCTCCGGCGCGAGGGGCGGCTCCCGATGCGCATCGGCGTCATCGTCAGCGGCAAGGAAGACGGGCTCGTCGAGTCCGTCATTCGCAGCGGCATCCGCTCGGGCTTCGGAGACGAGTGGGTTCGCATCGTCGGCGTGGAGTGGTGCCCCGATTGCAGCACCAGCGGCCGCACCGCCGCCTATTACGAGCCGTATATCGGCAAGCCGATCGTCGGCGAGCCCGAGAACAACACGGGCATGCTCCTGTATAGCCCCGAGGATTTCACCCGGCGCGTGACCGAGGCGACCGCCGCGGGCCTGACGGTCTGCGCCGACGGCGTCGGCGACCGCGGCGTGGATTTCGTGCTCGACGCGTTCGAGGCGGCGCTGACGGCCCACCCGTCACAGGATCACCGGATGCGGGTGGAGCACAGCTGCTGCGTGCCGCCGGCCATCCGGGAGCGCATGAAGCGGCTCGGCGTCATCCCGACCTCCGCGACGGGGTTCATGTACGATCTCGGCGAGGCATACATCGCCAATCGCGGCGCTGCCGCCATGAAGG
>JAFAEL010000050.1 GCA_023423995.1 Pseudomonadota bacterium | reverse complement strand
GAATATATCCGCGAGCGCGAGGCGCTGCAGCGGGCGGTGGACGAGGCCTATGCGGACCGGGTGATCGGCAAGGACAACGTCCACGGCTGGCCCTTCGACCTCTACGTCCATCACGGCGCGGGCGCGTATATCTGCGGCGAGGAGACGGCGCTTCTCGAGAGCCTCGAAGGCAAGAAGGGGATGCCGCGGCTGAAGCCGCCGTTCCCGGCCAATATGGGCCTCTATGGCTGTCCCACGACGGTGAACAACGTCGAGTCGATTGCGGTCGCCGGCACCATCCTGCGCCGCGGCGGGGCCTGGTTCGCCGGCCTCGGCACCAAGAACAACACCGGCACCAAGCTCTTCTGCGTCTCGGGGCACGTCAACAAGCCCTGCAACGTCGAGGAGGAGATGGGCATCACTTTCCGGGAGCTCATCGACCGGCATTGTGGCGGCATGCGGGGTGGCTGGGACAACCTGCTGTGCTCGATCCCGGGCGGCTCCTCGGTGCCGCTCGTGCCGGCCGAGCAGATCATCGACGCGCCGATGGATTTCGACACGCTCCGGAATTTGAAGTCGGGCCTCGGCACGGCAGCCGTGATCGTGCTCGACAAGTCGACCGACATCGTCCGCGCAATCGCCCGCATCTCGTACTTCTACAAGCACGAGAGCTGCGGCCAGTGCACGCCGTGCCGCGAGGGCACCGGCTGGATGTGGCGCGTCCTGTCGCGCATGGCCGAAGGCCGCGCGCAGAAGCGCGAGATCGACATGCTGCTGGAGGTCACGACCCAGGTCGAGGGCCATACGATCTGTGCGCTGGGCGATGCCGCGGCGTGGCCCATCCAGGGTCTGATCCGCCATTTCCGCGGCGAGATCGAGAAGCGCATCGACCTCTACTCGAACAACCCCCATTCCGAGCCCGTGCTCATGGCGGCGGAGTGACGGACGAATAAGATGGCCAAGATCGTCGTCGACGGCACCGAGGTTGAGGTTCCAGCGGAATTCACGCTGCTTCAGGCCTGCGAGGCGGCAGGCGCGGAGATCCCGCGCTTCTGCTTCCACGAGCGGCTGTCCATCGCCGGCAATTGCCGGATGTGCCTTGTCGAGCTGAAAGGCGCCCCTAAGCCGGTTGCGTCCTGTGCCTGGGGCGTTCGCGACTGCCGCCCTGGCCCGAACGGCGAGCCGCCGACTGTCCTGACAAAGTCGCCGATGGTGAAGAAGGCGCGCGAGGGGGTGATGGAGTTCCTCCTCATCAACCACCCGCTCGATTGCCCCATCTGCGACCAGGGCGGCGAATGCGACCTGCAGGACCAGGCCATGGCCTACGGGGTCGACACCTCGCGCTTCCACGAGAACAAGCGCGCCGTGCACGACAAGTACATCGGCCCGCTGGTCAAGACCTCGATGAACCGCTGCATCCACTGCACGCGGTGCATCCGCTTCGTGGCTGAGGTCGCGGGCGTGCCGGATCTCGGCGCGACGGGCCGTGGCGAGGACATGGAGATCACCACCTACCTCGAGCACGCGATGGGCTCGGAGCTTCAGGCGAACGTAGCGGATCTCTGCCCGGTTGGTGCCCTCACGCACAAGCCTCAGGCCTTCAACGTGCGGCCGTGGGAGCTGACCAAGACCCCGTCGGTCGACGTGATGGATGCCGTTGGCTCCAACATCCGCGTCGATGCGCGCGGCAAGGAGGTCATGCGCGTCCTTCCGCGGGTGAATGAGGACATCAACGAGGAGTGGATCTCCGACAAGACCCGGCAGCATGTCGACGGCTTGCGCCTGCAGCGTCTCGACCGCCCGTTTGTGCGGGAGAACGGGCGCCTTCGCCCTGCTTCTTGGAACGAGGCATTCGGTGCGATCGCGGCGAGGGTGAAGAGCGCGGACCCGAGCCGTATCGGTGCGATCGCGGGCGATCTCGCGGGCGTCGAGGAGATGTTCGCGCTGAAGCTCCTGCTGGAGAGCCTCGGCTCGCGGAACATCGACTGCCGGCAGGATGGGTCCGTTCTATCGACGGCCCATGGCCGCGCTTCGTACCTCTTCAACCCGGCCATCGCGGGCATCGACGATGCCGACGCGATCCTGATCGTCGGGTCGAACCCGCGGCTCGAGGCTTCGATCATCAACCAGCGTATTCGCAAGCGCTGGCGGACCTCGCGGCTCCCCATCGCCCTGATCGGTCCGAAGGTCGATCTGACATACCCGTACGAGTATTTGGGCGCCGGGCCGGATACGCTCGTCGAGATCGTCGGCGGACGCCACAGCTTCAACGACGCGCTGTCCAAGGCTGAGAAGCCGCTGATCATCGTCGGCGCGGGCGCGACTTCCCGCCAGGACGGCGCGGCGGTGCTCGCGGCTGTGGCCCAGCTCGCTTCGGCGCTCGGCGCCGTCAAGGCAGGCTGGAACGGTCTTGCGATCCTCCACACAGCCGCATCTCGCGTCGGGGCGCTCGATATCGGTTTCGTGCCCGGGGAGGGCGGTCTCACGGCTCCGGCCATGGCCGGTGGCGGCGTGGACGTGCTCTTCAACCTCGGGGCGGACGAAATCGACGTCGCGCCAGGTGCCTTCGTGGTCTACCAGGGTACGCATGGCGACCGCGGCGCCCATCGCGCCGACGTGATCCTGCCCGGAGCTGCCTATAGCGAGAAATCCGCGACCTTCGTGAACCTGGAAGGCCGGGTCCAGATGACGAACAGGGCCGTGTTCCCGCCGGGCGACGCTCGCGAGGACTGGGCGATCTTGCGTGCGCTCTCGGACGTACTCGGCAAGCGGCTGCCCTTCGACAGCCTCGCGGCGCTCCGCCGCGCGCTGTACACGGCCCATCCGCATCTCGGCCGGATCGAGGAGATCGCCCCGGCCGGGGACGCGAACGTGCTCTCGTCGCTCTCAGCGCTGGGCGGATGGCCGGGCCACGAGCCGTTCGCGCCCGTGATCCGCGACTTCTACCTGACCAATCCCATTGCCCGCGCCTCGCGGGTCATGGCCGAGTGCTCGGCTCTGCTGGGTGCGCCGTCGGCGCTCCAGGCGGCCGAGTAGGATCGTTCCATGAGCGCCACCGACATCATCCTGACGGTCCTGCTGATCGCGCTGAAGAGCGTCGTCCTCCTGGTCGCGCTGCTCGTCTTCATCGCCTTCGCGCTCTATGCGGACCGCAAGGTCTGGGCCGCGGTCCAGCTTCGGCGCGGACCGAACGTGGTCGGCCCATGGGGCCTCCTGCAGAGCTTTGCGGACCTGACCAAGTTCTTCTTCAAGGAGCCGGTGATTCCGGCCTCCGCGAACAAGGGCATCTTCCTGCTCGCGCCCTTCGTGTTCGCGACGATCTCGCTCGCGGCCTGGGCGGTGATCCCGCTGAACGCCGGCTGGGCGATCGCGGACATCAATGTCGGCATCCTCTACCTGTTCGCGGTGTCCTCCCTCGGCGTCTACGGCGTCATCATGGGCGGCTGGGCCTCGAACTCGAAATACCCGTTCCTCGGCGCGCTCCGTTCCACGGCGCAGATGGTGTCCTACGAGGTCTCCATCGGCTTCGTGATCATCACCGTGCTGATGTGCGCCGGCTCGTTGAACCTCACAAAGATCGTCGAGGCGCAGGACAGCGCCTTCGGTATCCTCGGCTGGTACTGGCTGTGGCTCTTCCCGATGTTCGTGGTCTTCTTCATCTCGGCGATGGCCGAGACGAACCGGCCGCCCTTCGACCTGCCCGAAGCCGAATCCGAGCTCGTCGCCGGCTACATGGTCGAGTACTCGTCGACGCCGTTCCTCATGTTCATGCTGGGCGAGTACGTCGCCATCATGACGATGTGCGCTCTGGGGACGATCCTGTTCCTGGGCGGCTGGCTGTCGCCGATCCCGTTCGCGCCCTTCACGTGGATCCCGGGCGTGATCTGGTTCGTGCTGAAGGCGAGCTTCCTGTTCTTCATGATCGCGATGGTTAAGGCCTTCGTGCCGCGCTACCGCTATGACCAGCTCATGCGGCTCGGCTGGAAGGTCTTTCTTCCGCTGTCGCTGGTGATGGTGGTGCTCGTCGCGGGCGTCCTCAAGCTAACCGATCTGGCCCCCCGCGGCCCTGTCGTGCCCGAGCCGGTCGCGACGAGAGGAGTCGTGCAATGAACGTCGCCCAGGCGGCTACGTCGCTTCTCCTGAAGGAGTTCGTCGCGGCATTCGTGCTGTCGATGAAGTACTTCTTCAAGCCGAAGGCGACGATCAACTATCCCTTCGAGAAGAACTACTACTCGCCCCGCTTCCGCGGCGAGCACGCGTTGCGCCGCTACCCGAACGGCGAGGAGCGCTGCATCGCCTGCAAGCTCTGCGAGGCGATCTGCCCGGCACAGGCGATCACCATCGAGGCCGGCCCGCGCCGGAACGACGGCACGCGGCGCACCACCCGGTACGACATCGACATGGTGAAGTGCATCTACTGCGGCATGTGCCAGGAGGCATGCCCGGTGGACGCCATCGTCGAGGGGCCGAACATGGAGTTCTCCGTCGAGACGCGCGAGGAGCTCCTCTACAACAAGCAGAAGCTTCTCGAGAACGGCGACCGGTGGGAGCGCGAGATCCAGCGCAACATCCGGATGGATGCGCCGTACCGCTAAGCCCTGAACGCATGCGACCCGCCGTTGTCCCATCCGGGGCACGGGCCTATAGACCTCCGGGACTCGACGGTCCCGCCTGAACCCGAAGAGGCCGGGACGAGACCCGATCGCCGATGCAAGCACTCTTCTTCTACATCTTCGCGGCGATCACCGTCGCGTCGGCCGTGATGGTGGTTGCCTCGCGCAATCCCGTTCAGTCGGTGCTGTTCCTGATCCTCGCCTTCGTGAATGCGGCAGGGCTGTTCGTCCTGCTCCACGCCGAGTTCCTGGCGATGATCCTGGTCGTCGTCTATGTCGGCGCGGTCGCGGTGCTGTTCCTGTTCGTCGTGATGATGCTCGACGTCGACTTCGCCGAGCTGCGCCAGGGCTTCCAGCAATATCTGCCCGTCGGGGCGCTGATCGGGCTGATCTTCCTCGTCGAGATCCTGCTCGTCGTCTCCACCTGGGCCGTGAGCCCCGAGGCGCTGCGGGTGCCGATCGCTGCGACGCCTCCCGGCGAGGCGATCACCAACACCGAGGCAATCGGGCGCGTGCTCTACACGCGCTACTCCTACTTCTTCCAGGCCGCAGGCTTGATCCTGCTCGTGGCGATGATCGGCGCGATCGTCCTGACCCTCCGGGATCGGCCTGGGGTGCGGCGCCAGAACATCGCCAAGCAGGTTGCGCGGACGCCGGAGGAGGCGGTGCAGATGCACAAGGTGCCTTCCCGTCAGGGCCTCGGGGAGTTCACGCGATGAGCACGATCGGGCTTGGACACTTCCTCACGGTCGCGGCGATCCTGTTCACGATCGGCGTCCTCGGCATCTTCATCAACCGGAAGAACGTCATCGTCATCCTGATGTCGGTCGAGCTCATCCTGCTTGCCGTGAACATCAACCTCGTCGCGTTCTCGTCGCACCTGAACGACATCGTCGGCCAGGTCTTTGCGCTCTTCGTTCTGACCGTGGCTGCCGCCGAAGCGGCGATCGGCCTTGCGATCCTCGTCACCTTCTACCGCAATCGGGGTTCGATCGCGGTGGAAGACATCAACATGATGCGGGGCTGATACCGCCCGATGTACCACGCGATTGTCTTTCTCCCCCTCATCGGCTTCCTGATCGCCGGCATTTTCGGCCGGGTGATCGGGCCGCGGCCGAGCGAGATCGTCACGACGGCGCTCCTTGGCGTGTCGGCCTTCCTGTCCTGGATCGCCTTCATCTCGGTCGGGTTCGGCTCGGGCGCGACCCGTGTGCAGGTCGCGAGTTGGATGGTCTCGGGCGACCTCGTGGTCGACTGGGCCTTCCGTATCGACACGCTGACGGCCGTAATGCTGGTGGTCGTGACCAGCGTCTCCGCGCTCGTCCACCTCTACTCGATCGGCTACATGCACGAGGACCCGCACCGGCCGCGGTTCTTCGCCTACCTGTCGCTCTTCACCTTCGCCATGCTGATGCTGGTGACGGCCGACAACCTCGTCCAGATGTTCTTCGGCTGGGAGGGCGTGGGCCTCGCGAGCTATCTGCTGATCGGCTTCTGGTACGAGAAGCCGTCCGCGAACGCGGCGGCCATGAAGGCCTTCATCGTCAACCGGGTCGGCGATTTCGGCTTCCTGCTCGGCATCTTCCTCGTCTTCATCCTGTTCAACTCGGTCGCCTTCGACCAGATCCTCCCGCGTGTCGCGGAGGTGAAGGACCAGACCTTCCGATTCCTCGGCTACGACTGGAACGCCGTCACGATCACCTGCCTGCTCCTGTTCATGGGGGCGATGGGTAAGTCGGCGCAGATCCTGCTCCACACCTGGCTGCCTGACGCGATGGAGGGTCCGACGCCGGTCTCCGCCCTCATCCATGCCGCGACGATGGTCACGGCCGGCGTCTTCATGGTGGCGCGCATGTCGCCGCTCTTCGAGCTCTCCCAGAACGCGCTCACGGTCGTAACCGTCATCGGCGCGATCACGGCGTTCTTCGCCGCGACGGTCGGTCTGGTGCAGAACGACATCAAGCGCGTGATCGCCTATTCGACCTGCTCGCAGCTCGGCTACATGTTCGTCGCGCTCGGCGTCGGCGCCTTCGGGGCCGGGATCTTCCACCTGTTCACCCACGCCTTCTTCAAGGCGCTGCTGTTCCTCGGTGCCGGCTCGGTCATCCATGCGATGCACCACGAGCAGGACATGCGGAACATGGGTGCGCTGCGTCGCTACATCCCATTCACGACGGCCATGATGGCGATCGGAACGCTGGCCCTGACCGGGTTTCCGTTCACAGCGGGCTACTACTCGAAGGACGCCATCATCGAGGCGGCCTTCATGTCGCAGAATCCGGGCGCTGCGCTTGGCTTCATGGCGACCGTAATCGCTGCCTGCATGACCTCGTTCTATTCCTGGCGCCTGTTCTTCATGACCTTCGAGCAGACACCGCGCTGGGGCGGGTCGCACGATGCGCATGCGCACGCGGCTGGTCATGCCGGTTCGCACCATGCCGATGGCGCGCCGGGCCACCACGAGGGCGTGGCTCACGACAGCAAGGGGCATGACGTAGAGCCGGCTGCGCACTCGCATCTGGAGCACGGCAATCATAGCCATGACCACCAGCCGCACGAGAGCCCGCTCGTCATGCTGATCCCGCTCGGTGTGCTCGCCTTCGGGGCGATCTTCGCCGGCATGATCTTCGCGCCGTTCTTCATCGGACACGACGCCGAGCACTTCTGGCGTGAATCCCTCGGTATGACCCAGTACAAGGTCTTCGAAGAGATGCATCACGCCCCGCTTTGGGTGGTGTGGTCGCCTTTCGTCGCGATGATCGTGGGCTTCCTGCTCGCCTTCCTCATGTACATCCGCCGGCCGGACCTGCCCGCCCGCGCCGCGGCGCAGAACCCGATCCTCTACCGGTTCCTGCTCAACAAGTGGTACTTCGACGAGATCTATGACTTCGTCTTCGTACGTGGGGCGAAGTGGCTCGGCCGCTTCCTCTGGAAGCAGGGCGATGGCACCGTCATCGATGGTCTCGGGCCCGACGGCATCTCGGCCCGGGTGGTCGACGTGACCCGCGGCGTCATGCGGCTGCAGACCGGCTACGTCTATCACTACGCATTCGTCATGCTGATCGGGGTCGCGGCCCTGATCACCTGGTACCTTCTCACCGGCGCGGGGGCGCACTGATGTTCGGCCTCGGCATTCTCGCCGGTCTCCTGATCGTCCCGCTCGTCGGTTCGGCGATCATCCTGTCGCTGCGTGGCGACGATGCGGACGTCCGCTCGAACGCCCGCTGGATCGCGCTGTTCACGACCCTCGCGACGTTTCTTCTGTCGCTCTACGCCTGGAGCCGCTTCGACCCCACGACCTCGGCGTTCCAGCTGACGGAGACCCATGCCTGGCTGGCGGAGACGATCCGCTTCAAGCTCACGGTGGACGGCTTCGCCATGCCGTTCATCCTGCTCACGACGTTCCTGATGCCGTTCTGCATCCTGGCGTCGTGGGAGGCCATCGAACGCCGGGTGAAGGCCTACTACGTCTGCTTCCTGGTACTCGAGACGACGATGATCGGCGTCTTCGCGGCCGGCGACCTCGTCCTCTTCTACCTGTTCTTCGAAGCGGGACTGATGCCGATGTTCCTCATCATTGGCATCTGGGGTGGCAAGCGGCGCATCTATGCGTCGTTCAAGTTCTTCCTCTACACGCTGCTCGGCTCGGTGCTGATGCTGCTCGCGATCATCGCGATGTACTGGCAGGCCGGCACGACGGATATCCAGGCGCTCCTGCAGCACCGGTTCCCGGCCTCGATGCAGACCTGGCTCTGGCTCGCCTTCTTCGCCTCGTTCGCGGTGAAGATGCCGATGTGGCCGGTGCACACCTGGCTGCCCGACGCCCACGTCGAGGCGCCGACGGCGGGCTCGGTCATCCTGGCGGGCATCCTGCTGAAGATGGGCGGCTACGGTTTCATCCGCTTCTCGCTGCCGATGTTCCCGGACGCGTCGCTCTATTTCCAGCCGCTCGTCTACGCGCTGTCGATCGTGGCGATCATCTACGCCTCGCTTGTCGCGCTGATGCAGGAGGACATGAAGAAGCTCGTCGCCTACTCGTCGGTGGCGCATATGGGCTTCGTGACCATGGGCCTGTTCTCCCTGAACCCGCAGGGCATCCAGGGCGCCATGTTCCAGATGGTTTCGCACGGCCTCGTCTCGGGTGCGCTCTTCCTCTGCGTCGGCGTGATCTACGACCGCATGCATACCCGCGATATCGCGGCCTATGGCGGACTCGTGAACCGGATGCCGCTCTACGCGGTCGTGTTCATGGTCTTCACGATGGCCAATGTCGGGCTTCCCGGCACCTCGGGCTTCGTGGGGGAGTTCCTGACCATGATGGGAGCCTTCCGCTCGAACCCTTGGGTCGGCTTCTTGTCCGCCTTCGGCGTCATCCTATCGGCCGGCTACGCGCTCTGGCTCTACGCTCGGGTCGTGTACGGTCCGCTCGAGAAGCGCTCGCTCGCCGGCATCCTCGACCTGAACCGGCGCGAGATCATCACTTTCGCACCGCTCGTGCTGCTCACGATCTACTATGGCGTGCAGCCCGGCCCGATCCTCGACACCTTCGCGCCTCCCACCGAAGCCCTTCTCAGGGGCGTCGAGACCGCCATGGCGGCGGTCAAGACCGCGGCACTCTCCGGTAACTGACGACAATGCAGAGCTTCGCGGCTTCGAGCTTCGGCCTCGCCACGCCAGAGATCATCGTGGCAGTGGGGGCCCTCGTGCTCCTCATGGTCGGCGCCTTCTCCGGAAAGCGGGCGACGAACATCGTCGGGACGGGCGCGTTCGTCGTCCTCCTGCTGGCGCTGATCGCTGTCGCCTTCCTGCCCTCTTCAAAGAACGCCATCCTGGGCGGCGCCTTCATCGCGGATGGCTTCGCCAAGTACATGAAGGCGCTGGTCCTGATCGGCTCGGCTGCTGCGCTCGCACTCTCGTCCGACTACATGCAGCGCGAAGGCTTCATCCGCTTCGAGTTCCCGGTTCTCATCCTGCTCTCGACGGTGGGCATGATGATGATGGTCTCAGCGAACGACCTCATCTCGCTCTATCTGGGCCTCGAGTTGCAGAGCCTCGCGGCCTACGTCGTGGCGGCGATCCACCGGGACGATGCTCGTTCGACCGAGGCGGGGCTCAAGTACTTCGTCCTGGGCGCGCTCTCCTCAGGCATGCTGCTTTACGGGGCCTCGCTGATCTACGGCTTCACGGGCACCGTTTCCTTCCCGGCGATCGCAGAGGTCGTCCGCGGCGAGGCTCCGATCGGCCTCATCCTCGGCATCGTGTTCGTTGCGGCGGGCGTCTCGTTCAAGATCTCGGCGGTGCCGTTCCACATGTGGACACCTGACGTCTACGAGGGCGCGCCGACTCCGGTCACGGCCTTCTTCGCCTCGGCCCCGAAGGTCGCCGCGATGGCGATGGCGGTGCGGGTGTTCATCGGGGCGTTCCCCGACATCATCCATTCCTGGCAGCAGATCATCATCTTCGTCGCCATTCTCTCGATGGCGCTCGGCTCCTTCGCGGCGATCGGCCAGCGCAACATCAAGCGCCTGATGGCCTATTCCTCGATCGGCAACGTCGGTTACGCCCTCATCGGGCTCGCGGCCGGCACGCCCGAGGGCATCCAGGGCGTCATCGTCTACATGGCGATCTATCTCGCCATGACGCTCGGCGCTTTCGCGGTGATCATCGGGATGCGCCGAGGTGACCGTTATCTGGAGACGATCGACGAGCTTGCGGGTGCGGCCACGACACACCCCTGGCGTGCCTTCGCGCTCGCCATGATGCTGTTTTCCCTCGCTGGAATTCCGCCTCTCGCCGGCTTCTTCTCGAAGTTCTACGTCTTCGCGGCGGCGGTTCAGGCCGGGCTCTACACCCTGGCCGTCATCGGCGTGGTGACCAGCGTGATCGGCGCCTACTATTACATCCGCGTGGTCAAGGTGATGTATTTCGACGAGCCGAAGCCGGCCTTCGAGCGCATGGCTCCCGGTGCCGAGGCCGTGCTGATCGCCTGTAGCGTTGTCGTCACCCTGTTCTGGGTCGTCCCGGCCCCGCTGGTGAATTCCGCTGCCGCCGCGGCGCGTTCGCTCTTCTGAGCGGGATGGCATTCGCCCTCGCGCCGGAGGCTCTGGACGCCGGCTTTAGGCTCATCGCGCACGATACGGTCGGCTCAACCAGCACGGACGCGCTGGAGCGGCTTCGCTGTGGCGAGCGGGGGCCGCTCTGGGTTGTCTCCAGCCACCAGACGCAAGGTCGGGGGCGGCGAGGCTCCTCCTGGAGAACGGAGCTGGGGAACCTCGCGGCGAGCCTGGCGCTGAACACGGATGCAGATCCGGCCGGCATTGCGACATTGGGTTTTGTTGCCGGTGTGGCTCTCGCGCAGGCGCTCGAGCGATGCTGCCAAGCCGGGGGTGCGTTTCGCCTCAAATGGCCGAACGACATGCTGGCCGATGGGGCGAAGCTCGCCGGGATACTCCTCGAGACGGAAAGCCTTCCCTCCACACGCGCCGTCGTGATCGGCATCGGGGTCAACGTCCTGCACGCGCCGGAGGGGCTGCCCTATCCGACCGCCTCACTTCGCTCTCTTGGGCATTCGGTCACGGCGGAAGGGCTGTTCGCAGCGCTGAGCGCCGAATGGGTGCGAAGCGTCCAGCTCTGGGATCAGGGGCGGGGATTCGGCAGCATTCGTGAGCTGTGGCTCGCCCGAGCCTCGGGGCTTGGCGGGCCGGTCGCCATTCGGTCCGGTTCCAGCGTCATCTCGGGCACCTTCCAGACCATCGACCAGCACGGCCAGCTCGTGCTTCGGACGGAGGAGGGCGCGGTCCGAACGATCAGCGCCGGCGAGGTTTATTTTGGTTCGGCGGCGAGTGCGCGCCGGGAGGCTGTTGCGTGAGCGCTGACGACGAACTCGTCTTTCTGCCGCTTGGGGGCGTCGGCGAGATCGGAATGAACGCCGCCCTCTACGGATTCGGGCCGGAGCGGCGGCGGAAGTGGATCCTGGTCGATTGCGGCATGGGCTTCGCGAGCGAGGAGCATATGCCGGGCGTCGATCTGATGTACCCGGACCTGTCCTTCATCGAGCAGCGCAGTGAGGATCTCCTCGGAATCCTGATCACTCACGCGCATGAGGACCATATCGGCGCACTGGTCGAGATGTGGCCCCGGCTCAGGGCTCCGGTCTACGCAACGCGGTTCGCGGTCGGCTTGATCGAGACCCGCAAGCTGAACGAGCCAGGTGCGCCGAAGATCGAGCTAAACGAGATAGTGCCTGGAAATCGGCTCCAGCTCGGGCCTTTCAGCGTCGAGTACGTGCCGGTCTCACACTCGATCCCCGAGTCGAATGCGCTCGCGATCCGGACCCCGGCCGGGCTCGTGGTCCATACGGGCGACTGGAAGATCGACCCGACGCCGTATCTCGGCGGGACGACCGAGGAGGCAGCCTTCCGGGCACTCGGCGACGAAGGCGTTCTGGCGCTCGTCTGCGATTCGACGAACGTGGTCCGGGACGGGGTCAGCCCGAGCGAATCGGATGTTGCGGCAGCTCTGAAGGAGTTGATTGCGGACGCGCCGCATCGGGTGGCGATCACGACCTTCGCCTCGAATGTCGCCCGCATCCGAGCCGTTGCCGAGGCTGCGGAGGCCTGCGGCCGCGAAGTCGTGGTGGTCGGCCGGGCCATGGACCGGGTCGTCGGGGTGGCGGACGATTGCGGCTACCTGTCGGGCCTGAACGAATTCAATCCGCCCCAGGCCTACGGCTATCTCGACCGAAGCCGGGTCGTCGCTCTGCTGACCGGCTCGCAGGGCGAGCCGCGGGCCGCTCTCTCCCGCATCGCTGAGGACGAGCACCCCGATATCGCGCTCTCGGCAGGGGACCGGGTCATCTTCTCTTCCCGGACCATCCCGGGCAACGAGACCCCGGTGAACGCGATCATCAATAGCCTCGTCCGGCGCGGGATCGAGGTGATCACCGACCGCACGCACCTCGTCCACGTTTCAGGTCACCCGCGAAAGGACGAGGTGGCCCGCATGTATGCTTGGACCCGGCCGCAGGTCGCCGTCCCGGTGCACGGCGAGGACCTGCACCTAGCTGTTCATGCCGATTTCGCTCGAAAGCAGGGAGTGCCGAACGTTGTTCGGGCGCGAAACGGCACCATGGTGAGGCTCGCACCAGGTCAGCCCGAGGTCATCGAGCACGTTCCCGCCGGTCGACTCTATCGCGATGGCGACGTGATCATCGGCCAAGCCGACAAGGCCATTCCCGAGCGCCGAAAGCTGGCCTTTGCGGGCATCGTTTCCGTCGCAATCGCTATCGACCAGCGCGGGGAGCTCTCCGGCGATCCGGCCGTCGAGCACATGGGAATTCCCGAGCGCACGCGATCGGGCGAGACCTTCGCAGAGCTGATCGACGACGCGATCGCGGAGACGCTGAACGGGCTGCCGCGTGCCCGGCGGCGTGATCCCGAGGCCGTGGAGCAGGCGGTTTCGCGGGCCATCCGCGGCGTTATTCGAGCGCATTGGGGCAAGAAGCCTGCCTGCCATGTGCTGGTGGTCGAGGTATAAGCCGGCCGACCTCGTGGACTCAAAGGGTGGCAGGATGATTGGGCGGCTGAACCATGTCGCAATCGCGGTGAAGGACCTCGCAGCCGCGACGCGCGTCTATCGCGACACGCTGGGCGCGGATGTGTCCGCCCCCCTGCCACAGCCGGAGCACGGCGTAACGGTCGTGTTCGTCAACCTGCCGAATACGAAGATCGAGTTCCTCGAACCGCTCGGAGAGAA
The DNA here is from genome assembly GCA_023423995.1 of Pseudomonadota bacterium. Classification (GTDB taxonomy): domain Bacteria; phylum Pseudomonadota; class Alphaproteobacteria; order Rhizobiales; family Beijerinckiaceae; genus Enterovirga. Next base: position 6,036 of record JAFAEL010000050.1, on the reverse strand, counting down.
TTCGCCGATTCGCGCCTTCCTGGATCGCAATCCGGACGGTGCCATCCACCACCTCTGCTACGAGGTGGACGATATCAAAAGTGCGCGAGATAGGCTCGTCGCCGCTGGAGCGCGCGTGCTGGGCGGAGGCGAGCCGAAAATCGGCGCTCACGGCAAGCCCGTCCTCTTCCTGCATCCGAAGGATTTTTGCGGGACGCTCACGGAACTCGAGCAGGCCTGAGTAATGTTCCTGGTGAATTGGGCGGCGCGGTCGCTCGCGACGACTCTTCTTGCGATCTTCGTCCTCGCCGGCGTCGGGATCTACGCGGGCGTGTTGCTGAAGCTCAGCGTCGCCGGCGCGTTTGGCCTCTACTTCGTGGTTTGGTGGACGCTCGTTTTTGCGATTCTGCCGGTACGCGTTCGGACGCAGGCGGAAGCGGGCGAGATTGCGGCTGGAACCGACCCCGGCGCGCCCGCGAATCCGGCGCTGAGGGAAAGGGCGATCTGGACCACGATCGTCGCGGACGGCGTCTTCGTCGCCATCGCAACGTTCTTTCCGCTGTCAGGGCTGTAGCGCTCGGCCGCAGCACCAAAACAAAAGAGCAAGGCTTCTCAGCCCTGCTCTCGGCCTTTCGGCAGATCGTTGATTGTCTTCGGTCTCCGATAAGCCGTCCCTGTGACGGCGGGCCGAAGCTTGGCTTCCTCCCAGGACTTGGACCCGGCGCACGCTCTTTTCGGGTGCGGCCGATGCGCACTTGTTTATGGCACCCGAGAGGACCTGTCACCTCAAATCTACTCCTGATCGACGAAAGTAGAGGTCGTTCGTCTCCAGGATTGCGGAACTTCGACGCTCTGTTTGCCGTCTTGCATTCCTCGGCGGTTCGCTCGATAGCGGGGCGCACGAGCGCCGTTGACGCGCTTTGCCCTGCGTCTCGCTCCAGCAAATCACCTTCGATGCGCCTCTCCCGCTTCCTCCTTCCGATTCTCCGCGAGGCTCCTCGCGAAGCCGAGATTGCCTCCCATCGCCTGATGCTGCGCGCGGGGATGATCCGGCAGCAATCGGCCGGCATCTACTCCTGGCTGCCGCTCGGCTATCGCGTGCTACGCAAGATCGAGCAAATCGTGCGCGAGGAGCAGAATCGCTCAGGCGCGATCGAGCTTCTGATGCCGACCATCCAGTCGGCAGATCTCTGGCGGGAATCCGGGCGTTACGACGCCTACGGCAAGGAGATGCTCCGCATTCAGGATCGGCACGAGCGCGAGATGCTCTTCGGGCCGACCAACGAGGAGATGATCACGGACATCTTCCGGTCCTACGTGAGGTCGTATCGCGACCTTCCGATGAACCTCTACCATATCCAGTGGAAGTTCCGGGACGAGGTCCGCCCCCGCTTCGGCGTGATGCGCTCCCGCGAGTTCCTGATGAAGGATGCGTACTCGTTCGACCTCGACCAGGCCGGCGCGCGCCACTCGTACAACAAGATGTTCGTCGCCTATCTCCGCACCTTCGCGCGGCTCGGGCTCAAAGCGATCCCCATGCGGGCCGATACGGGCCCCATCGGCGGGGACCTCAGCCACGAATTCATCATTCTCGCCTCCACGGGCGAGAGCGAGGTCTTCTGCCACAAGGACTATCTCGAGTTCGCAACCCCGCCGGCGGACACGAACTTCGAGTCCCGCGAGGATCTGCAGGGCATCGTCGATCGCTGGACCTCGCTCTATGCCGCGACGTCCGAGATGCACGATGCGGGCGAGTTCGAGGCACTTTCCGAGAGCGATCGGGTCTCCGCACGCGGGATCGAGGTCGGCCACATCTTCTATTTCGGCACGAAGTACTCAGCCCCAATGGGCGCGCGCGTGATGGGGCCCGACGGGACCGAGCACGACGTCCACATGGGCTCCTACGGGATCGGTCCGAGCCGCCTCGTCGCTGCGATCATCGAGGCGAGCCACGATGATGCCGGAATCGTCTGGCCGGACGCGATTGCGCCGTTCCAGGTCGGCATCCTCAATCTCCGGGTCGGCGACTCGGCGACGGATGCTGCCTGCGGCGACCTCTATCGGGGACTGACGGCAGCGGGATTTGACGTGCTCTATGACGATCGTGATGACCGTCCTGGCGCTAAGTTCGCGACGGCGGACCTCATTGGGCTCCCCTGGCAAGTGATCGTCGGGCCGAAGAGCCTCGCGGACGGCAAGGTCGAGCTCAAGCGCCGTGCAACGGGAGAGCGTGAGCTGCTGTCGCCTGCCGACGCGATGCGGCGGATTAGCGGCTGACCGGGATGGGCAGCGAGAGGCGGACGCTGCGACTGCCGTTCCGGCTGCCGGCAGGGATGCCCGCCGGATTGCCATTTGCCCCGTTCGAGTGGCTCCTCGCCGGGCGCTACCTGAAGACGCGCCTGATCGCGCTCCTGTCCTTCCTCGGCATCATGCTCGGGGTTGCCACGCTCATCATCGTCCTTTCGGTGATGAACGGATTCCGCAAGGAACTCCTCGAGAAGCTCGTCGGCATCAATGGCCACATCTTCGTCGCGGCGATCGATAGTCCTCTGACCGATTACGCCGATGTCGCTGATCGGCTCTCGAAGGTCTATGGCGTGAAGCGCGCCGTCCCCTTCGTCGAAGGGCAAGTTTTCGCCTCGTCCCCCTATAACGGATCCGGTGCCCTCGTGCGCGGGGTCCGGGGCGACGACATGCCGAAGATCACGGCGGTGGCCGATAATCTGCGGCAGGGTACCCTCGAGAACTTCGATACGGCCGGCGGGGTCGCGATCGGGCGCCGGCTGGGCGACGCGCTCGGTATTCAGGCGGGGGACACCATCTCGCTGCTGACGCCGCGCGGCGCGGCCACCCCCTTCGGCACAACCCCTCGGATTAAGAGCTTTCCCGTCGTCGCCGTGTTCGAGATCGGCATGTCCGAGTTCGACGCGACGTTCATCTACATGCCGATGACGGAGGCCCAGGCCTTCTTCAACCGGGAAGGGGACGCGACTCTCATCGAGGTGTTCCTCGACGATGCCGACCGGGTCGATGAGGCACGCTACGCGATCGAGCAGGCAGCCGAGAGGCCGGTGCTCCTGACTGACTGGCGCCAGCGAAATCGCACGTTCTTCTCCGCCCTCGAGGTCGAGAGAAACGTCATGTTCCTGATCCTCACCCTGATCGTGCTGGTCGCCTCGCTCAACATCATCGCGGGCCTCGTGATGCTCGTGAAAGACAAGTCGAGCGATATCGCCATCCTGCGCACGATGGGTGCGACGCGCTCCGCCGTGATGAGGATCTTCGTCGTGACCGGCGCCTCGATTGGGATCGTAGGTACCCTTGCGGGCGTTGCGCTCGGGCTCCTCGTCTCCCTGAACATCGAAACGCTCAGGCAACTCATCTCCGGCCTCACCGGCGCGAATCTGTTTCCTGCCGAGCTCTACTTCCTGTCCCGACTGCCCGCCGTGGTGGACCCGACAGAGGTCACGACGGTTGTCGTGCTCGCAATGGCGCTCTCCCTTCTCGCCACCATGTACCCATCCTGGCGTGCGGCGCGGCTCGATCCCGTCGAGGCCCTTCGGTACGGCTGACCCGCATGGCCGAACAGCCTTCTCCGGCGCTGCGCTTGGCGAGCGTCGAGCGTCGCTATCCCGAGGGCGACGGCTTCCTGGAAATTCTGCGTGGCGCGGATCTCAGCCTGGTGCCGGGCGAGATGGTCGCGCTCGTCGGACCGTCAGGCGCCGGAAAATCGACCCTGCTTCACGTGGCGGGCCTGCTCGAGAAGCCCGACGGGGGCGACGTGCTGCTCGGCGGCCGTTCCACCGCCGCCATGGGAGACGCCGAGCGCACGCGGATGCGCCGCGAGGAGATCGGCTTCGTCTACCAATTCCACCATCTCCTGCCCGAGTTCACGGCACTGGAGAACGTGGTCCTGCCGCAGATGATCCGTGGCCTGTCGCGAAAGGAAGCACGCGGACGGGCAGCCGAACTGCTGACCTTCCTCGGCCTTGGGGAGCGCCTGACGCACCGACCCGCGAAACTCTCCGGCGGCGAGCAGCAGCGGGTCGCGATTGCGCGCGCGGTGGCGAACGCCCCGCGGCTGCTGCTTGCCGACGAACCCACGGGCAACCTCGATCCGCAGACGTCCCGCCACGTTTTCTCGACCTTGGTGTCGCTCGTGCGGGCGTCCGGCCTCGCGGCCCTCGTTGCGACCCACAACCTCGAGCTAGCCGAGCGCATGGATCGGCGGCTGACCCTCCAGGAAGGCAAGCTCGTCGAACTCGACTGAGCCAGGCGCTCCAGTTCGGGGCGTGAATCTGGGGACGCGACTTCGGTTAGGATCGACTCCCGCCGCGCCTCCAGTGAAAGATGGCGGCCCAGCTCAGAATCCGAGACCATGGCGCGCATTCTACGTGACGTCGGCTTCGTGCATCTGCACGTCCACTCGTCCTACTCGCTGCTCGAAGGCGCATTGAAGATCGCCGATCTGCAGAAGCTTGCGGAGAAGGACCGCCAGCCCGCGCTCGCGCTCACCGACACGAACAATCTCTTCGGAGCGCTCGAGTTCTCCGAGAAGCTCGCCGGCAAGGGTATCCAGCCGATCGCCGGCATCCAGCTCTCGGTATGCTTCGAGGAGCCGGAACCGAATGCCCGCCAGCCCGGCGTCAAGACGTCGAACATCGTCCTGCTCGCCTCTTCGGAGGAGGGTTACGGCAACCTGATGAAGCTGGCGAGCCGAGCGCAGTTCGATGTGCCGCTCGGGGACCCGCCGCATGTCCGGGCCGCCTGCCTGAGGGAGCACGCTGCCGGTCTTTTCGCGCTGACGGGAGGCTTCACGGGACCAGTCGATTCCGCCCTCCGGGATGGTGCGCGCGCGGACCTTGCCGGGAAGCGGCTCGCGCTTTTGCAAGAAGCCTACGGCCAAGCGCTGTACGTCGAGATCCAGCGCCATGGGCTCGATGTCGAGCGCATGGTCGAAGGCCAGCTCATCGACATGGCGGACGAGCGCGGCATCCCGATCGTCGCCACCAACGAGCCTTTCTTTTCATCGGCGTCCGACTACGAAGCGCAGGACGCTCTTCTCGCCATCGCGGAGGGACGGCTCGTCTCCGACGATAACCGCCGCCGGCTCACGCCCGAACACCGGTTCCGCAGCCGCTCTGAGATGGCCGAGCTTTTCGCGGATCTGCCCGACGCCCTGCAGGCGACGGTTGAGATCGCGATGCGGTGCCATTTCCGGGTGAGGACGCGGAAGCCCATCCTGCCGACCTTCGGTACGGGCCAGGATGCGGAAACGCTCGACGAGGCCGCCGAACTTGCGCGACAGGCGAAGGACGGACTCGAGGCCCGCCTCGCCGCGCACGGGCCGGCCACGGGCTGCACGGTTGAGGAATACCACGAGCGCCTGGAGTTCGAGCTCGGCGTCATTACCCGGATGAAGTTTCCTGGCTACTTCCTGATCGTCGCCGACTTCATCAAGTGGGCGAAGGAGCACGACATCCCGGTCGGGCCCGGCCGCGGCTCGGGCGCGGGATCGCTCGTCGCCTACGCGCTGACGATCACGGATCTCGATCCGATCCGGTTCGGCCTGCTCTTCGAGCGCTTCCTCAATCCCGAGCGCGTCTCGATGCCGGACTTCGACATCGACTTCTGCGTCGATGGGCGTGAGCGGGTGATCGAATACGTCCAGCAGCGCTACGGCGAGCCGCAGGTCGCCCAGATCATCACCTTCGGGACACTGCTTGCACGCGGCGTCATGCGCGACGTCGGCCGCGTGCTCGAGATGCCCTACGGGCAGGTCGACAAGCTCACGAAGCTCGTCCCCAACAACCCGGCCAATCCCGTCACCCTCGAACAGGCCATCGCCGGAGAGCCGAAGCTCCAGGCCGCCGCGGAGGAGGAGCCGGTCGTCGGGCGCATGCTCGCGATCGCCAAGAAGCTCGAAGGGCTCCACCGGCACGCCTCGACCCACGCCGCCGGCATCGTGATCGGGGACAGGCCGCTCGACCAGGTCGTGCCGCTCTACCGCGACCCGAAGTCCGACATGCCCGTCACCCAGTTCAACATGAAGTGGGT
>JAFAEL010000085.1 GCA_023423995.1 Pseudomonadota bacterium | reverse complement strand
CGCATGAGCCACGCTGCGCACACGCCCCTCTGTGGGCCGGGACAGGCAACGATATAGGATAATATTCTGGATTTGTCAAGCGCGTGGCGCTGCGTTCGCCGGATTGAGCGGGAACCCTCGCCAAATCCCTTCCGTTGACTTGGCCTCTGCTTGCGGCGGCGTGCCATGACTCTCCTGAAACTCCTTAGAAACGACCACACCGACATCACGGCCATCGGCGAGATGGTCCTGCGGGCCGTCGACCGCGGGGCTATCCGGAACCGCGAGCGCCTCGTGTCGGAGCTCGCCGACGAGCTCGAAGCGCATTTCGAGGCGGAGGAGGACGGGCTCTTCGAGGTGCTCGAGGACAAGGAGCAGGCTCGCGATCTCGTCCGCACGCTGGAGAAGGAGCACGAGGACCTCGAGGAGGAGCTCGCCCGGCTCGCACGCTCCCATCACAAGAACACCGCCGAGTGGACCTCGCGTTTCGAGGATTTCAGCTACCGCCTCGATCGCCATTTCCACCGCGAGGAGCACGAGCTCTTCCCGCAGGCGGAAACCCTCCTGAGCGCCGACGAGCTCGAAACGGCTCTGCGAGACTATATCGAGGAGAAGGAGGAAGAGATCCGGGAGCGGCACGGGCACCCCAAGCTGAAGCGGGGCGCGCTCTGGGCCGGCGCGGCCCTCGTGGCTGCCGCGGGCCTCGTCTTCGCGGCCGAGCGCACCGGGCATCTGCGGCGCTGGCGGGCCGCCGGCCCGGATCTGGGCGACGCCCCCTCGCGGACCGTCAAGACGCGCTCGCGGCGCAATCGCGCGCGGCGCGAAAGCGATCCGGCCGGGATCAAGGAGGGCTGAGCCCGGTCTCGCCCTTCACTCCCTCCGCCCTTCCAGGCGCGCGCAGCGGGCGACCTGTTCCCGCAGCCAGGCATGGGCGGGGTCCTTGCGCATGCGGGGGTGCCAGTAGACGAAGATCCCGAACGGCGTGAGGTCGAGCGGCGGCGCGAAGAGGTCGAGCTCCGCCGAGAAACGGCTGAGCAGCCGGCGGGGCAGCGTGCAGATGAGGTCGCTCGCCGCGAGCACGAGCGGCGCCAGCGCATAGCTCTGGATGGAGACTGAGACGACGCGCTCCCGTCCCAGCTCCGCCAGGGCCTCGTCGATCGTCCCGGAGAAGCCGCCGCCGCTCGCCGAGATGAGCAGGTGGTCGAGCGCGCAGAACGCGTCCAGCGTGAGCGGATCCGTGCCCCGGGGATGCCCCTTCCGCTGTGCGGTGACGAATTCCTCCCGATATAGCGGCCTCGCGATCAGCGCCCCCGCCTCGTCCTCCGCGGCCCCGACGAAAAGGTCGATCTCGCCGCCTTCCAGCAGTTCCGGGATGCGTGCCTTGTCGGGAAACGTGAAGGCAATGCGTGTTCCCGGGGCCTGCCCGCGCACCAGCGGGATGAGGTCGGGCGCCAGGATCGCGGCCGGGTTGTCGGTCGCAGCGATCCGGAACACGCGCCGGCTGCTTGCCGGATCGAACACGGCCGCGCCCTGGACGAAATCGTTCAGGTTCTCCAGCAGCTTCGCGAGATCCGCTTCGAGGGCGAGGGCGTGCGGGGTCGGGATCATGCCGCGGCCGGAGGCGGCCGGGATGAAGAGCGGATCCCCCAGAACCTCGCGCAGCCGCGTCAGCCGCGCCGACAGAGCCGATTGCGTGATGCCGAGCCGGCCCGCCGCATGGGTGACGTTCCGGTCCTTCAGGAGAGCATCGAGCGCGAGCAGAAGCCCGATATCGAGGCCGTTGTCCTGGATCGCCAATGGGAACCCTCCGAGCGTCTGAGCGGCCCTTCTCTGCCCGGCGGAAGCCGGAGGCGAGAGGCATGGCAGGCCGGGTCCCGGGTACAGGAGGCGAGGAGGAGCGATCAATCGCCTCGATGGAAGCGATCGAGCGCGGATGTTTCTCGCACGCCGCCCGCATCGATAGAGGCCCTGCCCATGCATCCAGGGATCAATTCGATGGTTCGACGCTTCGCCCTCGCGGCTCTTCTGGCGGCCCCGGCCGTGGCCCCCGCCCCCGCTATCTCTCCCCCCGCACAGGCCGCCATGGCGGGCGTGCTCCCGCAGCTTCCGGGCGTGTACCGCTTCACCCTGGGCGAGGTGCGGGTCACGGTGCTGTCGGACGGCACGGTCCCGCAGGATCTCCACAAGCTCCTTGTCGGCGCCACGACGGACCGGATCGACGCCTTGCTCGCGGAGGGCTTCCTGGCCAATCCGGTCGAGGCCTCCATCAACGTCTTCCTGCTTGAGCTCGGCGACAGGCGCGTCCTGGTCGATGTCGGCTCCGGCAACCTCTTCGGGCCCGGGCTGGGAGGGAAACTGATGGAAAGCCTCGCCGCGTCGGGATTCCGTCCCGAGCAGATCACCGACATCCTGGTCACGCACGTCCACACCGACCATACGGGCGGCCTGGAGAAAGACGGCGTCCGCGTGTTCCCGAACGCGACGCTGCATGTCGGCAAGCCCGACGTCGATTTCTTCATGGACCCGTCGAATTCGGGCCGGACCAATTACGACATGAGGTACTTCGTCCACGGGGCGAAGTCGCTGAAGCCGTATCTCGATGCCGGCAAGGTGAAGCCATTCGCGGAAACGAGCGAGGTCCTGCCTGGCATCACGGCGAGCCTCCATCCCGGCCACACACCCGGAACCGCGTTCTACACGCTCGAGAGCGGCGGGCAGCGGATCGTCTTTATCGGCGACATCATCCACGTTGCCGCCGTGCAGTTCCCGCAGCCGGAGATCAGCATCGTCTACGACCTCGATCCGAAGAAGGCCGCCGAGGTTCGCGGCGAGGCGTTTCCGCAATTCGTGCGCGACCGGGTGCTCCTCGCGGCTCCGCACCTGCCCTTCCCGGGCGTCGGGCATGTCCGGGCGGCGGCAGAACGGGGCTTTGCCTGGGTGCCGGTCGATTACGCCAATCGCAGCCCGAACTGAGCCGGAATTCACGGCGGCTCCCCGGCGGGTCGCAGCACTTCGTTAGCGGAGCGGCGGTATCTCCGCTCCGAGACGCAGCCGCAGAATGCCGTCCGCGCGGGGGAGATCCATGCCGTTTTTGGTCCGATTGGTCGCGTTCGTCGCCATGCTCCTCGGAGCGGCGGCCGGGAGCAGCCCGGCCTCCGCCCAGGCCGGGCCCGCCCGGGTCGCATCCGGGGTTCAATACGAGCTGATCGGCCGCTGGGACATCGACCGGCTGAACAAGATCCTGTCGATCGACACGCCGGCCTTCGCGGGCATCCCCGTCAGCTATACGCCGGCCCGCAATGCGGTGCGGCTCTACCGCGTGACCTACCCTTCGGTGATCCCGGACCGGGGTAACAAGCCGACGGTCGCGACCGGCCTCCTTGCGGTGCCCGACACGGCGGGGACCGCCTTCCCGATGGTCTCCTACCAGCACGGCACCGTCTACGGGAAACAGGAGGTGCCGTCCTTCCCCGAGCAGTCGCCCGAGACGCAGCTGATGATCGCCCAGTTCGCCGGACAGGGCTACATCGTGATCGGGGCCGATTACTTTGGCCTCGGCCAGTCGAGCGAGCCTGAAGGCTACATGGTCAAGGCGAGCCACCAGCAGGCGACCCATGACATGCTGCTCGCCAGCCGGGCCGTCCTGGAGGACCTGAAGCTCTCCGCAACCAGACTGTTCCTGTCCGGCTGGTCGCAGGGCGGCTTCGTCACCCTCGCCATGCTAGAGAAGCTGGAGAGGGTCGGCGTCCCGGTCGTGGCCGCCGCGACCGCCAGCGCGCCCGCGGACGTCTTCGCCGCGCTGAACGGCTTCCTCAGCTTCCCGCGGACAATCGATGCGTCCTGGGTCGGGACGCTGTTCATCCTGTCGTCGTTCTCGTTCGAGAACTATTACGGCGTCCCAGGCCTCGCGCGCTCGTTGCTGACCGACGCCTCTTACGAGGTGTCGCGCAAGGCCTATGCGCGCGAGCCCTTCGAGGCGAGCGACATCCCGACGGACCTGCGCAAGCTGATCCGGGCCGAGTATTTCGACCCGCTCTACTTCGCCAACTCGGCCTACGGCCGCCTCGTCGCCCAGACGCAGGCCTATCGCTGGCTCATCCAGACGCCGGTCCGCACCTTCTACGGCGAGGCCGACGAGGCCATCCGCACCGAACTCGGGCAGTTGCCGATGCTCTATCAGCGTGCGATCGGGAACGACCGCGTGGAGGCGGTCTCGACCGGCCCGACCACCCATCGCGGGACCTTCGCGAAAGCCGTGCCGCAATGGAAGAGCTGGTTCGACGGGCTCTGAGGCGGCGGCGCCGGGCGGGGACGTGGCAGAGGGAACTATGGTCGGCCAAGATGCCGGCAGAGTTGCCTGACCGCCGCGTCGACCACAGAATCGCCGGCGCGAGCGAGCGACTTGAGGACAAGGCTCGAGTTCAGCGTGACGACGCGGTCGGTCCGGGCCCAACTCGCAACCGGGAGCGTCCCTTCCGTCAGGTCGGCCATGGAGATCGGAACGGCATTCCCATGATGCGGACGGGAGGTGACCGGCAGGCCGATGAAGTCTCCGTACCGGTCCGGCCTCGTCAACGCGAGTACGGGGCGCCGCTTCGTCGACGAGAGATCGCTGAAGGGAAACGGCACGAGCAGCAGTTCGCCTCTGTCATGCATCGTCCCAGATCGCGTCCTCTGGATTGTCCCACACGGCCGCGAGCCCGCCCGTCTGGGCGCTCATCAGGTCGCGCCAGGAGCCCTGCTCCGCGCGCTCGCTAAGGAACTCGACGAAATCGAGCACCTCTCGCGCGAGCGGCTCCGGCAGGGCCTTCACCTGCTCGAAGATCGTTTCCGCAAGGGTCATGCCCGGGCTCCCGCGTTCCGACATCCCCGCCGACAATATGAAGCCGCAACAGACGCGCTGCAACGGCGTAGAGACCGAGTAGTCGCTGCTAAGAATCCATCTTCAGCGCGGCGATGAACGCCTCCTGCGGGATCTCGACGCGGCCGAACTGGCGCATGCGCTTCTTGCCCTCCTTCTGCTTGTCGAGGAGCTTGCGCTTGCGGGTGGCGTCGCCGCCGTAGCACTTCGCCGTGACGTCCTTCGAAAGGGCCTTGATGGTCTCGCGGGCGATGATCTTGCCGCCGATCGCGGCCTGGACCGGGATCTGGAACAGGTGGCGGGGGATCAGGTCCTTCAGCTTCTCGCACATGGCGCGGCCGCGGCTCTCGGCCCGGTCGCGGTGGACCAGCATGGAGAGCGCGTCGACCGGCTCGGCGTTGACCAGGATCGACATCTTCACGAGGTCCCCCTCGCGGTAGTCGGTGATGTGGTAGTCGAAGGAGGCGTAGCCCTTCGAGATCGACTTCAGCCGGTCGTAGAAGTCGAACACCACCTCGTTCAGCGGCAGGTCGTAGACCACCATGGCGCGCTTGCCGACATAGTTCAGGTCGATCTGCACGCCGCGCCGGTCCTGGCACAGCTTCAGGATGCCGCCGAGATACTCGTCCGGCGACATGATGGTGGCGCGGATCCAGGGCTCCTCGATCGAGTCGATCTTCATCACGTCCGGCATGTCGGCCGGGTTGTGGAGCTCTTTCGTGGTGCCGTCGGTCATGTGCAGGCGGTAGACGACGCTCGGCGCCGTCGAGAACAGGTCGAGG